>PKZN01000017.1 GCA_003133075.1 Acidimicrobiaceae bacterium | reverse complement strand
CGGTCGTAGACGACGACGTCAAATTCGACGAGGCGGCGAACTACGCGCGCAAAGGAACCGCCGCGATCGAGGGCGCCGTGCACGAAGATGATGCTCGCCTGCGGCGAGGCGACCCGCCGTTCGGCGACCGCGAGACCCTCGACCGGACTGTTCGCAATGAAGTGCAGTCGAGACGGCATCGTCGAGGAAGAAGGCACGTTAAAAACCTATCGGGCGAGAAGGCTCGATGGACCAGTGAATCGCCATAGTTGCCCCCCTTTCACCCCTAGGCTGGAGGGGTGACNNGCCGAGAGTTGGCGAGAGTTCTTTGCCGACTACCAACGCTCGACGCTGCCCACGGTCGCCACCGCGTCGCCGCCACCGGTGGTCGCCACGCCGGCACCGGTGACCATTGACGCCGCCGCCACGCCGCTGCGCGGTGCCGCGGCTCGCATCGTCACCAACATGAACGCCAGTCTCCTCGTGCCGACCGCCACCAGCGTGCGCACGGTGCCCGCTCGACTCCTCGAAATCAACCGAGCGGCGCTCAATGAATCGCTCGCCCGTTCGAGCGGGGCCAAGGTCTCATTCACCCACGTGATCGCCTTCGCTCTCGTCAAGGGTCTGGGCGAGATTCCCGCACTGAATTCGACCTTCGTTGACGCCGTCGATGAAAAGGGAACGCCGGGTGTTCGTCATCACGAGCACGTCGGGTTGGGTTTGGCCGTGGACGTGCTGAAAAAGGACGGGTCACACAACCTCTTGGTCCCGGTGATACAGAACGCCGACACCATGGATTTCCGTTCGTTCTTGTTGGCCTACGAGGACCTCGTTCGAAAAGTGCACGGCGGGAGCTACGGCGCTGACGACCTGGTCGGGGCGACCGTGTCGATCACCAATCCCGGCACCCTCGGTACCGTGCAGTCGGTCCCGCGTCTCATGCCCGGACAGGGCGCCATTTTCGGGGTCGGCGCGCTGTCGTGGCCGGCGGGCTTTGAAGCGGCCGACCCGCGCGCGCTCGCCGAGCTCGGCGTCGGCAAGGTCATGACATTGACCTCGACCTACGACCACCGAATCATCCAGGGCGCCGAATCGGGCCTGTTCTTGAAGTACGTGGCCGAGTGCCTCACCGGCGGCCATCAGTTCTACGACGAGATCTTCGCCTCACTCGGCGTGCCCTACGAACCGGCCCGCTGGGCGGTGGACGTGAACTCCGCTTCCGCCGAGGCCGAGGCCGAGCGGATCTTGAAGCAGATTCGGGTGCAAGAACTCATCAATATGTATCGCGTGCGGGGTCACCTAAACGCCCACCTCGACCCACTCTCGAGTGAGCCCCCGGCGCTGCACGCCGAGTTGGACCTGGCGACGTACGGCCTGACCATCTGGGACTTGCAGCGCACCTTCGTCGTCGACGGTCTCGCGGGACTGCACGAGGCGACGCTGGAGAAGATCCTTTCGATCCTCCGCGACGCCTACTGTCGCACGACGGGCATCGAATACGGCCACATCATGGACCCGGTGCAGAAGCGCTGGATCCAAGAACGCGTCGAAGGCGTCAGTTCGACCACGAGCCTCGAAGAGCAGCGTCGGATTCTTAACATGCTCAGCGAGGCCGAAGTCTTTGAGCGCTTCTTACACACGCGTTACGTCGGACAAAAGCGTTTCGGACTCGAGGGCGCCGAGTCCACCATCGTCGCTATTCAAACGGTCCTCGACGCGGCCGCCGATCGCGGCGTCAAAGAGGCGGTCATTGGTATGGCGCACCGCGGTCGACTCAACGTGCTCGCCAACATCGTCGGTAAGTCCTACAGCGATATCTTTTCTGAGTTCGAAGGCAACCTCGACCCCGAGAGCGTCCAGGGCAGCGGAGACGTCAAGTACCACAAGGGCGCTCGCGGCATCTTCAAGAACCCCCGGGGCGTGACCATCGACGTCTCGATGGCGTCGAACCCCTCCCACCTCGAAGCGGTCAGCCCCGTCGTCGAGGGTATCGTGCGCGCCAAGCAGGACCTGGTGATTCGACCGAGCGACGGTACCGAGACCGACCAGCGATTCGTCGAGCACCCCTACCTGGCGGTGCTGATCCACGGCGACGCGGCNNACCGCGCCCGAGTCGGCGCGCTCGAGTTTCTACCCGACCGACGTCGCGAAGATGATCCAGGCGCCGATCTTCCACGTGAACGGCGACGACCCTGAGGCGTGCGCGCGAGCGGCGCGGCTGGCCTTTGACTACCGCGAGGCCTTTCAACGCGACGTCGTGCTCGACGTCGTGTGCTACCGGCGCTTCGGCCACAACGAGGGTGACGACCCGAGTTACACCCAGCCCCAGATGTACAAAATCATCGACCAGATGCGTTCGGTGCGAAAGATCTACACCGAGACGCTCGTGCGACGTGGCGACATCTCCATTGACGAGGCCGAGGCCGCGCTGAACGAGTTCAACTCGCGTCTCCAGAGCGTCCTTGATGAAGTGCGTACGGTGCCGGTACCCGAACTCAAGTCGGTGCCCGTCGCGCTCACGCGACCGGAGACCTCCGCCCCCGAGACCGGCGTCGATCGCGCGACGCTGCTTGAGATCGCCCGCGCCTCGGTGCGCGCGCCGGAGGGGTTCACGGTCCATCCCAAACTCGAGCGCCAGTTCGCCCAGCGCCTCACGCTGTTAGAGAGCGGCGAGGTCGACTGGGCCTTCGGCGAGGCGTTGGCCGTGGGATCGCTGATCACCGAAGGTTCGAACGTTCGCCTGACGGGTCAAGACACCCGTCGAGGTACCTTCTCCCACCGTCACGCGGCGTTGATTGACTACGAGAACGGTGCGCAGAGTGTGCCACTGGCCAACATGGGTGCGCCGGGGTTCTTCACGGTTCGCGACTCCTTCCTCTCAGAGTTCGCCGCGCTCGGCTTTGAGTATGGCTACTCGGTCGAAGCGGCCAACACCCTCGTCGCGTGGGAGGCGCAGTTCGGCGACTTCGTCAACGGCGCCGAGATCATCATCGACAATTTTCTCGTCGCGGCCGAAGACAAATGGGGGCAGCGCGCGTCGCTCGCGATGTTGTTGCCCCACGGGTACGAGGGCCAGGGTCCCGAGCACTCGAGCGGCCGCATCGAGCGATTCCTCTCACTCAGTGCGCGCAACAATATCCGTGTCGCCCAGCCGACCACGTCGGCGCAGTACTTCCACCTGCTCCGCAGCCAGGTACGGCGCGAACACCCCACGCCGCTCATTGTCTTCACGCCCAAGTCGATGCTGCGCGCGGTCGCCACTCGCTCGCCACTCGTCGACTTTGAGCGGGGATCGTTCCAGACGGTCCTCAACGACCGCCTCGAGGACGTCGGGTCGGTCACCCGAGTGGTCTTGGCGTCAGGCAAAGTCGCCCACGAGGCAATCGCTCGTCGCGACGCGATTGCGGCCTCGACGATCGCCATCGTTCGTGTCGAACAGCTCTACCCCTGGCCGGCCGAGGAGATCGAGCGCACGCTGGCGCTCTACCCCAACCTGGTCGAAGTGATCTGGCTCCAGGAGGAGCCCGAGAACATGGGCGCGTGGCCCTTCGTGCACCTCCAGATGCACGACCGACTGCGACACCTTCGCGTGGTGCACGTCGCGCGCGCGGAGTCGGCGAGTCCGGCGACCGGTTCGTCGCTGGTGCACGCCGCTGAACAGGCGGACCTGCTGGTACGAGCCGTCGGGTGAGTCCCACCAAAGCACCACGCGTACGCGTGGTGGTCGACGGTTCGAATCTCGCCACCGAGGGCCGATCGACGCCGAGTTTGGTCCAACTCGACGAAGCGGTGCAGGCCTTTCATCAGGAGAACCCGACGGCCGAGATCATTGTGGTCGCGGACGCGACCTTCGAGCACCGTGCCGCTGCCTCCGAGCGGAGCCGATTCAACGAGGCGGTTCTCGCGGGGGAGATCGTGACGCCGCCGGCGGGTGCGGTGGGACGAGGTGACGCCTTCATCTTGAAGATCGCCGATCGCATAGACGCGCTGGTGTTGAGCAACGACTCCTTCCAGGAGTTCCAGGAGGAGTACCCGTGGCTGTTCGAGGTCGGACGGCTGATCGGCGGAAAGCCGGTGCGAGGCGTGGGCTGGATCTTCACGCCGCGGCTCCCGGTACGAAACGTCAAAGCCACGCGCAGCGCCAAGAAACTGGCGATCACGCTGTCCAACGGTGCGACGCCCACCATCGGCACGACGCTGACGCCGCTCAAGGCTACGAAAAAAGCGGCGCCGACGAAGAAGACCGCCAAGGCCCAAAAGACCGTCGACAAGACCGTCGTTGAACCTCCCGTCAAGACGGCCAAGGCCGCCAAACGGGCCGCCAGGGTCGTTGAGGTGGCGAAGGTCGAAGCGCCCACGAAGAAACGGGCACCGGCGACGAAGACCACCAAGGTAACTGAGAAGGCCGCGAAGAAGGTCACCAAGATGACGCCGCCCGCCTCCGTGGCACCGCCGGTGGTGGCCCTGCGGCGCGGTCGCCAACCGGTCAACCCCGAGTCCGACTTCTCACTCTTTCGAAGTTCGTATCGTGTGGGCGCGAAGGTGCCCGGCGAGGTCACCGCCTTCACGTCCCACGGCGCGGTGATCCGCGTGGCGTTAAAGGGCGACCACTCGGTTGAGTGTTACGCGCCCACCACGTTGCTCGCCACGCCACCGCCCGCGCGCGCCCGCGACGTCCTCAAGCGCGGCGATCAGCGCACCTTTCGATTGGTCACCGTCGACGTCGAACGGCGAATCGCGGAGTTGGCCCTTTCGTGAGCGAACTGTCGCTTGATCCAACGCACTGGCTGCCGCACCGGCCGCCATTTTTGCTTCTCGACTCGCTCCTCAGCATCGAGCCCGGTGTGCGCGCGAGCGGGGAGTGGACGTTGCGGGGAGACGAGTGGTTCTTTCCCGGACACTTCCCCGGTCGACCGACGACGCCGGGGGTGTTACTGCTCGAGTCCATCGCGCAGTGCGGCGCAGTGGCCGTGCTCGCGGATCCGCGCTACGCGGGTCGCCTGCCACTCTTTGGTGGAGTGGAGCGCGCGCGATTTCGTCGTCAGGTCCTGCCCGGGGACACGGTGCGCATCGAATGCGAGATGACCAAACTCTCGGCGCGCGGGGGCAAGGGCTCGGGGCGGGCCACCGTCGGCGACCAGTTAGCCGCAGAGACCGACTTGTTCTTCATCCTCGCCGACGCGCCCTAGGCGTCTCGATCAACTAGTTCAGTCCCTTGGGCATCATGACCTCGATGAACGTCGGCCCGGGCGTCGCGTAAGAGCGCTCGAGGGCTTCGGTGAGGGCCTCAGCCGTGGTGACCCGCGTACCGGGTACGCCCATGGAGGCCGCGAGTGCGGCCAACTCCAAGGTCGGGTCGTCGATGTCGAGCATGCGCGCACTCGCGGTGCCCGATGCCGTCGCGCCCACGCGCTGCAGTTCGTAGTTAAGGATTGCGTAGCCGCGATTGGAAAGACCTACGACCGTGACGTCGAGACCCTCGCGCGCCATCGTCCACAGGGCCTGGCTGGTGTACATCATGGATCCGTCGGACTCGAGGGCGAGGACCCGCCCCTTCGAGGCGACCGCGGCGCCCACGGCCACGGGCAGTCCGTAGCCGATCGCCCCGCCGGTGAGAGTCATCCACTGGTGTTCGGGGGCATCGCGCGTCGCGGCGAAGAGCTGCACGCCCGAGGTGTTTGATTCGTCGGCGACGATGACGCCTTCAGGCAGCGTCGCCCCGATCGCCGCGGCGAACGAGTGCGTCGTCAGCGCTCCCGACGGAGCGCTCGCGCGTGCGGCCGCAGTGTGCGCGACCCGGGGGGCACCGAGACTTTCGACCAGCGCCTCGAGTGCCGCGCTCGTGTCGGCGCCGGGTTCGACGAGGTCGACGACCTCGACGCCCGCGGGCGCGAGGCGACTCGGAACGTCGGGGTAGGCGAAGAAGCTCACGGGTTCGCGCGCGCCGAGCAGGATCAACGCTTCGGTGTCCTTGAGTTGGTCGATGGCGAACTCGCTCAGGTAGATCAGCCGCTCGACTTCACCAACGTTCGCGCCGCGTCCCATAATCGTGGGGAAGGTCTCGACGATCAGGCGAGCGGACGTCGCCTCGGCGACGCGACGCGCAAGTTGCAGTTGTTCCGCGCGGAGCGAACCACCAAGCAGCATCGTCGTTCGTTTGGTGCGCAACGCGTGCAGCGCCACGTCCATCGCTTCTTCATCGAGCACCGACGTGCCCGGACGCGTCGCCACGGGGAACGATGAGGGTGTCGTGCGGACTTCGCCCCACGAGACGTCGGCGGGTAGCACCAACGTCGCTACTCGTCCCGGCGGGCCGAAGCTCGCGGTGATCGCGGCGGCGGCGTCGGCGGCGAGTTCGTCGCTACTCGTCGTACGCCGGTACCAGCCTTCGAGCGGGGCCGCGAGTGACTCGATGTTGCTCTGGAGGGGTGCGTCGTAGACCGCGTGGTACGTCGCGTGATCGCCGACGATGTTCACGATGGGCACGTGAGCGCGTCGCGCGTTGTGCAGGTTCGCCCAACCGTTGCCGAGACCGGGGCCGAGGTGTAGGAGCGTCGCCGCGGGCGTGCCGCGTACTCTCGCGAATCCGTCGGCGGCGCCGGTGGCGACGCCTTCGAAGAGACAGAGCACGCCGCGCATCTCGGGCGCGTCGTCGAGTGCCGCGACGAAGTGCATCTCGGAGGTGCCCGGATTGGCGAAACAGACGGTCACGTCGTTCGCCGACAGTGTGCCCAGTAACGCGTGCGCCCCGTTCACGATGGTGGTCTCAGTTCTCGATCCGACAGCACGCGCTGCACTATATCCTCGGCACTCGCGCGACCTGTTCGGCGTCGAGTGCCTCCACGCTCTCTTCGAGTGATGCTCGGATCGCCGCCAATCGTTCGCGACGCGCTTCGCCTCGAAGGGGTGCGTCGCGCGCTTCGATGTCGTTGACGACCAGCTCGATGGGACCGAGGAATCGAGACGGAGTTCGGTCGGGGTAGCGCGGGTCGTTGCGTCCTCGGCTCCAGGTGATCAAGAGCGAACGTTCGGCCCGGCTCAACGCAACGTAGGCGAGGCGCTGCTCTTCGGCGAGTTGCTCGGGGGTCGTGGCGTTGTAGTTCGGTAACTGTCCCTCGGCCCACCCAATCGCCGCGACGTGTTGGAACTCGAGTCCCTTCGCTCGGTGAATCGTCGAGAGGGCGACCGCGTCGCGCTCGAGTTCGTCGAGGTGTCGCGAACCTCGTTCCGGCGTCGTCAGGTCCGAGGCGGGGGAGTGATCGGGCCCACGACGTTCGTTGGGGACGCCGGCGGTGTCTAGGTAGCTCGCGACCACCTCGAGTTGCGCGTTGGTTCGCGCGAGCACTGCCATGGACTTCCACGGGCTACCGGGTTGATGCTTCGCTGCGAGCCACGTCGCCACGTGCTGGGCTTCTTCTTCATCAGTGTTATAACTGCGCACCAGTGGCACGTCGCCCTCGTCCTGGGCGGGCATGATGCCGCGAGCTCCTTCTTCGAGCAGTGTGTTCGCCACCGCGATGATGTTCGCGGTCGAGCGATGGTTGCGCGTGAGGTCCAAGACCACCGTGTCGGGCCAGGTCGCCAGGAGTTCGTTGATCAACGTCGGGTTCGCACCGTTGAAGCCGTAGATGGACTGGTTGGGGTCACCCACGCAGAACAAGTCCGGGTCGTCCCCCGCCATCTGTCGCAGCAACATGAACTGCAGCGGATTCATGTCCTGGGTCTCGTCCACGTAGAGCGAGCGATTGCGGTAGCGAAACGACGCCAACACGTCGGGCTCCTCGCGCAAAATGGTGATGGCCTCACTGAGCAGCAGATCGAAATCCATGACGCCGCGACTCTTGCAAAGTCCGATGTAGCGATCGAGCACGTCGGCGAGGACGGCCGGCGCCAGCGGTGCGTCACGTCGAAGTCGACGCGCGTTCTTCGCGTACAACGTGCCGTTGTATCCCTGACTGAGCGCCCAGCCGATCTCGAGCTCTAGTCGGGGCAACTGCCAATCCTCGATGCGCAGTTCGCCACTTTGGCGCAACTGCGTCGCGAGCGTGCTCACGAGTTTTCGGCGATTCGGCTCCAACGTGAGCGGACGTAGGTGGTGGTCCTCGCGATACTGGGTCACCAGGTTGAGTGCGGCGCGGTGGAAGGTGCCCGCACGCACGTCTCGTACACCCGCGCGAAAGAGTCGGCGACGCAGTTCGTCCCCCGCCTTGCGCGTAAAGGTCATCGCCAACACCTGATCTGCGGCGACCTCCCCGTCGGCGACGCGGCGCTGGATTCGAAGGGTCAAAACGTGGGTCTTGCCCGATCCGGCGGTCGCTCGCACGAGGTGGCGTCGCGCCGGCGACATCACCGCGTCGCGCTGTTCGGGGGTGAGGCCGACCAGGAGTCGCTCGGAGAAGGTCGTCGCATCGCTCATGATGTCTTGCACGCTACCGGCCGATGGTGACGTGTCTTTAGGCGAGTGGAGGGCCTCACTAACCTGATGAGCGTGCTTCGAAGTTACGCCAACGCTCGTCTCTTTGGAGAGTCCTACGGCGAAGGTCCCGTCCGGGTGGTCTGGCTGCACGGCTGGGGACGACGTGGCGGCGACTTCGCTGCGGCCGCAGCAACCGTGGCCGCGGGAGGCGTCGCGTCAGTCGCGCTCGACCTTCCCGGATTCGGTGCGACGCCGGTGCCCAGGGAGCCCGGGGGGGCACGCCACTACGCCGAATTAATAGTGCCGGCCCTCGAGGAGCTCGCCGTCGACCCGTTGGTCCTCGTGGGACACTCCTTCGGGGGCACGGTCGCCACGGTTGTTGCGGCCACGCACCCCCAGTTAGTGCGCTCGCTCGTCCTGGTGGGCTCACCGCTGCTTCGCACGGCGGGTACCTCGCGCTCGCCGCTCGCCTATCGCGCCACCCGGTGGCTCAATGGTCACGGGGTCCTCAGTGAGCGGCGACTCGAGCGCGCCCGCCAAAAGTACGGATCGAGCGACTACCGCAACGCCGAGGGCGTCATGCGCGCCGTGCTCGTCGCCAGCGTGAACGAATCCTACGAAGCCGAACTCACCTCGCTGCACGCACCGGTGGCGTTGGTCTGGGGTGGCGAGGACCGAGAGGTGCCGCCGCAGGTTGCGCGCCGCGCCGCCGAGATGATCTCGAGTGAGCACTCGCTGCGCTTCCTCGAGGGCGTCGGCCATCTGGTGCCGACCGAGGCGCCCGAGGAGTTGGCGCTCGCGGTCGAGAGAGCATTGGCCTAAGTGCACGTCGCGCTCGCTACGGTGCTCTCGGTACTCCTGGCCGTCGCCTACGCGGCCCAAATGGCGCGCTGGCTCCGAGTCCTGCAACGCGAGCACTACGACCCGACTTCAATGTGGCGCTTTCTCGCGCGCTGGACCTCGCCACAGATCGGCGGGGCCAAGACGCCACCGCGCACACGTCCGCGCCGACCGGTGACGCTCAGTCACGCCTTGGTGTTAGCGATGCTCGTCACCGGCGTACTGCGCGTCTACGACTTCCTCGTGCTCGCCGCCGTGCTCTACGGACTCTTCTGTCCCGTGGGGCTCTCGCTGCGCGGACGGACGGGACGCCTCGAATGGACGAAGCGGCTGCGCACCGTCGCGGTCGTGGCGGCGGGGTTCTCCCTCCTCGTCGCGGCCCTGGGTGCTCTGACGTCGATCCCGTACCTCGGCGCGGTGATCATGGTGATCGCGGTGCCCCCCGTCCTCGATCTCGCGGTGCGCGTGGTCGCACCACTCGAGGAACGCCGCGCGATGGTGTTCGTTGAAAAGGCCACGAAACGACTCGCGCAGGTCAACCCGCGCGTGGTCGCCATCACGGGGTCCTACGGCAAGACCTCGACGAAGCACCACCTCGCGGCAATCCTCGGTGCGGACTACGGCGTCGTGTCCTCACCGCGTAGTTACAACAACCGCGCCGGACTCTCGCGCGCCGTCAACGAGAGCCTCGCGGAGGGTACGCGGGTCTTCGTCGCCGAGATGGGCACCTACGGGCCCGGCGAGATCCGTGCGCTCACCTCGTGGTTCGTCCCCGAGATCGCCGTGGTGACCGCGATTGGTCCGGTCCACCTCGAGCGAATGAAGAGCCTTCGCGTGGTCGAGGCGGCCAAGCGAGAGATCACCGAGCGCGCGAGCGTCGTCGTGCTCAACGTGGACGACCCACTGCTCGCGAACTGGCCCGCGTCCCTTCGCGACGAGGGTAAACGCGTCATCACCGCGGGGTCCCAGCGCGAGGACGTTGACGTGCGCGTCGCCGTCGAGGCCCGGCGATGGAGGATCGTCGTCGAGGGCGTCACGCTCGGCACCGTCGATGAAGTCATCGGCGTGCAACCCACCAACTTGGCCTGCGCCCTCGCCGCCGCCATGGCTGTAGGCATCGCTAACGAGGAACTACTCGCACGCACGCAGAACGTGGCCGGTGTCGCGCATCGACTCAACGTCGAGAGCTCCGCCGCGGGTGTTGCGGTCATCGACGACACCTATAACGCGAACCCCGCCAGCGCTCGTGCCGCCATTAAAGTGCTCGCCGACCTCGAGCTCTCGGGCCGGCGCGTGGTCGTGACGCCGGGACTGGTCGAGCTCGGACCAGAACAGTACGGTGAGAACCTGCGCCTCGGCCAACGGGTCGCGGCACTACCGGGAGAACTCGTGGCGATCGGGCGCACCAACGCGCTCGCACTGGCGGCGGGTTTCGAGCGTCCGCCGCGACGCTTCGATACCCGTGCTCTGGCGGTCGCGTGGGCTCGAGCCAATCTGGGACCCGGGGACGGCGTGTTGTTCCTCAACGATCTGCCCGACCACTACCCTTGAGGTCGTCATGGCGTGGTCGAGGGGTGTTCGGTGAGTAGCGGCGTGCTCTTCGGGGGTCCCACCCCCGAACACGACATCTCGATCCTCACGGGCCTCCAGGCGCTTCGCGAACTCAGTCGCACCGAGAGCGACGTGTGCGGCATCTACTGGACCAAGACGGGTTCGTACTTCCTCGTGGCGAACGACGTCGAAGCCGAGGCCTTCCTCGACGGCGTGCCCAAGGGTTCGAGCGAGGTGACCCTGCGCCTCGGAGAAGACGGGGGGTTCTACGGCGGGGGTGGCCGACTCGGACGCGAGCGACGGCTCGACGTTGACGCCCTCGTGCTCGCCACCCACGGTGGTCCGGGCGAGGACGGCACTCTCCAGGGCGCGCTCGATCTCGCGGGCCTCGCCTACAGCGGTCCGAGTGTGGCCGGCGCGGCGCTCGGCATGGACAAGTGGGCCTTCGGTGCGGTGGTTGCCCAAGCGGGTCTCACCACGCTGCCGCGGGCGCTGCTCGCGCCAGAGACGCAGTCACTGCCCTTTGCGGGACCCTATATCTTGAAGCCTCGCTTCGGGGGATCGTCTATCGGCATCGAAGTGGTCGCTGACCTTGCGACGGCCCGCGGCCGATTGGCGGCGAACGGTCACTTGGCCCTCGGCTGCGTCATAGAGCCCTACCGCGAGGACCTGCACGACCTTCAGATCGCCGTGCGCTCGTTCCCGGCGCTCGAACTCTCCGCCATCGAACGACCACTTCGCCGAACGGCCAACGCGGAGATTCTCAACTACCGCGACAAGTACGTCGGGGGTGAGGGGATGGTCAGTGCGCCGCGCGAACTCCCCGCCGTCATCGCCCACGATCAAGCAGCGCAGCTGATCGAGTGCGCTCGGGTGCTCACTGAGTTGTGCTCCGTGCGGGGGGTGGCGCGTGTGGACTTCCTCGCTAATGAGCGCGAACTCTACGTGAATGAGATCAACACGATTCCCGGGTCGTTGGCCAAGTACCTCTTCGTTGATCCACCCCTGGCGTTCTCTGAGTTACTTCGTGACCTGTTGCGAGAAGCGCGTGAACGACCAGCTCATCGCTACAGCGCCGCGGGGGCTGACGGACTCGTCCTGCGGTCCGCGGGCGCCATCGCCGCCAAACTCGCGTAAGCGCGGCACTCGCTGCAACGCCTCGGCGAGCGCGTCACTGTAGGGATCAATGAGCAGACCCTGCTGGAGGGCCCAAAAGGCGAGTTCGTAGTTGGCCCGCTGTAACGATGCGTGGTGGAGGGCTAAGGCCGCCCACTCACCGTCGCGCGCCAGACGCGCGCCGTGACCCTCCGCAAGAAACCACTCAAATCCCCGCAACGCGCTGGCGAGCGGCTCACCCTTGACCAACAACAACGCCTGATGGGCGAGGTCGGCACCGCCGTCGGCCGGGAGTTGTCGAGCCTGGGACACGAGCGAGGAGAAGCGTTCGACATCGCTCGAGAGCCCGTGAGTCTCGTAGAGGCCCGAGGACGTCACCGGGTGCAGTCGCGGACCTCGGGCGTCGACGCCGAGACTTCTGCGCACGGCGCTCGCGGTGTTGGCGAGGGTGCGCGTCGAGGCGTCCACGTCGGCGTGCGTGAGTACGCGCGTTCGCAGACGCTCGCCGGTCACCGGCTCTCGACGGTGCAGAGCGAGGTACGCCGTCATCTCGACACAACGCCGACGCAAGGTCGGGGTGAAGGGTTCGACGAGGCCGTTCACGTGGGGATCGGCGCGCAGTAACTCAACGAACACGTCGCTCGGGGCACCGACCGGTTCCATCGCTGGTGGTCCGTCGTACTCGATGCGCGCGGTGGCGTCGCCGACTGCAGCGAGGGTCACCGCGCAGGCCGCGAGTTCACCGTCCAACTCCGCCGCCGCCCCGAGGTACACCACGACGCTCTGGCGCAGGGATCTTGTGGCGAGTGCGCGGATCAGGGCGACCTCGTCGCGCACGAAATGCACTCGACCCTCGTGCAGCGCCACGACTCGCTCTTCGACGTCGTCGGGACGCCACGTGGAGAGCACGGGAAGACGACCACCTTCCCGCGCGAAACTCACGAGAGTACCGGCGTCACTGACACCCAGCGCGCAGGCGACGATCGCGGGGAGCGGGCCGCTGGCGGGTGTTCGCGCGACACCATCACGAACCTCGAGCACACCCTCTCGTGCATCACCCGCGAGGCGCGCGACGGTGGCGATGAGGTCGGGGTCGCGCGAGCGCAGGAGAGAAATTGACTCCTCGACGTCGAAGTCACTCGAGTCGTGGCGCAAGAGGTCCCCGCGCCGTTTGGCCATGAGGGCCAGTGGAACGCTCGTGAGACCGCTCAGCGGGGGGAGGGGCGACGGCGTGACCGGCGCGCGGGCACGAACGTCGCGTTGCGCGACGCTCGCCGTGGGCGCCTGATGAACCCCCGGATGCGACGCGGGCAGCACGAGGGTGATGAGGGCGACGACTAGTCCGGCGAGCCAGGCGCTGCCGCCACCCTTGGCGTGGGCCCCGCGACGCAGACGCAACACGTTGAGCGTCACCTGAGCGAGGAAGCCAATCCAAAAGACGCTCAAGAGAATGAGCAGCGCCCGTACCAGTGTGCCGTCGTTCTCGACGCCGCTCGATTGCCACTTGGTGACTACGACGTAGGGCAAGAGGGCGAAATACGCCACGAGGGCGAACCCGTGCACGTGGGAGGTCGCGGTTCGCTTCACGTGCTCGGGGTTAGTTCCCACGTCAGCGTGCTCGAGAGACTGTTCGGGGCGAGGGTCAGTTGACAGTCGTCGCCCGCGCCGACCACGAACGGACTGGTCACCGCCACCGCGGCGCCGCCGCACTCGAGCGTCGAACCCACGCTCGCGCTGGCGCTGAGGGTCCAGGTGGCTGGTCCGGCGAGGGGGACGACGGCGAGCCCTTCGGCGGGGGTGATCGTTCCGCGCAGTGCGCCGTTCGATGCGCTCTCGGCGGGCGCGCTCGC
>PKZN01000055.1 GCA_003133075.1 Acidimicrobiaceae bacterium | reverse complement strand
TCTGAAGGCAATGAGATGACGACCCTCTGCATTAGTAACGACTTCGCGCGCACGCTCATGGATCTGGAGATCACCCTGCGCGAAGGGCCCGCCTTCGAGGCGAGTGCGGGCGGGGTAGTGGTGCAAGACGTCGACCTCTCGTCGCCGAGCGCGCCGCAGTGGATGATGTACGCATCTCAAGCGGCGGCGGCCGGCGCCGGCGCGGTCTTCGGGTTTCCCGTTCGTATCGGCGCGGCGAGTTTTGGGGCCCTCAGTCTCTACCGCGAAAACCCTGGACAGTTGAGCGACGCTCAAATGTCCGACGCGTACCTGATGGCGTCGGTTATCGCGCGAGCCGTGTTGACGATGCAGGCGGGCTCGCCGATTGGTGAATTAGCCGAAGAACTTCACGGACAGTCGGGGCTGGACTTTCGCGTGCACCAAGCGGCCGGCATGGTCGCGGTCCAGGGTTCCATGTCCGTGAGAACCGCTCTGGAATTGATTCGCACGCACGCCTTCGCCGAAGCCATGGAAATATCGCTTTTGGCCGAACAAATCATCTCCCGTTCGACGCGCTTTGATCACGACACCGACTCCTGGGTCGCGGGAACGGGCTCAAAGGGTTCCACATGAGTAGGATTGGCGTTATCGGGCGGAGGAATTGCTTTGGCGCCGCGGACCGCCATCTCGCAGTCGATTGACAGAGGAAACGATGGCTAGAGAATCATTGGTAATTAGCACGCTGGTCGAACTCGCCGACAACCTCGTCGACGACTATGACGTCATTGATGTGCTGACGGTCCTGAGCGACCGGTGCGTGGAAACGGTGGACGTGGACGCCGCCGGCGTGATGTTGGCTTGGCCCGGCGGCGAACTACAGTTCGTCGCTTCGTCGAGTGATTCGATGCGCGTCCTCGAGCTGTTCCAGATCCAAGTGGATGAGGGGCCTTGCGTCGACTGCTACCGAGACGGCCAACCCATTGTCAACCACATGTTGGGCTCCGACAACGATCGCTGGCCCCGATTCACTCCTCGGNNTGTCGCGAGAGGATTCGCGGACGTGGCCACCATTGCGATATTGCAACATCAGTCCTCTCAGAACGCCAACACGCTCAATGATCAACTGAGCAACGCGCTCAATAGTCGCATCATCATCGAGCAGGCCAAGGGCATGATTCGCCAAGCCACCGACAGCGGAATGGATGAGGCGTTCGATCGAATGCGAGCGCACGCTCGAAACCACAATGAGGGGCTGACCGAGGTAGCGATCGCCGTGGTGTCGAACTCCATCGATCCCGTCGCCCTTGACGTACTGAAGCCAAAAAAGCACTAGGGGCATCCCCCGAGGGCCGAGCGCATACCTCGGTCCCCTGACCAGGAACGAAACCCCGTCATCGGGGCACCGCTGTAGTCGCCGCCGCTGCGGAAAGTTCTCTGCGGCCAACTGGACCATCGCCCGGTGACGTGGTACTCTTCCCCCAGGACGTCAAGACCTCGCTTCCTTCGCACTCGACATTCGTTGAGTCGAAACGGAGGAGCGACATGGGTCTACCTGGGATGGTCCTCAGCGCAATCGCTACGGCGGCTGGGGCAATCATGTACTGGGCCGTTACCTACCAGGGAACGGGCTTTCGCCTCTCTACGGTGGGCGTCATTCTCATGATTGCTGGCGTGCTCGGCTTTATCGCCTCCTCAGTCGTCTTCGGTGTCTCTCGGCGATCGCCGGGAAGCCGACACCACACAATGGTTCGTGAAGTCGTGGACCCGCAGGGCCACGCAAGTTCGGTGCATGAAGAGACCAACAGTTGATTGATGGCGTGTGCCCCTGTGAGCCCCGATCGAGGGCACACGCCATCACTCTTAATTTTGGGGCACTATCGAGTTCGCGTTACCGCGACGCAGTGTCGTGAGTGACGTCCTCGTACGTCCGAGATGGGGTTGTCGCAGTGGAAGTGCAGATCGAGACCGGCCCTTGGAATGTTCGATGATGGCCCCCCCTTGTCGAATGAATTGCACCAGGGCTGCACTGCGACGCCCGTCTCGCTAAGAAAGGTGGAGGACACCATGGCCATGAAGGACAAGATCAAGAACATGCTGCAGGTCTCTCGCGGCAAGACCAAGCGAGCCGCGGGACACGCCACGGGCGACGCCGACCTCACCGCGGAGGGACGCGCCGACGTGCAAGCGGGCAACATGAAACAGGCCGGTGAAAAGGTGAAGGATGCTTTTAGAGAGCCCTGACGCACCCGACGCACCGGACGCGCCCGAGCGGATGCTCGCGTCGGAGCACGCCGCGAAACTCGCGGGTTTCCGCGAACTCAGCACCCCAATTCAAGACGACGTCGAACGGCTCATCGAGATCGCGGCGCAACTCTTTGGAGCAATAGAGCGCCAGATCCACCACATCGAGCAAGACCTCAACTACTCCCATAGCAGCGGCGTCGCCACGAGTCACCAAACGGTATTCAAAGAGCAACTCATTCGCACCGCCGTGAGCCTCCACGATTCGCTCAATGAGATCGCCGTTCACTTGGGCGACCGGGCGCGCAGCGTCGTCGCACCCCAGGAACCGACGTACTTCGAATAACTACGACTCGTCAGCGTTCGTGTCATTGACGGGATTACCATCGGCGTCGCGCAGCGCGTCGTGATGCGCCAGTTGGGCCTGTTCACGTTCGATGAGTTCTTCGTCCTTGGCGACCTCTAAGTGCACGAGAAGGTCATCGGCGTGCGGCGAGGCCCGGATGAGTTCATCGAGTTTGAGCTGGGTGACCAGTTGTTGGCGGTTTTGGGTGTGTTGGATGACGAACAGCATGATCAACGTCACGGCCTCGGCGGCGGTAGAAAAACCAGTCTGCCAGCGTCCGGGAAAGCCGTTCACCGCGAGGACCACGGCGTAGACCACGACCACGACCGCCACGACGACGGTGGAACTGGCCCGCGAGGTGAGTTCGCCCACCCAGTGGAGCACTCGAGAGACGCGTTGTGTTGAAGTCGAATGTTCCATGGTGCCTCCAAGGGGTGGCGATTGTGGTCACGGGCCAAGATAAAGGACCATCGCGACGCAGAACGGTGAGTGACAGCACTCAAACTTCCTAGGACCAGCCTAGCGAGGCTCGCTGCTCAGGGATCAGCGATCATCAACGCCAACAGGGGCGCCGACGCTTTATTGATGGACTCTTGGTACTCGAAGTCGCCCTGGCTGTCGGCGACGACACCACCGCCGGCCTGCACCGTCGCGAGCCCGTCGCGTAACGAAACGGTGCGGATCGTGATGGCGAAGTCCGCGTCGCCCGAAAGCGAGAAGTAGCCCACGGCGCCCCCGTACGGTCCGCGGTAGACGGGCTCGAACTCGTCGATCAACTCCATCGCGCGAACCTTCGGTGCGCCGGTCAAGGTGCCCGCGGGGAAGAGTGCGTCGAACGCGTCAAAGGCGTCGAGACCTTCTCGGAGTTCGCCGTCGACGTGGCTGACGAGGTGCATGAGGTGGGAGAAGCGCTCCACGTGCGCCAAGCGTTCCACGCGCACGGTGCCGGGGGTCGCGACGCGTCCCACATCGTTGCGCCCGAGATCGACCAACATCACGTGTTCGGCGATCTCCTTTTCGTCGACGAGCATCTCCGCTTCGAGGGTCTGATCTTCGGCGTCGTTCTCGCCGCGACGTCGCGTGCCCGCGATGGGGCGGGTGCTGACCACGCGCGAGTGGACGCGCATGAGCATCTCCGGTGACGCGCCGACGAGTTGGTGCGATCCCGAATCCAGGAGGTACATGTAGGGGGAGGGATTGAGCGCGCGCAGCACGCGGTACAAGGTCAGCGGATCGACGTCGCTCGTGCGCTGGAACTGCTGGCTGGGAACGACTTGGAAGACGTCACCGGCGACGATGTACTCCTTCGCGCGCTCGACGACCGCCGCGTACTCCGCGGGACGGAAGTTCGAGAGCTCTCTCGCGACGGCTCGCACGTCGACGCCTCGACTGGCCTGCGGCGCGGTCGCCACCAGGCGCTCCACACTCGCCTCACCCGCGGGCCCCGGGCTCAAGAGCGTGTTCACGATCTCCTCTAAGCGATCGCGCGCGCCGTCGTAGACCTCGCGGGCGTCGCCGTCGCCGGTCATGGCGAGCACCACGACCGTCGTCGAGTGGCGCAGGTGGTCGCAGATGAGCACCGCGCCCGGGAAGGAGAAGTCGACGTCGGGCCAGAGTGGTTCACTCGCGCGGCCCGGAAGTCGTTCGAGTCGTCGCACGTAGTCGTAGGCCACAAAGCCAACCGCCCCGCCGATGAAGTCGGGTAACTCGTTGATCGAGGGGGTCCGGTACGCCGACATCAGGGCCCGCAACTCCTCCAAGGGAGCGTGGTCGCTACGGCGCGCGGCCTTGCCGGTCACGACCGTCGTCGCACCCTCACTCGTCAGCCGCCAGCGCCGGTCGAGTCCGATGAACGAGTAGCGACCGGTCTCCTCGCCGAGCGCGGCACTCTCGAGGAGGAAGATCGCGCGATCACGGAAGCGCTGGTAGAGCGAGACGGGGGTCTCACGGTCGAGCTGCAGCGTCGCGCAGATCGGCACGACGTTAAAGCCCTGCGCGACGAGGTCGACAAAGCCGTCGCGTTCGAGGGTTTCCATGGCGAAAGGTTACCGACTGGGCCGTAGGATGAGGGTCAATGTCACCGGTTCCGTCGATCCTCGTCGTTGACAACTACGACTCGTTCGTCTACAACCTGGTCCAGTACCTCGGAGAACTCGGGGCCAACGTCCTCGTGCGACGCAACGACGAGGTGACGGCCGACGAGGTCGCGACCCTCGGGGTCGATGGTGTTCTGATCTCGCCCGGTCCGGGCTATCCGAGTACGGCCGGGAACTGCTTGGCCATCGTTCGCCGCTGTGGCGAGTCGGGCGTCCCGCTGCTCGGGGTGTGTCTCGGTCACCAGGCCCTCGGCGAAGCCTTCGGCGCGCGGGTGGTGCCAGCGCCTGAGCTCCTGCACGGGCGAGCGAGCATCGTTGAACACGATGGACGCGGCGTGTTCATCGGGGTGGCGAACCCGCTCGTGGTCGGGCGTTACCACTCGCTGGTGGTCGCCGACGAGGACCTGCCCGGCGTCTTTGCGGTGTCGGCGCGTTCGAACGGCCTCATCATGGGGATCCGTCATCGTGACCTCGACCTCGAGGGCGTGCAGTTCCATCCTGAATCCGTCCTCACCCAGGACGGATACCTCATGCTCGCCAACTGGCTGGAGCGTTGTGGCGCGAGTGGCGCCGTGGCGCGCGCGAAGGAACTCTCCTCGCGGGCGGACGAGGTGCGCGCCTCGCTACCCCAACCCACGCATTGAGTCGACGCGGCTGATACCGTCAACTCGTTGGGGGACGCCGAGGGGGTTCTCATCGCGCAGCGCCTCAGGCAGCAGCGCCGCGGGGACGTTCTGATACGTGACCGGTCGTAACCAGCGCTCGATGCTCGCCGCGCCCACCGACGTCGCGGCCGGCGCGGTCGTCGCGGGCCACGGACCGCCGTGGTGCATCGACCAGCTCACCCCGACACCCGTCGGGTAGCCGTTGACGATCACTCGACCGGCCTTGGTCTGTCCGAACTCGAGCAACCACGCGGCGTCACGGTCACTGTCGGCACAGAACACGCTGAAGGTCAGTGCGGGCTCGACCGCATGGAGCGCGTCACGGAGTTCCTCACGAGTTGCGTAGCGAACGACGACCGCGAGCGGGCCGAAGCACTCCTCGCGAAGTGGCGCCGAGGACGCGTCCGCGAAGCGCGACGCGGGGACCTCGAAGAGTTGCGCCGCAACCTCGGTGCCCTTTGTCGCTTCGTCGCCCACGAGTCGGTTGTTCCCAGCGACGCCGGCGATGGCGACCGTTTCGAGGTTGAAGTGTTCGGCGATACCCGCACTCAACATCGTCATCGTCGCGACCTGCTCGAGGGCGGCGACCAATGCCGCTACGAGCTCGTCGCCGGATTCGCCTCGAGG
>PKZN01000018.1 GCA_003133075.1 Acidimicrobiaceae bacterium | reverse complement strand
TGCCGCCACCTTGAAAGGGTGGGGCCGAACGCGCCGAAGTTGGTTGAATGTCCCTGATCAACTGAGTAAATGGCGATGGATCGGACCGTAAAAATGCAGGTTGGGCGCTCCACGGGCGCCTCCAATTACGCTGATTCCGAAGAAAAGCGTCGAATTTCCGAAGCACCGATCAAGTCGTTCCGGGCGAAACCTACTTCCCTTTTTTTGTTTGGTCAGAGGGAAAGCTCGCGACCGTTGTTTCGTAGGCTATGAGTATGGTTTCTTCGCGCTCCTCGAAGGTGGGTCCCACGTCTCGGCCGGTGGCGATTCCTGACGACTTTGAAAGTGCGGACGACGCCAAGGCATCGGGAATCGTTGTACTTCCCAATCGAATTCGCTGGTCTGAACCGGACTTGACGTTTGATCTGAGCGCCAGGGTCGACCGTCTTCGTGTGTACGAGATCGTTCTGGTGGAGGGTACGGAATCAGACGTTCGCCAATACGTAAAGTTTGATGAGTTGGTCCAAGTTTGGAACGACATCTATCTTCCCGCCTACGTTCGCAAGGCTTGGCAGTATTGGTTCGCGGAGCATCACATTTCTGTTCCGACTTGCTAACACCGTTGCAAGAACAGATTGCCCAGATCATTGGGGTCGCGCTCGAGGGCTCTGACTTCGCGCTGGCCGGCGGTGCCGCAATTATCAGTCAGGGAATCGTCGATCGGCGAACGAGAGATCTCGACTTCTTTGGTTCATCAGGTCCGGTGCTGACCGAGAGACTGCAATCGGTAATTGACTCGCTCGTTCGTGAGGGTTTTCAGGTAGAAATCGATCAGCAGAACGAACGGTTCGTAAGACTCGACGTCAGAGGACTGGGGGAGGAAACTGAGGTTGACTTTGGCGTTGACTTCCGGCTGTTCCCGCCTGATCAAGGCGCTCACTCCTTGGTCCTTTCAAGTAGGGAACTCGCGGTTGACAAGGTGTTGGCGATATTTGGTCGTGCAGAACCGAGGGACTTTGTTGATCTCGCTGCTTTGACGCAGTTCTTTAACATTGAGGAGCTCTTTGCGGACGCCGTCCGAAAGGATCGTGGATTCAACCTTGCGGTGTTTGCCGAAATGACGTCTCGAATTAGTCGACTTCCTCGTCGAGAATTTGCGCTGAACGACGCCGCGTTCGATGAGTTAAAGGTCACGACATCGTCGTGGCGCGATGTAGCGCATCGACTCCTTCGCGAGCACGATCGGGGCTTGGGGCGCTGAGACCCCTTGGTGCGATTTAACGATTCGCTTGCGGAATATCATTCAGTTTCAGTTCCGGACGAACGGCTGGCAAATGCTTCAACAAGTTGGCGAAGTGCGGTAATGGGGAAGCGGTATGTCTTGCCGTATATTCCGACGGGCGTCTCGGCGAGATTCAGAGCCAACTCGAGAGGTGTGACCTCGGGGTGAAGCTTTCGGATCCTGTTTGCAACGAAAGCGAATTCGTTCAAGACTCCGAGGATCTGGCGGCTGTTGGTTCGTGACACAACGACGTCGTCCATGGCGCAGAGTTCGCCAGCGATAAAGGACTCCGGCGCGCCATGAACTCGCAGCGTTGCGGCTAGCTCGTCGGGAAACCGTAATGCGAGTGTGGATGCGGGCGCCAACGGGGCGAAGACGGGCAGAAACGTCGACTCGCTCACGAAAATCGCGTACTGGGGCTGCCAAAAGAGTGGCTTGGCAAACCAGTTGCCCAACTTCGTAGAGGGATCCTGTACGGGATCTTCCACCGACTCCCTCATGCGCTCCAAGAGTTTTTTCGTGGCGAGAATCGAGTACACGAGAATAATTCTTGCCCGACGAACACCACCCTGCCTAGCTGGTGTCACGATTCATTGAAAAGCGTTTTTGGCTCCAGTTTGAGGGTCTCTGGCACCCATTTCGGGGCGTTCGTGGGCGCCTATGGGCGCTTCGGGCGCAAGTTTTGCGTCGATTTGAGACATTTTCAGCATCTAGGTGTACCGTGGAAAGTGGGCTTCACCAGGAAAGACGTCGCACCCCNNGTACGACTAGTTTCTTTTCGCTTGGGCGCTCCATGGGCGCTTATGAGGAGGGCAACGAAAAGCGCTTGAGAGCAACCGCTGGTTAATCTGAAGTCCAATCAAGACCGAGTCCAGAAAGTTCGCCCACTGGCTGATCACGTTGCCACTTGACCTTTTATGTGTGTTGTCGAGAGTTCTAGGGGAGCCCTGGAATCCTGTTAAGTAGTCGGCGTCTCGCCCTGTGAATCGAACCATTGCTGCTCTATTGGAATCCATAAGCCTGTCGTTCTACCCCGGAATACCGGATCGAGATAGCCGCGCACGATCACGAGCGCTTCGTCTAGCGTCTGCGCGGTTTCCAAGATTGATCGCCGCACCTCCGCGGCGTATCCCTCTTCCCATAGCGATCTATCCGGGATGTCGAAGGACTCAGGTAGAGCAAGGCTCCGACGTTCGAATTCCGATCGAAGGGCTATCGCTTGCGCCTCTGCACGCAGGGTTGCACCACCAACAATTGCCACGAGATCAACTAGATCTCGGTACCTTGTGGAGGGATTCCCCATTTCGCCGTGTCGCTCATAAGTAGCTGCCACCTTGTCCGCGACGTGGTCAGCAAGCGGATACGCACGATACCCTCGTTGTTCGACCCGTGGGATGATCATGCGAGCAATGGGAGGAACGTCATCCGGTTGCCCAGTCATTCGAAGGTCAGTGCCCGACAGGTCAATATGGAACGCCACCCAAGTTGTTGCTCCGATCAAGGCGTTCACGGGAAGCCGGACGCTGTTGTTACCAATCGGATGGACTGGTCCAATTTCGAAGCGAAACCAGTCGTGTATGTCGAGAGCGGCAGCTGTTCGCACATCGGCGTCGGCGATCTCCTGGGCTACCGCTCTGTAGATGTCGACGTCGAGGCTTCCACGCACTCCAAGATCCCGGGCAAGAAGAGCGGTGGCGCCCTTGACGATCCAGCCATCGTCGACCAAATAAAGTCGTTCGAGAAGGCGGTCATAAGCGACCTGGCGTTGCAGTTGCTGAAACGACCATGGCGACGTCTTAGTTGACTCCCTCAGCATGTCCGTTAGGGCACTTCGGAACGCGGCTGGAGTTAAGTATCGGTCGCCCGCAGTCACGATTCCGTCCTGCTCTTTCTCGCCCGGTCATCGTGCGCTCGTGCTTCAGACAACCACTGCGCCGCTTCAGGATCATTGGTCAGGTCGAGGAGCCATCGAAGCAGTCCAAGTCCATCAAACTTTCGAAGTCCGAACTTGGCGGCGTGGGGTCCCAGCTCATCGGAAAAGGTTCCCGGGTAGTCGAGCACCAGACGAATCGAGTCAGAAATTAACTGGGCAACTGCCTCAGGATCTTCGTGATCCCATAGAAGATCGGAGGCAATTCTGGAAGGTCTCGTAACTAGCAGCCCCCCGAGATTGACCCACTCACCTCGGTCTAACTTGCGCACATGAATACGGACATCAGGCCTGCGCGACTGCCTTCGCCGATGCAACGTGAAATCATGAAGGTCTGCTGGTAGATGCCCGAGTCCATATATTGATGCGGCCGATCGGTGTGACACGACTCCTTGTTCGGCCGTTCGATCCCAGGCTGGCGTTGCAGGTGCCAACTGAAGCCACGCGGCGCGGAGTTCGAGGTGGTCCGGGGCAGGAGCTGCTGCCAGTCGGTAGACACCGGTCGCCACTCGCTCAAGGACTCCGCCGGGGGCGGCGAGTCGCTCTAGAGTCGTCGGGCTGATGCCACGAGCGTTCATCTGTCTTCGCGTGACGAGACCCCACTGGTCCTGGACCAGTTCCTGGAACCTGGGTAGCGCGGAGAGGCGAGGCATGGCTCCATTATAGCCCTTATAAGGGGTATTTTGAAGTACTTATCATAAGTTAATGCTCCATATTCCCCCTTATAAGGGGTAATCCGAAGCACGAATCTCGAACGAGGTCAACCAATGGATCATCTCCGGTAACTTCCCAACCTCATGGAAACGTGCATCAAGTAACTAGCCATCGTGGCAGCTAATAAGTCATCAATGAATTCCTCGCGCCAGCGAAGAAGCTCGACTGGTCCGGCAATCAACCTGTCTGGGAGCAGCGGCACTTCTAGAGCATTTCACGGCAACGCTGCCCAATGTGACTCCAGGTGTCGGTCACACCACCGCTGGAACAACTCGAAATGCGATGAAGCCGGGCGCAGATTGAAGTCGAGCGAACTGCGTAGCGTCAATACTCTCGGCCCCAGGCGATGGTTTCGGCTCAACAATTCGGTCGATGAGGAAGCCGGCCTCATGAATCTCCTCACACGTTTGTTCCAGCGGAGCGAGCCAGTATCGGAGGTGCCAGCCCTTGCTCCAGGTCTCTTCAATGACTCGAACATCAAAGTAACTTCCGCCATTACGGAGCCAATCGGCCGTCGGGTGATTCCTTGAGAAGACGAGAGCACCCGAAGGTGACAAGACTCTCCGGAGTTCCTTAAGCGCCTCAACTCGATCATCTACGTATTCGATGGCGAGTGCGAGAAGTACGAGATCGAATGACTCATTCTCCAACCAGTCGAGTGGATCCGCCAGGTCGTGGACTCTGAACTCTCCAGCTGGGACTCGTTGTCGAGCCAACTCCACCATTCGGGGACTCTGGTCGAATCCCGTGACGATGGCGCCTCTCTTCACGAACTCCTCCGCGTACAGACCGGGCCCACACGCCGCGTCGAGGANNTGATCGAGGAACTCGTCGGCGAATGCCTCATACTGAGGATCGCGGCCCACACTCGGAACAACTACCGCTTCACCGTCGCCCAATCGAGTTTCCTCCATCCACGTATTGTGCCTCAAGATGGTCGAGATCCCGTTCGTTGTGCTCGCGAAACTAGGTTCTTGAAATGGTTGGCAAGACCCTGAGCGATGGAATTTTGATCCTGAGCCCCTTAGTTCCCAGCGACGCAGAAGTGTGGCTCGCGGGGGAGGACGAGGAGCAACGTAGATGGTTCGAGGCGCCGCGTCCGGCGGAACTCTCTGATGTTCAGCGCTTCATCGATGCTTGTCAAGAGTCGTGGAGATCATCTGGATCGCACCGACATTGGGGAGTTCGAAGCGTTGACTCGGGGGCCCTACTCGGGGGCGTCGACCTTAGGATTTTGGATCTTGAAGAGGTCAATCTCTCCTACGTCGTCTTTCCGCCGTTTCGTCGCCAAGGAGTCGCCCTGAGAGCGTCTCGGCAGGCACTCGACTATGCCGCGTCCGAGCTCGGTGCAAGCAGAGCGGTTATCAAGATGCTGCCCGGAAATACCGCGTCCAGGAGCCTCGCGATTCGCCTTGGTGCCTCCTATGTCGGCGAAGAGCCATCCGACGCTGGGAGTGTCTTCGAAGTGTTTAAGGTAGCTCTTCGCTTGAAAGCAAATTGAGCCGCGTCTCACCACGCGAATTCAACCGTTGGTCGCAAACATCATTCGCATTTGTCTACTGATCCGTTGAATCCCGCCATTTAGAAAAGGCACTGACTCGTACGCCACTATTCATACCATCGATAACGCGGCGCGCACATTGGGCCGATGATGACATCTCCGTATCACATTCCACGTCGTACTCTCCGTATCTGTGGACCGACGGAAACTGTCGGGCGGCTTGGCCCGCGTCACGGTCGCCTCGCAACTTCTCGCGTCGTTCCAACTCCGGCAACGAACAACGAACACCCACGAAGAGGACGTCAAAGGGCTCGAAGATTCGAACGGCGTCTAGGAGCCATGAACGCTGACTCAATACTTGATCGATGATGACGTTGTTTCCTTCCTTCGCCATGCCAGCGACCGCACGAAGGTGACCTAATCGAGTTTCATCAAGCGCAACATTGAGCACCGATGGCGTCAATTCACGGGTCCTACTGCGAGATCGCATTGCGTTGAGCGCGTCAAAGGGAATGTAGAAGTACGGCGTTGGCAGTTGTTCGAGCAACTCCTCCGCGATACTGGTCTTTCCGGAACTTGAGGTTCCGTTCAGGAAAATGATCTGACCGTATGGCACATGTTCAAGCATAAAAGTCCGCGCGCGTGGCGCCGATAAGCGGGAGATCTAGCTGTCAGCACTTCGAGGGCCTCTCTTGCTCCACTGGTTGGCGAGATGAGGTTCAGGCCGCGGTAGAGCTTGATGATGCTCGCTCTATCGACGACTCCAGTTCTAACCAGGTCGCAGTGAGCGGATTGGATTGCGGCCTCGATCTGGAACCGACCGACCGGCTTGCCCAGTTCGTACGCGCGGCGCAGGTACAACTCGCCCTCCGCAATGAGACCGCGGTCCCAGAGTGTCGTGTCCTGTTGGTCGAGGGGCGGCCAGGGTGAACTCATTCGTGCCGGAGCTCGAGACTGAGCAAGCGTGACTAAAGCAGCGAGTCCCCAGGCTTCTGGTTCGCTGACGAGCAAATTCGCCGTCAAGACCGCGAGATAACGGGCTTCGTCGGCAATCGAGTCTTGGATGCGCTCGTGTTGGTCAAGCCAGTCGATCGCGTAGGCACCGTAGATCGCTTCGAGTACCGCGGGTAAGCGCGCGGGCATGTCCCCGATTGTCGGCACTCGAAACGGAATGCCCGTATCGCGGATACGCCGCTTCGCTCGGACCAGTCGTTGCGCCATCGCGGGGGGCTCCATCGCGAACGCGTTCGCGATACGCGCCGCGTCGAATCCAAGCACGACTTGCAGCATGAGCGGAGTTCGAACCTCGGGATCAATTGCCGGGTGAGCGCACGCGAACAGTAACTCGAGACGCTTATCGGGAATTGCGTCGAAATCGTGTTCAGCCAGAGTTGCCGCGACGTCGTCCACAAGTGTCGCCGTCGTGCGAAATCGTGCGGAACCGAATGCATCGCGAATGCGGTTGCGACCCACGGTCAAAAGCCATCCCTCAGGATTGAGAGGGACGCCGGTCGACGGCCATGTTCGCAAGGCTCGCTCAAACGCGTCGGCGAGCGCGTCTTCGGCCAGCGAAATGTCTCTCGTTGACGCTGCGAGCAACGCCACCAACCGACCGTACGACGCACGGACTGCATGTTCGACGGCGGCGTTTGGTCCGATGTTCGTCACTTGACGGACTGGGAGCCTTGCCATGTGCCATCGACGTATCGTGTAGCGGTGGGACGGATTTCGACATGGCCCCACGCGGCGGATGGTGCTCGCGCCGCCCACTCGGTGGCGGCGTCTAAGTCGGGAACATCGATGACGAACGTGCCGCCAAGTTGCTCCTTCGTATCGGCGAATGGACCGTCGTGGATGACGAGCTCCCCAGTTGCGAGTGTGACCGTAGTCGTGAGATTCGACTGCTGTAGGACCTCGGCACTCACGAGCGCGCCCGCGTCTTCGAGTGCTTGCGCGTAGACCTGGAATGCGCGCATCCCCTCGGCCAATGCTTCCGGATCAAGATCTCCGGGGGTTGGCTCGGGGTAGTGGAGTAAGAGGGTGTATCGCACGAGGTTCGTCCCTTCGGGTTTAGTAATAATCCTTCCACTTCCATGACGAATGAACCAAGGCAAAATCGACATGCTTTTGTGTCCCGTCAACCGCGCTAATGCCTACGCCTGCGGACGTACGCCGCGGGGCCGATGTGTCGCGAGGTCGGGCTCGTTACGGTGAGTGAGATGGAAGATGATCCGCGCTTACCGCTCCTGCGAGGGATGTTCGCTCGGTTGTCGACTCGCGAGTGGGTCGCCCTCGACGTCGCGGTAGCGACCGTTGCCGCAGCGGGGTTGCTCACCGCGATCGCGCTCGGAGGAACTTTTCGCCTTTCGGGAGCGGGATGGGGCGCTCTCCGTTACGGCGCGATCGCAGTGACGGCGGCGGCGCTTCCGTTCCGTCGCAGCGTTCCGACTGGCGCCTTAGTAGCGATGATGGTTGGTTCGGCGATAGCGGTCGCGTTACAAGCTCCTCCGCAAATGATCGGCTTGGCGGCACTGGGTCTCTATTCGGTGGCGTCATCGTCATCGACGAGATTCTCTCAAGTCGCTCTCGCGGTCGTGGCGGTCGTGGCGACGTCGGCCGCGTGGGTCGGCTCCGGGCACCATTTGGCCAGCAGCGAGCTCGCGACTGCTCTCTCGGTACTGGCTGCGTGGCTAGCCGGTGAGAACACTCGTAGTCGAAGGATTTACGGGGCCGAGGTGGCGCAGCGGAACGCGGAGCGAGAAATGGAGCGTGAGGAGCGTTCGCGACGAGCAGTGGCCGAGGAGAGGATCGTCATTGCCAGGGAACTGCACGATATCGTCGCGCACGCCATGAGCGTGATCACGGTGCGCGCCGGTGTGGCTCGCTTCGTTGTGAACGAGCAGCCAGAGGAGGCGACCAAGGCGCTGGGAATCATCGAGACGACCGCCCGACGGGCGCTGGAAGAAATGCGGTTATTGGTCGGAGTTTTACGCAACGACGAGGTCGACCAGGGAGAGTTAGATCCGGCCCCTGGACTCGCCTCGATTGGCGACCTCATCGATCAGGCGGGTCACGCGGGAGTGAAAGTGACAGTGGAGATGGTCGGCGAGACACGTGTCTTGCCGAGCGGCGCCGACCTGTCTCTCTACCGGATCGTTCAGGAGGCGCTGACGAACGTGGTGCGACACGCCGGGCAGACAAGCGCCCGTGTGCGCATTGAGTACCGGTTCGACGAGATCGTGGTCGAGGTCACCGACGAGGGCGGCCGCCAGTGGAACCCACCGCAGGTGGACCTGTCCTCAGGTGGTCACGGACTTATCGGGATGCGAGAGCGCGTCGCGCTCTACGGCGGTGTGCTCAGTGTCGGCCCACGGGGTCGAGGCTTTGAGGTCCGCGCATCGCTGCCGATCGCTGCGGTCGACTCGTGAGGGTGACATCGTGATCAAAGTCGCCGTTGCCGACGACCAGGCACTCGTACGTGGGGGATTCAAGGTGTTGGTCGACGCCGCCGAGGACATGGAAGTGGTGGGTGAAGCGGCCAATGGTGCCGAGGCCGTGGAGTTGGTGGCTCGTTTTCACCCCGACGTGGTCCTCATGGACATCCGCATGCCGGTGCTCGACGGCATCGAAGCGACGCGTCAGATCACGAGCGGCCCCGACGGCGCAGCGACCAAGGTGTTGATTCTGACGACCTTCGATCTTGACGAGTACGTCTACGGCGCGCTGCGTGCGGGTGCCAGCGGTTTTCTGCTCAAAGACACCCTTCCCGAGGAGTTGCTGGCGGGCATACGCACCTTGGCTGCGGGCGAAGCGCTCCTCGCGCCGAGTGTGACGCGCCGGCTCATCGCCGAGTTCGTGCGGCGTCCGGACGGCTCCCCGACGCCGGTGCCCGTCGAGCTCAAGGGTCTCACGCAACGAGAACTGGAGGTCCTCGTCGAAGTCAGTCGAGGGCTCTCCAATGCCGACATCGCTGCGCAATTGCACATCAGCGCCGCCACCGCCAAGACCCATGTCAGTCGGCTCTTGATGAAGCTGCACGCCCACGACCGAGCTCAGCTCGTGGTCGCCGCCTACGAGTCCCACCTCATCACACCGACTTGAACGCGGGTGCCGGAGCTAGGCCCCGAGACGTAGGGGATGCCACGTCCGCCTCGGGCCTACATCGCTCGGGTGAGGGAAAATCGAGTCGCTAGGCCGATGACGCGCGCAGTGGCGTCGTCGATGCTGGTACTTGACGGGAAATCCATCGTGGATACCCCGAAAGGAGACGAATCATGCCTACTGATTCCCCGGCTATCGAGGTTCGCGAACTTGCCAAGCGTTACGGCAAGAAGATCGCCGTTAACAACCTCACCTTTGATGTCCACCCAGGGCAGGTCACCGGATTCCTCGGTCCAAACGGGGCGGGCAAGTCAACGACGTTGCGAATGATTCTCGGCCTCGACGCGCCGACGACCGGAACGGCACTGATCCACGGTCGACCTTTCGCCGCTCATCATCGACCCCTCTTCGAAGTCGGGGC
>PKZN01000009.1:5203-5337 GCA_003133075.1 Acidimicrobiaceae bacterium | reverse complement strand
ACGGGGCTGTCGCGGTCACGCCGATAGTAGAGCAGTACCCCAAAGGTGATCGCGCTCTGCAGGAGCACCCAGAGCATGAGGGAACCCTCGAGCGCCGACCAGAGCCCGGTGATCGAATAGAGCAGCGGCGTGAA
>PKZN01000009.1:0-5124 GCA_003133075.1 Acidimicrobiaceae bacterium | reverse complement strand
GCGAAACAGACGTACAGTGCGGCTCGACCGAGCCACGTCAAGATCATCGAGTGGACCCGTTGGGGGCCTTCACGCGTTTGGGGTGCGCGGCGATGTAGGAGGCCGTGTGCTTCACCAGGATCTGCGTGCCGTAGAAGTCCTTCGAGGTCGCGCTCGTGAAGTGGCCCTCGACCACCACGGGGATGTCGGCTTGGAAGAGTTGCGGCGGTGAGCCGTGGGCGCTGACGAAGACCTCTTCGCCGTGACCGCCAGTCATCCAGAACGACGCGCCGTTCGAGGTGCGATCGATGGTGTGCGGCTTGACGACGCCCTCTAAACGAATGGTCTCCGTGCCTAATTTGGCGCGCGCGCTCATCGCTTGGTCGATCGTGTCGAAGTAGTTCAGCGAATGAAGCAGTCCCTGACTTAAGAGCGCGAGGACCGCGAGCGCCAAGACGACCAGGACGCCGATCGTGCGTCCACGACCCCGGCGTTTGGTGACGGGGGCGGGAACGGGAGTGAGATCGGCGAGGTCAGCGCTGGGCACGTCGTCCTCGCCACCAGATCGAGAGGGCGTAGAGCCCCAATCCCCCAAAGGCGAAGGAGTAACCGGCCGCGACGTAGCCCATCAGTGCACGCCTTCACGGCGGCGCTGGGCGAGCGCCTCATCGAGGGCGACGTCGTAGCGCGTGGCGCGCAGCACCTCGAGGCGATACCTCGCTCGCAACAGCCAGAAGAAGAGCAGCGTGAACGCGAAGAGACTGATGAACAGCGTCCAGAGCATGATCCCGTGCACCAGCAGATTCCCGTTCTCGGTGAAGACCGTGGCACCCTGGTGCAACGTGTTCCACCAGTCGACCGAGAAGTGGATGATCGGCACGTTGATGGCCGCGATGATCGCGAAGACCGCACAGCGCCGGGCGCGCAGGTCGGGGTCGTCGTTCGCTCGTCGCAGCGCGAGGTACGCCAGTTCGAACAGCCCGAGGATCGCCGTGGAGGTGAGTCGCGCGTCCCACGCCCACCACACGCCCCAGGTCGGACGGCCCCAGATCGAGCCAGTGATGAGCGTCAAGATAATGAAGACGGTGCTCACTTCCATGGCGCAGTACGCCACGCGGTCCATCACGACCGATCGCGTGCGCTTCCAGAGATAGAGCGCGCTGGCGATCGCCGCGGTCCCGAACGAGACGTACAGCGCCACCCAGGCGATCGCCGGGTGCACGTAGAGCAGGCGAGCCAGGTTTCCTTGGACCTTGTCCGGCGGCGTGACCCACAGCCCCAGCCAGAAGGTCAGCGCCAGCAAGACAAGCGTGACGGGTCCGAGAAGGCGTTGGGAGAGCGTCTTTATCATGATTCCTCCAGAACACCGTAAAGCAGAATGCCGATCGCGAGGTAGGCGGCCAGAGCGACGAGGGAAATTACCCACCACCGCCAGAGCGAGCCCCCGTGCAGCGCGTCCGAAAACGATCGCTCACCCGCGATCAGCAGTGGCGCGAACGCCGGTAGCGACAGCATCGGCAGCAGTGTCGCCGGGCCTTGCCCTCCCCCACTGAGGGCGCCATAGAGCGTCCCCGCCGCGGCCAACGCCGCGAGCGTCACGACGACGCTCGGTAACGCGCTGAGCGTGCCCGAGAGGGCGGTGTGGAGGAACAGCACCGAACCCGCCAAGACCACGACCCCGGTCAGCCAGAGCTCCACCGCCAACGCGAGGGCCTTACCGAGGAAGACCCCGGCGGGATCGAGCCCGAGGGTCGCCACCGACGCCCTCGTCCCAGGCGAGCCCTCGATGACCTGGGCCCGATTGATCATGAGCAGTGCCACCAGCAGCATCACGAGGTAGAACAACCCCGGCGCCGCGCTGGAGTTACCGGCGTGCAGGGGCCCAAGGGCCAGCCCGCAGAGTACGAGCGCCGTGACGCCAAAGGGCAACACCTGCCAGAGCAGGACCCGGCTTCGACGCTCGATGCGCAAGTCCTTGCCCGCGACGAGCAGCGCGATGCGAATCATGAGACGTCACCGACCACGAGACCCCCGGCCAGGGTGAGCGTGCGAGGACGCAACGACGACGAACGTAGTGGGTCGTGCGCGCTCACCACGACCGTCGCACCGCTCCGCACGACCTCGGCAATAAGTTCGTCAAAGAACGTCCGCCCCTCGTCGTCGAGTGACGCGTAGGGCTCATCGAGCAGCCACGTCTCGGGTCGACGAAGCAAGAGCCACGCGAGACCCAATCGCCGACGCTGACCCGCGCTCAGTAGTTTTGCCGTGGTCGTCGTTCGAGACGTCAGGCCCACCCGTTCGAGCACGCGGGGGATCTCCTCCGTCGGTCGGCCCAGCGCTTTCGCGGCGAACGTGAGGTTCTCGCGCACGCTCAGGTCGTCGTAGAAGGATCCCTCGTGACCGAGCCAGCCGACTCGTCGTCGTAGCTCTCGCAGGTCGCCACTCTTAAGGTCGACGCCGCTGACGGTGCCCGCGCCGCTCGTGAGCGTGACCAGACCACCCAGTAGTCGCAGCAAACTCGTCTTGCCGGCGCCGTTTGCGCCCGTGACGACCGTGAGCGTTCCCGGGTCGAGGTCGAGGTTGACACCGCTGAGCAGCGGGAAACCACCGACCAGGACGACCGCATCACGAAGTACCACCACCGGTGATGTCCCGTCCATCAGGGCGGACTAGTGCTGCAATGCTTTGACGTCGGCCGCGACCATCATCTCAATCAACGTCCGAAAGTCGGTCTCGCACTTCCAACCGAGTTCCTTATACGCCTTCGAAGGATCGCCCACCAGCAGGTCAACTTCGGCGGGCCGGATGAAGGCCTGGTCGATGACGACGTACTGCTCATAGTCAAGTCCCACGCTCTCGAAGGCGACCTGACAGAGTTCGCGTACCGAGTGGGTCTCACCCGTGGCGATGACGTAGTCGTCGGGGCTGTCGCGCTGGAGCATCAGCCACATGGCGCGCACGTAGTCCTCGGCGTAGCCCCAGTCGCGCTGGGCGTCTAAGTTGCCGAGCCGTAGTTCGCCGTCGAGACCCGCCTTGATCCGCGCGGCGCCGTGGGTCACCTTGCGCGTGACGAACTCGATACCTCGACGCGGCGACTCGTGGTTGAACAAGATACCGCTGGAGGCGTGTAGTCCGTAGCTCTCGCGGTAGTTCACGGTGATCCAGTGTCCGTAGACCTTCGCGACGCCGTAGGGACTGCGGGGGTGAAAGAACGTGTTCTCGGTTTGGGGTACCTCACGGACCTTGCCGAACATCTCCGAAGAACTCGCCTGGTAGAAACGGATCTCCGGATCGACGATGCGAATCGCATCGAGCATGCGCGTCACCCCGAGGGCCGTCGCTTCGCCGGTCAGGACCGGCTGCGCCCAGGACGCCTGCACGAAACTCTGGGCGGCCAGGTTGTAGACCTCGCTCGGGCGATAGTCGCGCAGGACGTTGATGAGCGACACCTCGTCCATCAGGTCGCCCGACACCAGGGTCAGTCGTTCCTGGATATGGCTGATTCGCTCGATATTGACCGTGGAAGAGCGCCGCATGAGGCCGACGACCTCGTAGCCCTGGGCGAGTAGCAGTTCGGCGAGGTAGGAGCCGTCCTGACCCGTGATGCCCGTTATCAGCGCGCGTGTTGCCACCAGAGTTCCTCCACAGCCCCGGAACCGTCGGGGGGTCGCTTTCCCCGTCAACTCTACTACCGGCCAAAACCGGGCTCTCCCCGTAGCCTGGTCCGGTGTCCCGGCTCGTCGTCGTCAGCTATCGACTCGGCGGACACGACGGCGTGAGCATCGAATCGGCGAAATGGATCGCGGCGCTACGCCACCTCGGCCACGACGTCGCCACGTGCGCCGGTGACGGCGTCGCCGACGTGGTGCTCCCCGAACTCGCGATGCACGCGACCTCGCCGCTCGCGCGCCGCGACCTCGCGCGGGTACTCGACGGCGCGGACGTCGTGGTGGTCGAGAACGTCGTGTCACTCCCCTTTAACGTCGCCGCGCGCGATGTGCTCTACGAGATCCTCGATGACCGGCGCGCGATCTTTCACCACCACGACCTCCCCTGGCAGCGCCCGCAGTGGCTCAACGAACCGGCGCTGCAGAGTCGCGCGACGTGGCGTCACGTCACGATCAACGATCTCTCACGCGAGGAACTCGCCGAGCGAGGTGTTGTCGCGACGACGATCAGAAACAGCTTTGACTGCGATCCTCCGCTCGGCCGCCGCGTGGCTACGCGCAACGCGTTGAAGGTTGGCGAGGAGCGACTCCTCGTCTTTCCGTCACGCGTGATCCCGAGGAAGAATGTCGAAGGAGCGATCTCCCTCGCCGAGTCGCTCGACGCGGTGCTGTGGCTGCTCGGTGACGCAGAGGACGGCTACGACGCGACGCTCGATGGCCACGTTGATGCGGCATCCATTCGCGTGGTCCGAGGGCTCCCGCCAGGTTTCGATATTCACGACGCGTACGCCGCGTGCGACCTAGTCGTCGTCGCTTCGACATGGGAGGGCTTTGGTAACCCTGTCCTTGAGTCAGTGACCCACCGGCGCCCGCTCGCGGTCCACCCCTATCCGGTGCTCAAAGAGATCCGGGGCTTCGGATTCACCTTTTTGGACCTGGACGACGTGCGTGGAATCGAGCAGTTCCTCACCCGCCCCGAGGAAAATCTCTTCGCGCACAACGCCGCGATTGCCCGCGAAAACTTCAATGTGGCCGACTTACCGGGCCAACTTTCTGCGTTGCTGGAGAATTTGGGGGTTAAGTAACGCCCACTAGGCTTTACGTGATGGTCATTAATGACGAGCGTGCTTCACAGGGCGAGCGCACTCCACACGCGGAGCGGCGCGACCAACTCCTCCTCGTGGCGAGGAAGATTTTCGCCGAACGCGGCTTCCAAGCAACGACGATGGACGACATCGCGAAGGAAGCCGGCTTCACCAAACCAATCCTCTACCAGTACTTCGAGTCCAAGACCGAGTTGTACCGCGAAATCGTCAACCAGACCGCCCAGAAACTGCTCGACTCGCTGCGCGACGGGGTGTCCCAGGTCGACTCGCCCCGCGCCAAAATCGAAGTGGCCTTTCGTGTCTACTTCGAGATGGTCGTGAGTGAGACCGACGCCTTTCGCATCCTCTTCATCCACTCCCACGAGGGCGAG
>PKZN01000146.1:14679-14838 GCA_003133075.1 Acidimicrobiaceae bacterium | reverse complement strand
ATCTCGAGGACCTCCACGTGTCCCCCGAAGTGGGCCGGGATGAGCGTCAGGTCCGTTGAGACGTCGTACATCCCCGGGTAGAGGTGACCGAGGAGTCCGTGGCGTCCGCGGCGCAGCACGTGTTTCACCGAGGCGGCCTTGATCCAGCTCTCGATTCGG
>PKZN01000146.1:0-14610 GCA_003133075.1 Acidimicrobiaceae bacterium | reverse complement strand
GTCATGTACGTCGTGAGAAACATCACGATGAGGTCGCATCCCGCAACGCGCAAGGTCTCGGCCGCCACGTCGGCTTCTTGGGCGTCGGAGATGAAGCCCACGTCGACGACGTCCGCGTCAAAGCTCACGATGCGCTCGGACACGAACGCGGCGGAGCGGCGAAGTTGCGGCAAGAGATCGGGAAACTGTGGCCAGTACGCGCCGAGACCTCCGGCGACCAAGCCGATGGTCGGCCGCGAGGACCTCGCTTCCGAGGCTCGATTGATTCGTAGAGCGGGTCGTTCGTTAGACATCGTGGAGACTCCTCTTCGCGTGCGTCGCAAAATCGTCTCGCTAATTAGAGCACGTTCATCTTTGATGTTGGATTCTCAAAAGAATCCTCCGAAAGACATCGTTGTCAATTGAAGTGCGAGAAAAATTTTGTCGTCATCTCACACAAGGCGTGTGTCATCTTTACCGGTGAGTATTCGTTGCGTTGACGGGTCGTGACGTGCCGTGGCGAGGTTTTTAGCGAGTTTTCGACTGCTAACTTCTGTTCCAGTCAAGTTGACAATTCGTGTTGTGGGGGATGTGGTGAGCGAAGGCTTTATCGATGGAGCCGCGGACGCCGCACGCGATTCCTTAGACACCCCGAAGCCCCTTTTGGTGGTTGAACACGCGAAGAAATCCTTCGGTGCCGTGCACGCGCTCAACGACGTTTCCATCGAGCTCTTTCGTGGCGAGGCGCACGCGCTACTGGGCGAGAACGGCGCGGGCAAGTCCACGCTGGTCAAGATCTTCGCCGGCGTGCACCAACCCGACAGCGGGAGCATCTTCCTCGATGGCGTGCGCGTGCAGTTGTCCTCGCCCGCGGCCGCTCGTGACGCCGGCGTGTCGGTCATCTACCAAGAGCCGACGCTCTTTCCCGATCTCACCGTGGCCGAGAACATTTTCATGGGTCGCCAGCCCCTTCGCTCGGGACGTCGGATCAATCGCTCCGAGATGACCAAACTGACGAAAGACGCGTTCGATCGACTCGGCGTCACCATCGACCCATCGCGCGCGGCACGCGGTCTCTCGGTCGCCGATCAACAGATCGTCGAAATCGCCAAATCGATCTCGTTCAACGCGCAGGTCATCATCATGGACGAGCCCACCGCGGCGCTGACCGAGGTTGAAGTGGCGCGACTATTCGACGTCGTCAAAACCCTGCGTGCACAGGGCGCGGCGATTATGTACGTGTCGCACCGACTGAGCGAAGTCTTCGATATCTGTCAGCGAGTCACGATTTTGCGCGACGGAGCGTTCGTCAAGACCGCGCTAATCGGTGAGACCAACATCGATGACGTCATCCGATCGATGGTGGGGCGCGACGTCGTCGCCGCTCAATCGGCGGGTGGGGGCACCGACGGAGCGAACGTGCTCGAGGTCGAGCGGCTCACCCGCGAAGGCATCTTCACCGACATCTCGTTTAACGTGCGGGCCGGCGAGATAGTGGCGTTGGCGGGACTCGTCGGTGCGGGGCGCACCGAGGTCGCGCGCGGCATCTTCGGAATCGACCGCATCGATGCGGGCACCGTCAAGATTGATGGCAAGAAGCTCAAGAGCGGTTCGCCCGTCGCGGCGATGAACGCGGGGATCGGTTTCGTGCCCGAGGACCGACGCCAGCAGGGACTCGTGATGGAGATGGCGATCGACCGCAACGTGGCGCTCGCGTCACTGCGCGGACTCTCACACCTGGGTTTCATCCGTAAGTCGTCCGAGCGCAAGATGGCTTTCGACTGGTCGGCGAGGTTACGACTCAAGTACGGTCGCCTCTCGAACACGGTCATGACGCTCTCGGGCGGTAACCAGCAGAAGGTCGTGCTGGCGAAGTGGCTGGCGCGTGAACCACGACTATTGATCATTGACGAGCCGACCCGCGGCATCGACATTGGTACCAAGGCGGAGGTGCACCGTTTGCTCACCGAACTGGTCAAACAGGGCGTCGCGGTGCTCATGATCTCCTCCGAGATGCCCGAGGTCCTCCAGATCTCCGATCGAATCCTGGTGCTGTGCGAGGGTCGCCTCATAGACGAGTTCTCTCGTGAGGAAGCCAACGAGACGTCCATTATGCGCGCCGCCACGGGCCTCGCACGAACGAGCGCCGCGTGAGCCAGCACCTCGACGAGGCGCTCTCCGGGGCAGCGACCGCGAACCCGAAGACGCCCTTCATCTTGAAACTCGTGCGTTTTCGCGAGTTCGCCATCCTCTTAGCGCTCGTACTGGTGTTCGTCGGCACGTCGCTGAAGAACACGTCGTTCGCGAGCACGTCGAGCATCCAGGGCCTGTTGTCGGGTCCCGCCGTCATCATTCTCATCGCGGTGGGCGAGACCCTCGTGATCATCACCCGTAACGTCGATCTCACCGTGGGTTCGGTCGTGGGGCTCTCGGCCTACCTCGTGGGCGACGTCTACGTGCACTATCCCCACACCCCCGTCCTCGTGGCGCTCCTCGTCGGCATTGCCGTGGGTGCGGCGTGTGGCCTGGTGACCGGGACCATCGTGGCGTACGCGCGCGTGCCCTCACTGGCGGTGACCTTAGGACTGCTCTATATCATCCGGGGACTGGACGCCGTCATCGTCAATGCCGTGCAGATCAACGCCACGAGTCTGCCCGCGGGATTCATCGGCGTGGGTGCGAACAACTTCATTGGTATCCCGATCATGATGTGGATCGCCATCATCGTCGTGGCCGTCGTCGGCTACGCCATGCGCAACTTCCGTGCGACGCGCGAGATGTACGCCATTGGCTCGAACCCCGAAGCGGCGCTCCTCGCGGGCATCCCCGTCCAGCGCAGGATCTTCAGCGCCTTCGTGGTGAGTGGCGCGTTGGCCGGGCTCGCGGGCGCCCTGTGGCTCGCGGAGTTCGCCACGGTCGGCTCGACCGCGGGCACCGGCTACGAACTCGACGCCGTGGCGGCGGCGGTCGTTGGTGGCGTGGCGATCTTTGGCGGCAGCGGCACCATCCTCGGCGCGGCCCTGGGCGCTCTGTTCCTCAACACCATCAACCAGGCGCTGGTCGCTGGTGGCGTGTCCTCGTTCTGGGACCAGGCGGTCGCGGGACTGCTGCTCGTCTTGGCGATCGCGCTGGACCGCTACCTCGTGGTGCGCTCGGAGCGGATACTTCGCGTGGAAGGACGTGACCGTGGAAGACACTGAGACCGTCCTCGAGAAAGACGCCGCGATCGACCTTGGCGGGGGACGTGGGCTGGTCAGCTTGGTGCGCTGGGAGAGCGGGCTCGTCATTCTGCTCATCGCCTGCATCATCTGTGGCACCTTGAGCTTCAAGTACTTCTTCACCCCCCAGACGATCTTCTTCTCCGGACTGGACATCGGCGAGATCGCGATGATGGCACTGCCCATGACCTTCATCATCATCACCGGCGAGATCGACCTCTCGGTGGCTTCGATGCTCGGGCTCTCGGCGAGCACCCTGGGCTATCTCTTCTTACACGGCTGGAATATATGGCCCGCCATGATTGTGTGCATGGTGGTGGGCGCAGTCGCGGGTGCGTTCAACGGCATTCTCATCACCCGCTTCGGCCTGCCCTCAATCGCGGTCACCATTGGCACGCTCTCGCTCTATCGAGGACTCGCGTCGATCATCCTGGGTACGAATACCGCGGTCGGATTCCCCCTGTCCACGCTGAAGCTCAGTCTGCCGATCGGCAAGAGCGAGATCGCCTACGACTTCGCCATCTTCATCGTGATGGCCATCGTGTTTGCCGTGGTGCTCCACCTCACATCCTTTGGACGATCGCTCTACGCAATCGGACTGCAGAAAGAGACCGCCTTCTTTTCGGGGATTCGAGTCAATCAGATCAAGTTCCGGCTCTACGTCCTGAGCGGATTGGTGTGCGCGTTCGCGGGAATTCTCTACACCTACCAAGAGGCCAGCGCGAACAACGTCACCGGACTCGGACTTGAGCTCAACGTCGTCGCCATCGTCCTCTTAGGTGGCGTGTCAATCTTCGGCGGCCGAGGCACCATCATCGGCGTCGTGCTGGCGGCGTGCATCATGGCGGCATTGACCACGTGGCTCACCGACATCGACGTCTCCGGCGAAGTCCAGAGCATCATCATTGGTGGTCTCTTGCTCCTCAGTGTGCTGGTGCCCAACGCCCGCGACGGCTTCGTGCGAATACGCGCGCTCTTCAAACGACGAAAGGTCGGGGCGTCGCTATGACCGAGCGCGTCTGTTTCAAACTTCGAATCAATCCCGACTTCGCCGAGGAGTACAAGGAGCGCCACGCGAGCGTGTGGCCCGAGATGCTCGACGCGTTGCGCGCCGCGGGTTGGCGGAACTACTCGCTTTTTTTAGAACCCGACGGCGAGCTGACCGGCTACGTCGAGTGTGACGATTTCGCCAGCGCGCAAGCCGCCATGGCCGCCACCGCCGTCAACGCCGAGTGGCAGGCGTCGATGGGGAAGTTCTTCGTGGGAATCGACGGCGGTCCCGATGAGTCGATGGTGCCACTCGAAGAGGTGTTTCACCTTGACTAGGGCCGCGAGCGAACAGATGAACGAGAGAGGGAGCTTTAGATGAGGAATCAAAACGACGTAAAGGACATCCTGCGCCGACAGACGATCGAGACCCCGTCGTGGGCCTACGGCAACTCGGGGACGAGGTTCAAGGTCTTCGCGCAAAAGGGCGTCGCTCGCGACCCCTTTGAGAAGTTAGAAGACGCGGCGCAAGTGCACCGCTTCACGGGCGTCGCTCCCTCGGTCGCCATGCACATCCCGTGGGACAAGGTCGAGGACTACGGCAAGTTGGCCAAGCACGCGAGCGACCTGGGCATCAAGATCGGCGCGATCAACCCGAACGTCTTTCAAGAGGACGACTACAAGTTCGGCAGCGTCTGNNAACCCCGATCCCGTTATTCGCCGAAAGGCCACCGATCACCTCCTCGAGTGCGTGGAGATCGCGCACATCACGAACTCCTTCGCCATCAGCCTCTGGTTCGCCGACGGCACCAACTACCCCGGACAGGACAACATTCGAGCGCGCCAAGACCGCCTGCACGAGGCCCTCGCGGAGACGTACGCGGCGATGGGCCCAGAGGTGTCGATGTTGCTCGAGTACAAGCTCTACGAGCCCTCGTTCTACACGATGGACGTGCCGGATTGGGGCACCTCGCTGCTGCAGTGCTTGGCTCTCGGGGAAAAGGCGAAGGTTCTCGTCGACACGGGGCACCACGCGCTCGCGACGAACATCGAGTTCTTGGTCGCCATGTTGTTGCGCGCGGGCAAGTTGGGTGGATTTCACTTCAACTCGCGCTTCTACGGCGACGACGACTTGATGGTGGGCGCGGCCGATCCGTACCAGCTCTTTCGCATCATGTTCGAGATTGTTGACGTCGACGCGGTCACACCCGAGGGCGGTGTCGCCTTCATGCTTGACCAGTGCCACAACATCGAGCCGAAGGTCCAGGCCGAGATCCGCTCGGTACTCAACGTCCAAGAAGCCACGGCGAAGGCGCTCCTTGTCGACCGCGAGGAGCTCGCGACGCTCCAGCGCGCCGGCGATGTCCTGGGTGCCAACGCGCTGTTCCAAGATGCCTTCTTCACCGACGTCCGCCCGATGCTCGCCGAGATGCGCACGGAGATGGGGCTCGACCCTGATCCCATCGCCGCCTACCGGCGTTCGGGCTACCAGCAGAAGATCGAAACGGAACGCGTCGGTGGTACGGCCGCGGGATGGGGTGCGTAGGCGTGCCCGAACTTCGCTACGAGGTACCCAGTGCCGTTGATGCACTACTGGAGCGAGCGCACCGCCTAGGGGCCGATCCGCGCAACACGAACTACGCGGGGGGTAACGCGTCGGCGAAGGCCGAAGTGAAAGACCCCGCGAGCGGACGCGACATCGAGGTCATGTGGGTCAAGGGTTCCGGCGGCGACCTCGGCACCTTGAAGTTCGAGGGACTCGCGGCACTGCGCCTCGACTCNNTGCTCGGCCTCATGGACGTCTACCGAGGCCCCGAGTTCGAAGACGAGATGGTCTCGGCGTTTGACTACTGCCTCTTTGGCAAGGGGGGCGCCGCGCCGTCGATCGACACGGCCATGCACGGGCTGGTGGACTGCGCGCACGTCGACCACCTCCACCCCGATTCGGGCATCGCGCTCGCGACGTCCGCCGATGGCGAAGCACTGACCAAGGCGATCTTCGGCGACCGGGTCGCCTGGACGCCGTGGCGACGACCGGGCTTCCAACTCGGTCTCGAGATCAGGCGCATTCACGAAGCGAACCCCTCGGCCATCGGCGTGATTCTCGGAGGTCATGGGATCACCGCCTGGGGTGCTACCAGCGACGAGTGTGAGCAAAACGCGTTGACCATCATCAACCAGACGGCCGAGTACATCGCGGCGCACGGTCGGAACGACCCCCTCGGCGCCATAGTGGCGCGATTCGCGCCGTTGCCCGCCGAGGAGCGTCGCCAAAAGGCCGTCGAGCTGTTCCCGGCGATCCGCGGCATGGCCTCACAGGACCGCCTGCAGGTTGGTCACTTCACGGACGCGCAGGTCGTGCTCGAGTTCCTCCAGCGCGAACGCCACGCGGAGTTGGCGGCGCGCGGGAGTTCCTGCCCGGACCACTTTCTTCGTACGAAGATCCGTCCCATGGTTCTCGACGTCGATTCCTCCACGCCGAGTGCCGCGATGATCGAGCGACTCGCGGAACTGCACGTGGCCTATCGCGAGGAATACAGCGCGTACTACCAGCGCTACGCCGAGCCCGACTCGCCGGCGATGCGCGGTGCGGACCCGGCCATTGTCTTGGTCCCCGGGGTCGGCATGTTCTCCTTCGGCAAGGACGCACAAACCGCCCGCGTGGCGGGCGAGTTCTTCATCAACGCCATCAACGTCATGACCGCCGCCGAAGCGATCTCGACGTACGCACCCATTGAGGAGTCGGAGAAGTTCCGAATCGAGTACTGGCAGCTCGAAGAGGAAAAACTACTGCGCATGCCCAAGGCCAAGGCCCTCGTCTCCAAGGTGGCGCTGGTGACCGGCGGCGGTTCGGGTATCGGCGCGGCGACCGCGCGTCGCCTGGCCAAAGAGGGCGCCCACGTCGTCGTGGCCGACCTCGACCTCGCCTCGGCCGAGAGTCTCGCCAGTGAGATCGGCAACAGCGACGTCGCAATAGGCATCGCCATCGACGTGGCGTCAGCGGACGCCATCGAATCCGCGGTTGCGGCGGCGATCCTCGCCTTTGGTGGCGTTGACATACTTATTAACAACGCGGGACTCTCAATCTCCAAGCCACTGTTGGAGACGACCGAACGCGACTGGGACCTCCAACACGACGTCATGGCCAAGGGTTCGTTCTTAGCGGCCCGGGCCGCCGTGGGGGTCATGAAGGCCCAAGGCAAGGGCGGGGACATCATCTATATCGTCTCGAAGAACGCCGTCTTCGCTGGTCCGAACAACGTCGCCTACGGATCGGCCAAGGCCGACCAGGCGCACCAGGTTCGACTGCTCGCGGCCGAACTCGGTGAGATGGGGATTCGTGTCAATGGCGTGAATCCCGACGGCGTCGTCAAAGGTTCGAAAATCTTCTCCGGCGGCTGGGGCGCCCAGCGCGCCGCGGTCTACGGCGTTGACGAGGCGGACCTCGGCGAGTACTACGCCGGTCGCACGCTCTTAAAACGCGAGGTGTTGCCTGATAACATTGCCAACGCGGTCTTTGCCCTGTTGGGCGAGGATTTGGGTTTAACGACTGGCGCGCACGTGCCCGTCGATTCGGGTGTGGCGGCGGCGTTCTTACGGTAAGAGGGTGTAGTGCACGACAGGGGAGTTTCCGTTGCGGCGGTTGATCTAGGCGCGTCCAGTGGAAGGGTGTTCCTCTTCACGCTGCGCGACCAGCACCTTTCGTACTACTCGGTCGCCCGCTTCCCCAATAAGGGCGTCCAACTCGAATCACACTTCGTGTGGGAGTTCACTCGACTCTACGACGAGATCCTGGCCGGGCTCGGAGAAGCGTCCTCGATGGCCTTCGAGAACGAAAGCACCCTGCGCTCGGTGGGCGTGGACTCCTGGGCGGTTGACTACGGGTTGATCTCGAAAGACGGCGAGCTCATCGCGAACCCGGTGCACCACCGCGACCCGCGCACGGACGAAGCGGTTCGCCGCGCGGCCACGATCATCGAGCCCTGGGACCTCTACCAGCGCAACGGTGTGGCGTTGTTGCAGTTCAACACGCTCTTCCAACTCGTAGCTGACGGCGACGACTTGCACCGTGAGGGCGTCGACAAGCTCCTCATGATCCCCGACCTTATTAACTATTTCTTGTGTGGCGTGTCGAACTGGGAGATCACCAACGCGTCGACCACCGAGATGGTGTCGCTCGAACGCGCCTGGGACCTCGACTTGATGAAGATGTTCAAGATCCCCGAGTCCCTCGTCGGAACGCTCACGGAGCCCGGTCGAATCCTCGGCCCGGTCACCGACAGCGTGGCGAAAAACGCCGGTATCACTCTCGGCACCGAAGTCATCTCCGTCGCGTCGCACGACACCGCCTCGGCGGTGCTCGCCGTGCCCGCCGTCGATACCAACTTCGCCTTCATCTCTTCGGGCACGTGGTCCCTCGTCGGCGTCGAGCTCGACGAGCCACTGATCAACGAGCAGGCCTTTCACGCGGGCTACACCAACGAACAAGGTGCCTTCGGCAAGACTCGTTTTCTTCGCAACGTCCTGGGATTCTGGTTACTCCAAGAGATCATCCGCGAGTTCGGCGTCGAAGGCGAAGACACCGACGCGGAGAAGCTGACCCTCGCCGCACGTTCCATTACGCCCCTGACGTACCTCGTCAACGCCGAAAGCAAGGAACTGTTGGCACCCGGTGACATGCGCGCGCGTCTCGCGTCGCAGTGCGAACAGTTGGGCATGAAGCCACCGGTCACGGCGCCGGAGTTCACGAGATGCATTCTCGACAGCCTGGCGTTGTCGTATCGCCACTCGATTCGTGGAATTCAGTCCATCACGAACAAGCGAATCGAAGTGATTCACATCGTGGGCGGCGGGGCGGTTAACGACACGCTCTGTCAGTTGACCGCGGACGCCTGCGGCATTCCCGTGGTCGCGGGTCCGGTTGAGGCGGCCGCTATCGGCAACGCGTTGATCCAGCTCCAAGCGCTCGGCGAAGTGGAGTTCGATCTCTGGTCGATGCGAAAGCTCGTGGCGAATTCATTTCCCACCAATCGATTCGAGCCGGACGCCACGAAATCAGGACTGTGGGATGACGCGGAGCGCCGAGTGGCGCAGATTAAGACCACGGCCCTCTAGCCGTCACGACTCGTTTTTGGTCGAGCCGTCGGTGACGGACGACGCGCTGCCGCCGTGGTCTTCGCGCGGGCGGGCGCACGCGTCGCGGGCGGTGGCGGAATCTCTCCCGAGCCGCGGGCGATGAGCGTCGTCGGGATAACGAAATGACGGGGTGCGGGCCTCTGTCCGTCGATCCGCTCGAAGAGCAGTCGGGCCGCGAGTGACGCCATCGCGCCCACGTCGTAGGCGACGACCGAGACCGCGGGATCGAGAAGGTCGGCCAAGAGGAAGTCCTCAAAGCCAATGAGCGCGACGCGGTGTTGCGCGTGGGCGTCGCGGATCGCGTGGACTGCGCCGATGGTGAGGAGGTTCTGCGTGGCGAAAAACGCTGTGGGCGGAGCGGCGGACCCCAACATGGCTCCCACCGCTTCGCGGGCCCGGTCGATAGTTCGCAGATCTCTCGCCTCGATGGTGGTGTCAACCGAGATGCCGGCGGTCGTGAGTGCGTGCACGTAGCCCTGGTGGCGTTCGTGGGCGACGAAGAGACTCGAGGAGTCGCCGAGGAAGCCGATGCGACGATGCCCGTGTTTGATGAGGTGTCGTACGGCATCGGCCGACCCGGAACGCGAATCGCTGAGGACTTGATCGGCGAGGAGATTCTGGGGAGGTCGGTCCACGAAGACGTAGGGGATACCGGACTGTTGCTCCACGGCGAGGTAGTGGTGTTCGTGGCTGGCGGGGGCGATGATGACCCCGTCGACGCCGTGGCGCGACATTGAAGTAGTGAGCTCGTGCTCGCGCTCGGGGCTTTCGTCCAAACTCCCACCGAGCACCGACACGCCCCGTTGGGCGGCGACCTCTTCGATAGCGCGCAACATTGTCGCGGACAGGGGATTAGACAGGTCCTGGAGTAGCACCGCAATCGTCGAAGAGCGGCGGTCGTTTCGCCGCAGCGCGCTCGCCCCGAAGTTCGGCCGGTAGCGCAGTTGTTCGGCGGCCGCGTGAACCCGACTGGCGAGATCGGCATTGACGGTCGTCTCGCCGTTGATGACGCGCGAGACGGTCTTGAGGCTGACGCCGGCGAGCGCGGCCACGTCGTTCATGGTCGCTCGCGACCCGCGTATCTTTCCCGGCAGACGTTGGCTCACGAATTCAGTTCCTTAGCGCCCAAAAATCACTCACGACATGCCCCGCACCACGGGCTCCGATGAACGTGGTGCTCACCCTAGTGCACCCTCGCCGCACCGTCGGGGTCGGCTCTCTTTCCTCGCCTCGCTCCCAAGGGCGCGACCCGCGCGGGGCTAACGCGAAGGTGTCGTACCTTCTTCGAGCTACCAAACGCGTGGGCGAGCGACGTCGTATCAAGCGTCCTCTCGCTCGGTGACGAGCCGTTATCGTCAAGACAGTTTCACCCACACAAAGGAGACGCCATGGTGACCGTCGGATTCATTGGCTTTGGCATTATGGGCTCACCCATGGCAACGAATCTGGCCAAGGCCGGCTTCGACGTGGTGGGATTTAACCGCACGCCCGAGCGGGTCGGTGCCCTCGCGTCAGTGGGGATCACGCTCGCGACGTCAATCGAGGCGCTGGTTCGAGCGTCAGACGTCATCATCACGATGTTGCCCGACTCGCCCGACGTCGAATCGGTCGCCTTGGGTGAGAGCGGCGTCTTCGCACACGCCGCCCCCGGTCTGCTCTTCGTCGATATGAGTACCATCCGACCCGACGTCGCGGCTCACCTCGCCAAGGAGGCGGCGTCGCGCGGTATTGACGCACTCGACGCACCGGTGAGCGGCGGGGAGGCGGGCGCGATTGAGGGCAGTCTGTCCATCATGGCGGGCGGCTCCTCGCAGGCCTTCGAACGTGCTCGTCCGTACTTCGAAGCCATGGGACGCACCATCGTGCACGTAGGTCCCCCCGGATCCGGCCAGACCGTGAAGGCGGCGAATCAACTCATGGTCGCAGCGAACCTTCAGGGACTCGCCGAAGCAGTCGTGTTCCTCGAAGCGTACGGGGTCGACATGGTTCCCGCTCTGGAGGTGCTCGGTGGAGGACTCGCCAGCAGCACCGTGTTGCAGCGAAAGTCCACGAACATGCTGGAGCGCTCCTTCGCCCCGGGCTTTCGTCTGAGTTTGTTCACTAAGGACATGGGCATCATCCAGGCCGCAGCACGAGAAAAAGGTGTGACGTTGCTACTCGGCTCCCTGGTGGCCCAGACAATCGCCTCGCTGGTCGCTCGCGGTGACGGTGATCTCGACCACTCCGCAATGATCCGCGTCGTCGATGAACTTTCAAAGTAATCGACGAGGCAGCAACGAGGTCGCCCGGGTGGCGAAGCGACCGCGGACATCTCGCTGCTATCCCTGACGCTGTGACCGTCCGCGCTGATTCATCGTTGTGGAGCAGCGTCGCGAAGCTCGTCGCGAATGACCTGCGAAATGCACGAGCGAACGTCGCCGAGCGCGCGCGGGAGGCCGAAGCGCTCTTCGAGGCTCACGAGCGTGGCGTTGACGAATTCGTGCCGGAAACGTCGAGCCGCCGACTCTTCTATCGATCCGCAGACCACCAGCAACGGTGACGTCGCCGTAACGGCGCGGGCGACACCGAAGACCACCTTGCCCTCGAGACTCCCTTCGTCAAATCGACCCTCCCCGGTGATGACCAAGGACGCCACCGCCGCGCGGTGCACGAGGTCAACTGACGCAGCGACGACGTCGACGCCGCTGGTGAGTTGTGCTCCGAGTGCGGCGAGGGCGCCCGGTATCCCGCCCGCCGCGCCCGAACGCTCGAGGTGCACGACGTCGACACCACGTTCCTCGAGGTAGAGCGCGTGTGCGCTACGAAGTCGCTGATCGATGGTGTGCAGTTCGCTGTCCGGCACGCCTTTTTGGCTCGCGTAGTTCCTCGCCTCCAAGAACTGGGCCGTCACGTCGGTGGCGACGGTGACCGGGAGTGGGAGTCCACCGTGGTCACTCAGCACTCGGTAACAGCCGAGGCCGCCGTCGGACGTCACCGTTCCGCCGCATCCCACCAAGACGAGGTCGGCCCCGAAGCGGGCCGCCGCCAGGATCACGTGCCCCACACCCTCGCTCGAGGCTCGCAGGGCATCCTCGCCCGAGGGACTCGGCAGCAGGTCGCGTCCGACGACGTCGGACACTTCAAAGACGGCCGTGAGGCCGGCCGGTGATACAACGAGTTTGACTCGGGCGCTGACCGTCTGACCCAGCGGTCCAGGAACGTCGACGTCGACGACGTCACCGCTGAACGCGTCGACGAAGCCTTCGCCTCCGTCGGACATCGGTTGGACGTCACCGGTGACGCCCGCTTCCGCCACGGCGTCGGCGATGGTGTCACAGAGTTCGCTCGCGGTCGCCGTGCCCCGGAACTTGTCCATCGCGATCAGAACGCGAGTTACGGCGTCGGACACTGCTCTCCGATCATCGACTTCGGTGGCGTCGAGCTTCTCGACCGAAGCGACGTTAGCAAGCAACGACGGTGGTGCGTGACGACGTCCGCAATGATCGGCCCACGTCCTTCGAGCCTCGCCGACGGCGCCGAAAGTCACCCGCGAACGGAGGTCGAGCCCATCGCTGGTAACTTGACCTAGACGAAGACACCCGCAGCGCGAAAAACTCGGAGAAGCCACCGTTCTATGTCACTTGATTCACACTGCCGACCGTTCGTCGTTGACGTCACGCATTTTTGTGGGCGACCATGAATAAGGTCATCGCGAGTGCCGACGACGCGGTACGCGACATCGGCGATGGAGCTTCGCTGGCGGTCGGCGGATTTGGACTCTGCGGTGTTCCGAGTGTGCTCATCGAAGCCGTCTTCCAAGGAGGCGCGACGGACCTGGCGACCGTTTCCAACAACTGTGGAGTCGACGGCTGGGGACTCGGTACGCTTCTCGCCGCAAAGCGGATACGTCGCACCACGGGCTCTTACGTCGGAGAGAATAAGGAGTTCGAGCGGCAGTTTCTCTCGGGTGAGCTGGAAGTCGAACTGGTGCCCCAAGGCTCGCTCGCCGAACGCCTACGCGCTGGCGGGGCCGGGATACCGGCGTTCTACACGCCCGCGGGCGTGGGCACCCAAGTCGCGGACGGGGGACTGCCGTGGCGCTACGACGGGGCCGGCGGTGTCGCACTGGCCTCGCCACCAAAGGAGATCAGAGAGTTCGACGGACACCGATTCGTGCTGGAGCTCGCAATTCGCACCGACTTCGCCCTGGTGCACGCGCGCTACGGCGACACCCACGGCAACCTCGTCTACGAAGAGAGCGCGCAGAACTTCAATCCGCTCTGTGCCGCGGCGGGCGTGGTGACCATTGCCGAGGTCGAAGAACTGCTTCAGCCCGGTGAGATCGATCCGATGACGGTGCACACGCCGGGCATATTCGTCCAGCGCGTGGTGCACACGCCCAACGTCGAAAAACCCATCGAGCGGCGAACGGTGCGTTCATGACCCTCACGAGAGATGAACTCGCGGCTCGTGTCGCCGCCGAACTGCACGATGGGCAGTACGTGAACTTAGGGATCGGGCTCCCGACGACCGTACCGAACTTCGTCCCTGAAGGACTCCACGTCGTGCTCCACTCCGAAAACGGCATTCTGGGCGTCGGACCCTACCCCTGGCCCGATGACGTCGACCCCGACCTGATCAACGCCGGGAAAGAGACGGTCACCGTGCTGGCGGGTGCGTCGTTCTTCGATTCGGCGGCGTCATTCGCCATGATCCGAGGCGGTCACGTCGACGTCGCGGTGCTCGGGGCCATGCAGGTCTCGAGGTCGGGCGACCTCGCGAACTGGATGATCCCCGGGAAGATGGTCAAGGGCATGGGCGGCGCCATGGACCTCGTGCACGGCGCGAAACGGGTCCTCGTGATGATGGAGCACTCGGCGAAAGACGGCGGCTTCAAGATCGTGAACGAGTGCTCGCTGCCCCTGACGGGTGTCGCGTGCGTGCAACGCATCATCACTGATCTGGCGGTCATCGACGTCGAACCCGAGGGACTCGTCCTCCGCGAGCTCGCCCCGGGTGTCACCCTGGATGAGGTGCGCTCGGTCACTGAACCGGAGTTGTTGGTCGACCTCGACTAGCGCCCTGCGTAGTACTTGTCCGCCACCGCGAGGGCTCGGTCGAGGCGAGCGAGGCCGTCGAGCGCCTCGTCATCGGTGACCGTACAGGGTGGCACGACGTGGAGTCGGTTGAAGTTGTTGAAGATCAACAGGCGTTCCTCACGACACGCGGCCAAGATCTCGTTCATCGCCGCGGAACTGCCGCCGTAGGGCGCGAGAGGTTCCTTCGTCGTCCGGTCACTGACCAGTTCGAG
>PKZN01000064.1:8551-26410 GCA_003133075.1 Acidimicrobiaceae bacterium | reverse complement strand
GCGGCGCCGAACGTCGCACCGAAAAAGCCCGCGTATCGACCTCGTTCCCGCGGCGAGACGACGTCCGCGATGATCGCTTGAGCACCGACCAACAGTCCTCCCCCGCCGAGACCCTGGAAGGAGCGAAAGATAATGAGCTCGACCATGGAGTGCGAAATGCCACAGAGCATGCTCCCCACGAGAAAGATGACGATGGCCCACTGGAAGAACTGTTTACGACCGTAGAGGTCACCGAGCTTGCCCCACAGGGGCGTGCTCACCGTGGTCGTCAACAAGTACCCGACGACGACCCAGCTGAGGTGACTCGCGCCGTGCAGGTCGCCCACGATGGTCGGCAGGGCCGTCGCCACGATGGTGCTGTCGAGGGCGGCGAGCAACATCCCGAGCATCAAGGCGCCCAGAATGAAGTAGAGCTGTCGCTTCGACACGGCGGCTATCTGAAGTTCATCCATGACTGGTTCCTTCGTGGCGGAGAGTTGCGCACGTCTATAAGTAAGAGCCGACTTTACTCGTCGATACCCTCGGGAGGGTCGCTCGGCTCGCAACGAACGCCCAATCGACGCACGCGCCGCGAGCGGTGGCCTGTGTAAGTTGGACGAGACGATGAAGACACGACTGAGCGAACTGCTGGGGGTCGAGTACCCGGTGATGCTCGCGGGGATGGGCGGGGTCTCCTACAGTGCGCTCGCGGCCGCGGTGTCGAACGCGGGCGGCTACGGCTGCCTCGGCGCGTCAACCATGTCGTACGAGCGACTCGGGGACGAGATCGCCGCGACGCGGGCGCTGACGTCCAAGCCCTTCGGGGTCGATCTGCTCACCGCGTTCCCCGACACGCTCGTCAAACACGTGGAACTCCTCATCGAAGGTGGTGCGAGCACGTTCGTCGCGGGTCTCGGCGTCCCGAGCCACGTCATCGACCTCTGTCACCGCCGCGGCGTCCTCGTCATTTCAATGTGTGGCAAGGTCGAGCACGCCCGCCGCGCGCTCGATGCCGGATGTGACGTCGTCGTCGCCCAGGGCACCGAGGCGGGCGGCCACACCGGCACCGTCGCGACCTTTCCGCTCGTCCCGATGATCGTCGACGCAGTGGGTGGACATATCCCCGTCGTCGCCGCGGGCGGCGTCTTTGACGGACGCGGACTCGCCGCGGCGCTCGCCCTCGGCGCCGACGGCGTGTGGGTCGGCACGCGTTTCATCGCCACGCCCGAAGCGCGCGCCCTTCCGGGATACCGAGAACGAATCGTCGCCGCGCACGAAGACGAGACGGTCATCTCTCGGGCCTTCAGTGGCAAGACGATGCGCGTCATCCGAAACTCGACGACTGATCGCTACGACGCCGATCCCACCTTGTTGAAGCGCTTCCCCGAACAGCTCTTCGTGGCGCACGAGGAGGGTACGTTTCACCTCGGCGGCGACGAATCGACCACCGGTATCGATCCCGAACGCGAGGGGTACCCGGCCGGCCAGGCCGTGGGCGCCATTGACGAGTTGACGCCCGCGGGTGAGCTCGTTCGTCGGATGGTCGACGACGCTGACGCCATCATCGCGAGACTCGCGAAGCCGTAATTCCCCACACCACCAGTAGCGTTCGTCGAGGCGCCGTCTGCGCTTTCGAAACGCGATCGCACGATCAGTAGATTTGTTGCAGGCAGCCCATGATCAAAGTCGAACACGTCACCAAACGCTACGAAGGCATGACCGCCGTTGACGACCTCGATTTCGAAGTCCTGCCGGGCGTCGTCACCGGGTTCCTCGGACCGAACGGCTCGGGGAAGTCGACGACCATGCGCATTATCTTGGGCCTCGATCACCCGACGAAGGGTCAAGCCACCGTCAAGGGCAAGCGCTACCAAGAACTGCGCGATCCGCTCCACGAGGTCGGCGCACTGCTCGATGCGAAAGCGATCCACCCCGGGCGCACCGCGCGAAACCACCTGCGCGCGCTCGCGGCCTCGAACCGTATCCCCTACAAGCGAGTAGATGAAGTGCTCGAGTTCGCGGGCATCTCCTCCGTTGCGCACAAGCGAGTCGGAAACTTCTCCCTCGGCATGAGCCAACGACTCGGCATCGCCGCGGCCCTGCTCGGCGACCCCGAAGTGCTGCTCTTCGACGAACCGGTCAACGGCCTCGACCCCGAAGGCATCCGCTGGATTAGGGAGTTCTTTCGTTCGCTCGCCAATGAGGGTCGCACCGTGTTCGTCTCGTCCCACCTCATGAGTGAGATGGCCGTCAGCGCCGATCAGATCATCGTGATCGGGCGGGGCAAGTTCATCACTCAGGGATCTATTGACTCGCTGACCGCGACCGCCAAGGGCACGGTGTTCGTTCGCGGGGCCAATCACCAACAGCTCCTGAGCGCCCTGCGCGCCAAGAACGCCACGGTGAGCGAATTGAACGACGAGGCGCTGAGCGTCTCAGACTTGAGCGCCGAAGAAGTCGGTCAGATCGCCTTTGACGCCGGGGTCGCACTCTTTGAACTCACGCCACAGCGGGCGTCCTTGGAGGACGTCTTCATGGACCTCACCGCGGATTCGGTCGAATACGGATCGTCCGGAGTGCGCCATGAACAGTGACACCACTCTCGGGTCGGTCGTTCGCTCCGAATGGCTAAAGTTCCGCTCCGTTCGTTCGTCAATCTGGTGCGTGGTGGTCACCTTCGTCTTGACCATCGGCCTCGGGGTCCTAGTGACGACCGTCGTGCGGGTCCAGTGGCACAAGATGAGTACGATCAACAAACTCACCTTCGACCCCGTCCAAACAAGTCTGGTGGGTATTGTCTTCGCGCAGTTCGCGGTCGGTGTGATTGGATCGCTCTTTATCACCAGCGAGTACTCGACGGGAGCGATTCGCTCAACCTTGGCGGCGGTGCCCAATCGGATCCAGCTCATCGCCGGCAAACTCATCGTCCTCGTCTCGTGCATGCTGGTCATCGGCGAAGTCGCGTCCTTCGGCGCGTTCTTCATCGGCCAAGCGATCTACTCAGGCGTGGTGCCCACCGCGTCGCTGAGTGACGGCGCCGTGTTGCGCACGGTGATCTTCGCGGGGCTCTACCTCACCCTCCTAGCGGCGCTCAGCTTCACGCTGGGACTGCTGATCCGACACAGTCTGGCGGCCATCAGCATCTTCGTCTCCATCTTGTTGATACTGCCGTTGATTCTCGCCTTCTTGCCGCAGAGTTGGCAGAACGACACCGTACGTTTCCTCCCCGGTGAGGGCCTCGGTCACGCGATGACCTCGGTACAGCCCGGCCCGAACCTCTTCAGTCCCTGGATGTCGTTTGGCATTCTGACGCTCTACGTGGTGGTGCTGGTGGCGATCAGCACTTCGAGTTTTCTACGGCGCGACGCCTAGCAACGCCGACCTAACGTAGCGCCATGGAGCTTCGTGACGCGCTGCGCACCACCGGCTCGATTCGCCACTTCACCGACCAGCCGATCAGCGACGCCCTCCTTAACGAGATTCTCGATGACGCGCGCTTCGCACCCTCGGGTGGCAACCGCCAAGCCTGGCGGGTCATCGTCGTTAAGGATCCCGCCATTCGCCGCGCCATCGCCGACGCCTACCTCGACGCGTGGCACGACTACGTTGCCCAACTCATGGTGGGCCTCGTACCCTTCTCGCCGCTCGCCAGCGAGGCCGATCGCGTCGCCGCCGGCCAACAACGCGAGGCCGCCGAGGCGGCGTCGAGGCCCGAGGGTTTCGCCGAGACGCTGGCCGACGTGCCGACGATGCTGGTGGTACTCGCCGACCTTCGCGTACTCGCGGCGACCGACCGCGACCTCGAGCGTTACCAGTTCGTCGGTGGCGCCTCGATCTATCCCTTTATCTGGAGCGTGCTCCTCGCCGCGCACGATCGCGGTGTCGGCGGTGTCATGACGACCGTGGCGATCACGAACGAGGCCGCCCTGCGCGACGTCTTGGCTCTCCCTGACCACTTCGCGCTGGCGTCGGTGGTCGCGCTGGGCTACGCGACGTCACGACACACGACGTTGACTCGACGACCGGTCGACGCCTTCACCACGGTCGACCGTGTCGATGGTGCGACCTTCGTCCGCTAGTTCACTCCGAGAACATCTGCGACGTGTCTTCGCCGAGCGCGCGAGGACCGCGACGGATACTCGGGCGTACCCCGTCGATGCGTAGCGGTGAGCGCATCGCGCGGGTCTCGCCCGCGGGTGAGGACATCGTGCCCACGAAGTCGCCCGAGGCGATCTGTTCTTGGGCGAAGGCACCCTCGACGTCGAGAATCGGGGCGCACGGCACGCCCGCGCGCTCGAGGTGGTCGAGCCAGAAGTCCGTCGAGTGCTCGCCGAGGATCAGGTTCAACGCGTCACGAAGTTCGTCGCGCGCGACGACCCGCGCGGCGTTCGTCGACCACTCCGCCCGGCGAGAGAGCGCTTCGTCCTCGAGCAGACCGACGAGCCGCTCGTACTGTGCGTCCGTGCCCACGGCGACCAGCAACAAACCATCCTTCGTCCGCAGCGGCCCGTAGGGGGCGATGCTCGGGTGATCGTTGCCCCGTCGCTCGGGATTGACCCCGGTCGATAGGTAGCCCTGGGCCTGGTTGACCAGGGCCGTCATCGCCGACTCGAGCAGCGGTGCCTCATAGTGCCTGCCGCCACGACCATTCGCGCGCGCGAAGAGACCACTGAGCAGTCCCACCGCCGCGTAGAGGCCCGTGACGACGTCGGCGACGGGCGCGCCACACTTCGTTGGATCGGCGTCCGCGTTACCAGTGACTCCCATCAGACCGGATCGAGCCTGCGCGAGAACGTCGAAGGAGGGGCGCTCCGACAGGGGTCCCCCTTCGGTGGCGGCCGTCACGCTGACCCACACGCACCCGGGGTTTCGCGCGCGCAGTCGATCGACGCCCAAGGTGCGCACCTGGCTCGGCAGGTAGTTCTCGACGACGGCGTCAGCGAGCTCGACGAGTTCACCGACACGCTCGAAGTCGAGGGGATCGCGCAGATCGGCGACAATGTTTCTTCGATGACGATTGACCGCCAAGTAGTAAGTCGCCTGGTCGCCGAGCCACGGGGGCGCCAGCGAGCGCACCGGATCGCCGTCGGGACCTTCCACCTTCACCACGTCCGCGCCGAGATCGCCGGCGATCATCGCACACAGCGGTCCCGCGAGGACCCGCGAGAGGTCGAGCACCCGAATCCCTTCGAGTGGGAGCCCCGTGCCCACGTTGATCGGATCAAGGTCCCAGGTCACGAAGTGAACTCTAGGGTTGGCCCGGCGATCGCCCGACTCGACACGACGGGAACTAGAAAGTGGCGCCGTTTATCACGATGAGTCGAGCGGGCAGCGCGCCCGCAGCCGCACCCCATTTCGTCAAGATCGCTTCGTAGGTCCCATTCTCGATCAGCGTTTTGAGGGCCGCGCGAAGAGCTCGCGCGAGTTCGACGCCGGTGCCGGACTCGGCGGTGGCGAGTCCGAACGGTGTGACGTCGATGGAGTTGCCAACGAGCTTGAGGGAACCTTTGCTCGTCGCGACGAGGAATCCGGCCTCTTGCGAGTCGATGAACCCGCCGGCGACCTGTCCGGCGACCACGGCCTGATTGAGCGCGTCGTCACTCGCGAAGTCGATCACGCTGAGTACCGCGCTCGCGGGACACTTGGCGACTTCACCGTCGGCTTCACTCTGCTCGACGGTCCCGCGTACGACGCCGACGGTGAGCCCGCAGAGGCTGGCCAGACTCTTAAAGGTGACGCTCGCGTTCGAGGGAGCGTAGAACGCCTCCCCTCCTTGGAAGTAGTCGACGAAGTTCACCGAGGTCTCAAGGGCCTTCGTATCGGGGAACGACGAGGCACCGACCTGGTACCGATTCGTCCTCACGCCGACGATGATGTTGTTAAACGGCACGTCGTTCTCTCGATACTTGATACCGAGCGTCGTGGCGACCGCTCGCATCACGTCCGGATCAAGTCCCACCATCGTCGTGCCCCGCATCCACTCGTCGGGCGGGTACGTCGCGTCGGAAGCGACTTGGAGCGTCGTCCCGTAGAGCGACATCGGGACGAGCGCGGCGTCACTCGCGTTAAAGACCCCCGTGATTGAAGGCGTCGTCGATGCGCGAGACGTTCCTCCCGCGAGCAGAAGACCCGCGACGCCCACGACGAGCGCGAGGGCCCCTCGACCAATCCAGTGCCGGCGCTGCGTGATCTCGTTCAAAATGCTGCTACTCCATCGCGCGCCGTGGCCTCATTGTTACCAGACGAGCGCTCCCGAATGGCGCCGGGCTTACGCGTGGACGAGCGAGCCGGACTCCGCGAGCACGCCCTTGGGAAGGCGGGCGAAGACGACGAGCGCGGCCACGAACGAGACCCCGCCCGCGACCAGGCACCCTCGATGCAGCCCGTCCATGAACGCGTCCGTCACGTGCGCAGCGACCGCGGGGCGAAGGGCGGCGGGAAAGTGCGCGACGACGAGTTGCGCGGCGTGGGTCGAACTCGCGGCCAGGTTCAGTTCGTGTCGTGAGAGGCCCTTCGCGAGGTACGGGCGAAGCGCGGCGCGCACGTGGGGCCCAAAGAGTGAAGAGAAGATCGAACCCACGACCGCGACGCCCATGGCGCCCGCGAGCTCGCGCGTCGTCTCGTTCACGGCGGCACCCGCGCCGATTTGCTCCGGCGCCAGCGTGCTCATCAGCGACGCGGTGGCCGGCGCGTTCACGAGCGAGAAACCGAACGCCATGATCATCATGATTGCGATGATCGGTCCGAAGTACGCGGCGTTCGCCACGACGAACCCGGCCCAGGTCAACGCCGCACCCAGGATCACGAGTCCCAGGGTCACCACGTTCCTCGTTCCTGCCTTCAACGCGGCGACGGCTCCCAAGGGGGTCGCGATCATCGTGACTATCGCGAAGGGCAATGTGTGCACGCCCGCCGAAAGAGCCGAGTAGCCGCGGATGAGCTGGAAGTACTGCGTGATGAGAAAGATGAAGCCGAAAAGGCTGAAGTAGTTCACGGCAATTGCGCCGGCACTCGCGGAGAAGGCGCGGTTCGAAAAGATTCGCACGTCGAGTAGAGGGCCTTCACGAACCTTCTCGTAGCGCACAAATCCGACAAGTGAAATGGCGGCGAACCCGAAGAGCCCGAGCGTCGCACCACTGAGCCAACCCCAGGTTGGACCCTCGATGATCGCGAAGGTGAGCGAAGTCACGCCCAGGGTGCCCAAGATGAGACCGAGAAGGTCCACGCGACGTCGTTGTGGACTGCGCGACTCGGGGACCACGTAGGCCGCCGCGACGACGGCGACCACGACGAGGGGCGCGTTGATCAAAAAGATGGAACCGTACCAAAAGTGCACTAGCAGCGCCCCGCCCACCACTGGTCCGATGGCGATGGCGACGCCGCCGGCGGCGCCCCAGACCCCGAAGGCCTTGGCGCGCTCCGAGAGGTCATCGAACGCCACCGTCAACGTCGACAACGTGGCGGGAAAGACAAACGCCGCGGCCGCCCCCATCAACGCTCGCGCGACAAGCAGTGTCGTGACGCTCGAGGAAAACGCGGCCATGAGAGAGAACGCTCCGAACACGACCAGTCCACACTGCATCACGCGCTTTCGTCCGAGTCGGTCCGAAAGTCCTCCCCCCGCTAAAAGGAGGCCCGCAAAGGGCAACGAGTACGCGTCGACGATCCACTGCAGCGACGAGTTGGACGCGTGCAAGTCCTTCGACAGCACCGGCAATGCTACGTTGACGATCGTGTTGTCGATCACGACGATCAAGACGACCACGCACAACACCGCAAGAATCCACCAGCGTCGACTGTGAACCGATGCAGGCATCGCAACTCCTATAGAACAGTGTCCCATAAAAGTAGCACGACGTTCTATACTGGGCAAGTGACCACTGCCCTCACTCGCACGCCCTCGAAGTTGATCGTCGCCGAAGTCCGTGGCGCGGCGCTTTCCATCCTCGACGAAGAAGGTCCGGACGGCTTCACCGTTCGCGCAATCGCGAAACGTGCACACGTCGCCCCCATGGCGATCTACAACCATTTTGATGGGGTCAACGGTGTTCTGGAAGCGCTGTGGACTGAAGGCTTCGAAGCGCTACGCCAGGCAATCACGTTTCACAGTGGCGACCCACTGTGGGACCTCGTCAGTGCCGGACGGGGCTACCGCTCCTTCGCGCTGAGCAACCGCGGCCTCTACACCGTGATGTTCATGCACCGCTTTCGAAACTTCCACCCCACCGTTGGGGCCGAGCACCTCGCCGCACAGACGTATCAGACGTTGGTCGTGAACATCGAGCGATGCCAGCGACTCGGCTACTTCTCCAACATTCGCGCGAGCGACGGCGCGCAAATTCTTTGGTCGGCCTGTCACGGTTACGTGGCGCTGGAACTACTCGACATCACCTTCGCGTCGGATCGAGATGAGGCGTTCGAACGCCTTCTCGCGGCGCTACGAGACGGATTCCGATAGCAGCGAATAGGGCAGGCCCCGCGGCCACCTACCAAATCGTTCGGACGAGAGCAGCATGTCCGTGAGATCGTGGCGCAGGTGCCGCTGACGCCAGAGGAGTTGACGTTGTGCGGCGGCCAACACGCGCTCTACGTCGTCGCACTCGGTGCGCCAGGTTGGATCGGCCGCGAGGTCGTAACAGCGGTAGGAGCCGTCGCCGAACTGCACGTAGGCCACGTCGTCCCCCACCGTCACCGCAAGGTTTTGTCGCGCCAAGGTGTGGCGACTCGGTGTCGTGACAGAACTCATGAGTAAGACGAATCGACTGTCCCACTCGTAGTGCGCCNNCAGATCGATGTTCTCCGTGAAGTGGCGAACGACGCGACCACCCGGTTGGCGGGGGTCGCGCCACAGACCAATGATGTGGTAACTCTGCGGGAAGAATCCCAGCTTCTCGATGAGACCGTGGTCGCCCAGTTGGTCGCCGTGGTCGGACGTCACCACCACGATCGTGTCCTCCCACTCGCCGCGCGCTTCGAGTTCCTCAACGATGCGTCCAAGTTGCGCGTCGACTTCGGAGATCATGCCGTAGTACTGAGCCTTGAGCGTACGCATCGCGTGGGGGTCCTCCGGGGCCGTCACCACGCCAAAGGCGAGCGCCGCCTCGTGGAGGGGGTGACGTTGTTCACCCGCCACGGGAACGATGGGCATCTCGACGTCGTCGGGGTCGTAGCGACGCGAGAACTCCCCCGCCGCCGCGTAAGGCGGGTGGGGTCGTAAGTAACTCAGGTGCGCGAACCAGCCGCTCTCTTGGTGAGTGAGCCACTCGAGGAATCGCGTCGTGAGGAAGCCGCTCAGGGAGTCCTCCGCCGGCCGATCGGGTTCACCGCGCAGTAGTGCTTCCCACCCGCTCGGCGCGTCATACCCCTTGGCCCGTAGATACTGCGCCCAGCCGGCCTGACTCTCGGGGAGGTAGAGCCCGACCGACATCCCCGGCAAGATGCCGTCGTAGTACGTGAGTCGAGGATCGTCGGCGTCGTTCGCTCGAAACGGGTCGATGCCCTGGTCGGTGTAGCCAAAGAGCGTCGGGTCATATCCCGCTCGTCGAGCGACGAACGCCAAATTATCCAGTTCGCTCGCCAGTGGCGTTCCGTTGGCTACCACGCGATTATTCATCTGGTACATACCGGTGAAGATCGCGGCGCGCCCCGGCGCGCACGGAGCGGCTTGAGAGTAGTGACGCTCGAGACGAACCCCTTCGCGAGCCAAGCGGTCGAGCGTCGGCGTCCTCACCAGAGGATGACCGGCCGCTCCGTAGCTGTCGCCGCGAAACTGATCGAGCGTGATGAACAGCACATTCACGACGCTTCCACCAGTCGATGGACGTGGGAGGCGACATCGTCGAGGATCGCCATGGCGTCGGGCACCACGCCGCCCATCTCTAAGAATCCGTGCACCATCTCTTCGGCCTCGAGCAACTCAACGGGTACGCCAAAGTGCCCAAGCAGACCGGCGTAGGCGACACCCTCGTCACGTAGGGGATCGCACTCGGCGACCACGACCACTGCGGGCGCGACACCAGCGAGGTCGCTGCAGAGCAGGGGTGTGACTCGTGGATCGGTGTGGTCACCGAAGGCGCCTAAGTACTGTCGGTAGTCCCGTCGCAAACTCTCGAGGTCTAAGAGATACCCCGAACCGAATCGGTGCGCGGAATCCGTAACCAGTTCGGGGCCGAGCGTCGGGTAGATCAAGACCTGGGCCACGAGTCCGAGTTCCTCGCCGCGTAACTGCGTCGCCGCCACGGTGGCGAGGTTGGCGCCGGCGGAATCGCCCATAACTATGAGTCGCGAGTGCGCGTCGGCGACGTCACTCCGGTTGCTCGCGACGTGTCGAATCACGTCCATCGCGTCGTCGAGCGCCGCCGGAAACGGGTGCTCGGGCGCCAGCCGGTACTCGATCGAGAGAAAGCGCAAACGAGTATCAAACGACAATCGCCGACAGAGCCAGTCGTGCGTCTCTAAGTCCCCCATGACGAAGCTGCCACCGTGAAAGTAGATGACCAGTGCCGTCGACTCCTCCTGCTCGGGTACGTACAACCGGGCTCGCAAAGTTCGACCAGGGAGATCGAGAGTGAGGTCATCCACCGACGCCATCGGTGATGGTTGACCGCGGACCGCGGCGGCCTCCTCGCGAAAGGCCCGTCGTCGCGCCTCCGTCGANNGGATGAACCACGCTCACCTCCTAGCGACCACACTACGCACGACGTCGCCGGTCAGTCCTGGGTCGCGCGTCGTAGCCTGGCACCGTGGCGAGGAAACCGAACCCGACCCGACGCCTCGCCCCGTGAGTAGCGATCCACGGATCGAGCGCTGGCGCGACCAGTTGTTGAGCGTGACCTACCCCTCACTCGCGGGTGAATTCATTCGCTATCGCGATGACCCTAACGACGAGGTGATCGGCGCAGTCGTTCGCGAGGTCCTGTCGCAGGGCGATGAAGCCGCCGCCGACCTTCGCCGCGACCTCGACGAGACGACGCTCGAGACGCTGCGACTGTTCTCGATGCGTCGTACCCTCCAGGGTCGACGCCGGGCGTCGCTCGGCGCGCTGGCTGAGGCGATGGGCGGCTTCGCTCTGTTTCCGTCACTCGAAGAGGTCCCGTGGGAGTCCTGGCTCAAGTCCGCACTGTTCGTCGGTCGTTCCCTCGGCGCCGACGCGCGAACCGTGGCCGCGAACTTTCGTGCGTTGTGTGACGGCGACGGCGACGCCCGACTCGACGTGGCCGTCGACTCCATGACTCGAGTGGCGAGTCTCGCTCAATGCCACATCGCCGAAGTCTCCACGACCTACGGCGCCGGATTCGTCGAGACGTTGGTCTTTCGGGGTTCCCCAACGATGGGCATGTTCGGCGCCCCTAATCGACTGGGCGACAATGCGGTTACCTTCGCGCCCACGGCGAACTTGGCTCAGTTGGCGGCCAGCGTGGCCGACGCCTACGACGCGGCGGGCTTCGCCACGACGCCGCTCGGCCAGGACCAACTCGCCGCGACGGCCTTCTCCCTCTCGGTACCGGGTTCCTACGTCACCACGACCGGCTGCTTGAGTTGCGTGGCCGATGGTGCGAATGGTGCTGCATCGTTCAACGTGGTCATCGCGGAACTACCCGATGAGGTTGACGTCGAGGAGTTAGCGCGAGCCGCGAGCGACACCGCTGATCAGCGCGCACTGGTCAATGGGCAACAACTCATCGTCCTGAGTACGGTGCCCGATTTTGATGGCGGTGACGAACTCGACGCGGACCTCGGACCGTACGTCGACGTGGCCGCCGCCGTGCTCCACGGGCCTGTCGCGCGCCCGGGAGCCGAGCCCTCGTAGGTGAACTACGAAGCCGACTGCATCGGACAGGCGAAGGGTCCAAAGTGCACGACACTCGTCACGCCGCTGCGCACGCGAACCCAGGCCGTTTGGTGCAGGTACGAGGAGATCACTTCGTAACGACCGGGCGGCTCGTGGAAGGTGAAGGCTCCTCGCCACGGCGGCGACGCGGTGAAGGAGATCGGCGCGACCTCGATGTTCGAGCCGTCGTGTCGCAGCGTGACGAACGCCGGAATTGCCTTCGGCGCCGGCGATGCGACGATGGGACCTGGCGGGCATTCATAGACCCGTCCAGTCACCACTCCGTTCACGGGCGTCGATGCACTCGATGCGACCGCGAGACCCGAAGTCACTCCCCCAACGGCGAGTGCCGCGCCTATCACTGTGAGCGTCATTTTCTTCATTATCACGAACCTCCCGTGAGTATCGTCCTCTACCTACCTCTCTGTACGCCGGGCGATGATTCTTACTAAACCTCGGTGGTCCACGGTGCGAACATCCTCAGTGTCAATGACACCTGCGATGCACTACTCGGCTCGATGACTGGTGATGTTGATCACGTTTCCGTCGGGATCGCGTACGAAGAACCTGCGAAGCCCCCACGTCTCCTCGGTCAGTGGGTACACGATCTCGTAGCCCCGGCGCGTCGCTTCGGCGTAGGCCTCGTCTATGTCGCCCCCCACCTGCACCGACATCACCGAGTCGTGGGGGCTGGTCGCGTCTCGCGTCACTAGTTGCACCGCCGCTCGTCCCTGCGGCGCGACGAAGCGTGTCACCCACGAGAGATTGAGATCTTCCTCGATGAGTCCGAGGTAATCGGCGTAGAAACCGCGCGCTGCCTCGACGTCAGCAACCCGCAGGTTCGTCGTGACTCCGCTTACCTTCATGTGCACTCCTTTAGTCAAATCGAGGAGCGATGAGGGACTACCGCGGGAAGTGGGTGGCCGCTCTTGGAGCGGACGACCGGGCTCGAACCGGCGACCTCGACCTTGGCAAGGTCGCGCTCTACCAACTGAGCTACGTCCGCGTGGTACATCGAGTGTAGCCGACGGGACTTTGCGAGACGAGCGTCCCTACGTCGGCGTCGAATTGATGAGCGCCGCGGCCTCTTCAAACACGTAGTCGCGAAGCGTCGCGAGGTCCGCCATCCGATCGGCGCATCCGAGGAGTCCGAACTCCAATCGGTCGGCGAATCCGAGCACCGTGACATTGAGCGAGAACGAGGCAAAGAGCGGACCGAAGGGCGCGGCCGACTCGACCCGACGACCGCTCAGCCACAGCGGAATCGGAGGACCCGGGACCGAGGAGATCATCAAGTTCGCCATGGGAATGTGGTCGAAGAGCGAGAAGGCCGCGGCCACGCGACCGCCCAAGGACACCAGGGTCGGCCCCAAGACGCGAGGGAGGTCCTGGAAGATTTTCGCGCGACGAGTGCGCTGTTCTCCGACGGTCTTCGCCGAGTCGGCGGAGATTGCGAGGAGCCGCTCTTCGGCGTCTTCGAGTTCGGTGTGGAGCGCTACGAGCATTCCCGAAATCTGGTTTCCCAGATCGGCGGTATCCCCCTCGCCGCGCACGTTGATCGGGACGAAGGCGATGAGGTCCTTCTTAAGGACTTCGCCGCGTTCGCTGAGGAGTCGACGAAGCGCCCCGCTAAGGGTCGCGACCACGAAGTCGGTCACGCTCACGCCGCGAGACTTCGCGGCTCGCTTCACCTCGACCAAGTCGACGCGCGTCCGCAGATAAATCTTTTCGATTCCGGCGGCGCCATTGAGCGAGGTGCGCCGGGCGTCGAAGATCGATGGCTGGTCGTGCGCGCGGCGCGGTCGACCTCGCTCGGCAACCACCTTGATGAAACCGCGCAGGATCTCGTGGAACCGACTCCCCCACGACACGAGACTCTCCACCACTCTCGAGGGACGCTCCCGCAAGCGTCCGAGACCCTCGCGTAAGAGTCCTAGTGACGTGGTGACCGTCGTCTCGTCCGTGTCGCGCACCGGGGTCGGGGCGGGTGGTCGTACGTCGGGAGCGATGTCGAAGAAGTTGGCGAAGGTCTCAGCGAACGAGACGCCATCGGCGAGGGCGTGGTGCGCCTTCATCACGAGCGCGGGACGGTGGTCGGCGCGACCCTCTACGACGATGAGTTGCCAGAGTGGTCGCTGTGGGGAGAGGGGACGCGACAAGAACTCCGAGACGAGCACTTCGAACTGATCGGTGGAACCCGGCGACGGCAGCGCGACGCGCACGACGTGGCGATCGAGGTCGAACTTCTTATCCTCAACCAGTATTGGCCACGTCATATCAAAGGGCGCTCGCACGACCCGCTGGGTCAGGACCGGAATCTCGTGGAGCCGTGAGGCGACGTGGTCTCGCAGTTCAACGAAACGCTTCGCCGGATCTTCTTTACGACTCGCTTCAAGTTCCATCACCGCCCCGATGTTCATCGACGTGCCAGGCGTTTCGAGCAAGATGAACGCGCTGTCGAGCGGGTCGAGGAACTTAGTCATCGCCCGCTACTGCCGAATCCACCCTCGCCGCGCTGCGCGCTCGGCAGCTCCTCGACAATTCGAAAGGACGGCGACTCGACCTTCATCACTACGAGTTGCGCGATGCGGTCGCCCACTTCGACCTGGTAGTCGTCGTTGGGATCGAGGTTCACCAACGCCACCTTCACTTCGCCGCGATACCCGGCGTCGATCAAACCCGGCGCGTTCGCGCACGTCACCCCGTGACGCGACGCGAGACCGCTGCGCGGCAGCACAAAACCACCGTGACCTTCGGGGATCGCGACCGCGAGTCCGGTAGCGACGAGTGCTCGTCCCCCACCAGCGCGCAGGGTGCACGACTCCACCGCCACCAAGTCACAGCCGGCATCGCCCTCGTGGGCGACGCTCGGCACCACCGCGTCGGGGTGGAGCCGTTGGGCGAAGATTTCCATAGCGCGAAGGCTACTCAGGCCCACCCCATGCGCAATTCAGTAGTGTCGCACTGTGCTGGCGTGGATGGACCTCGAGATGACGGGACTGGAACCGGGCCGTCACGTCATCGTTGAGATCGCGACGTTGCTGACCGACGACCAGCTCAACGTCGTCGCCGAAGGCCCCGACCTCGTGATCCACGCGAGTACCGAGCAGTTGGCGGAGATGGGCACCTTCGTCACCGACATGCACACCCGTTCGGGGCTCTTGCCGCAGATTATTTCCTCCGCGATCACCGTGGACGAAGCCCAGCGCCAGACCCTCGAGTTCCTAGTCGCCAACGGTGTGGAGCCCAATACGGTGCCGCTGAGCGGTAATTCGATCGGGACGGACCGACGATTCCTCCAGGAGTACATGCCCGAACTCGAGGCGTACTTCCACTACCGCAACGTGGACGTATCGACCATCAAAGAGCTCGCCCGTCGCTGGTACCCCGAGGCCCTGGCGTCCTCGCCGGAGAAGGACTCGGCGCATCGAGCGCTCGACGACATCCGCGAATCGATCAACGAACTCACCTCCTACCGAGCGACGATCTTTCGACCAACGCCGACCGAGGAGCCAACGAACAGTGGGTGACACCCCTCTCACCATTGGCGAAGCCACTCGCCAAATGATCGAGCCCGGACAGATCTTCGAAACGCAACGCGCCGTGGTGAACGGCATCGAGATGACGGTCTGGAAGCACGCCCCGGCGAACCTGCGCCAGTTGCTCGACCTCTCGCTGGCGCACGGGGATAAGGACTTCATTGTCTACGAGGGGCAGCGCTACAGGTTCAACGAGCACTACCGCATCGCCGCGACCCTGGGACGGCGACTCGTTGAGCTCGGGGTGGTACCGGGCGACCGCGTCGCCATCGCCGCTCGGAACCTGCCCGAGTGGGTAATGGCGTTTTGGGGTTCCGTCGTCACCGGGGCGGTCTCCGTGCCGCTCAACGCGTGGTGGACCACCGACGAACTCGTCTACGGCCTGAGCGACTCGGGTTCGACCGTGCTCTTCGTCGATGAGGAGCGCTACGAACGGATCCGAACGGCGCTGGGTGAGCTGGCAAGTCTCTCGACCATCATCGTGATGAGCGAGGATCGTTCGTCACCCGCGCCACTCGGTGACGCCCCCGAGGGAGTGCGCGTGGAGAGATTCTGGGACTTCGTGGGCGACGTCGCCGACGACGCCACGCCACCCGAGGTCGTCATCGACACCGACGACGACGTCACGATGATGTACACCTCAGGCACAACCGGACGACCCAAAGGCGCCCTCAACACGCACCGTAACTCGGTGAGTAACTTCATGAACCTCGCTTTTTCCGCGCAGCGCACCGCGCTGCGTTTCGGCGGATCAGACGTCGCGTCGCGGTCGCAGGCCTCGGGTCTCCTCAACATCCCGCTGTTTCACACGACCGGGTTACACGCCTTCATGGTGCCGAGCGCTGCGGCGGGCGGCAAGGTCGTCATGATGCACCACTTCGACCCCGGTAAGGCGCTACAGATCATCCAAGACGAACAGATCGGTGGCATCGGCGGCGTTCCGACGATTGCGATGCAGATCCTCGACCATCCGGACTTCGACAAGTACGACACCTCGAGCGTGAAGAACATCTCCTACGGCGGCGCGCCACCGCCCCCGAGCCTCGCCCAGCGTCTGGCGACGGCCTTCCCCCAGGCGTCGGCGAGCAACGGCTACGGACTCACCGAAACGACCGCGGCGGTCTGTGGGAACTCCGGTCCGGACTACCTGGCGAAGCCCGACAGCTGTGGGCCCGCGTACCCCGTGATGGAGATCGCCATCGTCCCCGAGGACTACGAGGGGGACGATCCGACGAACGACGTGCCGGCCAGTCCCGACCTCGTGGGTGAACTGTGGATCAAGGGACCCAACGTGGTGCGCGGCTATTGGAACAAGCCCGAAGCGAACGCCACGTCGTTTACGCAGGGGTGGCTGCACACCGGTGACGTCGCCCGCCTCGACGACGAGGGATTTATCTATATCGTCGACCGCGCGAAGGACATGATCATCCGTGGCGGCGAGAACGTCTATTCGGTCATCGTCGAGGCCGCTATCTTCGAACACCCTGACGTCATCGACTGCGCGGTGGTGGGCGTGCCGCACCCCACGCTCGGCGAGGAAGTCGCCGCGGTGATTGTGCTGCGCGCGGGTCGAGTGATCGAAGGCGAGGAGATAGCGCGACACGTGTCGGCGCGTCTCGCGAAGTTTGAAGTCCCGACCAGGGTGATCTTTCGCTCGACGCCGTTACCCAGAAATCCCCAGGGCAAGGTCCTCAAGCGCGACCTGCGTGCCTCACTCGCTGAGTCGTTGACGGCGTCATAGTCCTTCACGACAAAACCCCCGACGTCGTCGCGCGTGCGCGGTGGCGTCGGGGGTTGTCAGCGACTATTTGTTCGGCTGCGGGGTAAAGCGCAGGTAGTCCTTCACCTTTCGAAAACCCTTGGGGAACTTCTCCTTGGCGTCCTCGTCACTGACGGCCGGGGCGATGATGACCTCGTCACCGTCTTTCCAGTCGAGCGGTGTCGAGACCGGATAGGCCGCGGAGAGCTGGAGGGAGTCGAGCACGCGAACGATCTCGTCAACGTTTCTTCCAACGGAGGCGGGATAGGTCAGGGTGAGCTTCACCTTCTTGTCGGGCGAGACAATAAAGACGCTGCGCACGGTGAGCGTGTCGCTCGCGTTGGGGTGGATCATGTCGTAGAGGTCGGCCACCTTGTGGTCCTCGTCGCCGATGATCGGGAAGTTCAAGTCGCCACCACTGACCTCGTCGACGTCCGCCTTCCAGCGGTTGTGCGACTCGACGCTGTCGACCGAGACGGCGATCAACTTAGTGTTGCGCTTGTCGAAATCGGCCTTGCGCTTGGCGAAGCCACCGAGTTCCGTCGTGCACACCGGGGTGAAGTCCTTCGGGTGAGAAAAGAGGATGCCCCAGCCGTCGCCCAGGTAGTCGTAAAAACTCAACGTTCCTTCGGTGGTGTCAGCGGTGAAGTCGGGGGCCACGTCGCCCAAACGAATTGCCATGATTGCTCCTTGCGTGCCTCGTGTCAGTCACTCGACTGCACGGGCACACCTTAGTGGGCGATTTTTTATTC
>PKZN01000064.1:0-8506 GCA_003133075.1 Acidimicrobiaceae bacterium | reverse complement strand
GGCGGACTACGCCAAGGAGCGTCTCTTCATCTCGCTCCTCAACGGACGAGACGAGCGCGCGGTGAGCGACGAGTCGCGCACCTTCGCACTCGCGCACTTCACGGCGCACGCGCGCCCGCGCGTGCTCGAGCGCGTGACCTGGCACCTGGACCAGGGCCACGACGTCGTCATCGTCTCGGCCTCACCACAGCTCTACGTCGAGGTGGTGGCCGAACACCTCGGTGTTGCTGGCGGCTTGGGCACGCGCCTGGCGACCGACGCTCGAGGACTGCTGAGCGGTGGGTACCTGGGCAGGAACTGTCGGGGCAAGGAAAAGATGCGTCGGCTGAACGCCTGGATCGAGTCGCGCCACCCGGGCGTCGCGACGACGATCTACGCCTACGGCAACTCGCGGGGCGACCGAAGGATGCTGCGCGCTGCGACCTTCCCCTTCAACGTCGGGCGACTCGGACCCTTCGGGGCACTGCGCCACTTCCCGCGCCTGCGCGCCGAGGAACTCGTCGCGCTCAGCGCTGAGTAATGGTCGCGCCGAGTTCGACCAAGCCGCCCTCGCGCCCGTCGTAGGTGACCTGAATCGACGCCGCCTTCTCGCTCCAGGCGATCACGGTGTGTCCGTGGTGGTCGAGCACCCCGACGTTGAGGTCGTAGATGCCGTCGAGCAAGGGGATCTGTGCCAGGTCGACGGTGACGTGATTGCGACCGGGTACGAGGTTGACCGGTGAACCCTGCGCGTCGCTGCGACTCACCAGGAGTCCCGTTCGCGTGAAGAGTTCCATGACGAAGTTGCCGCTGTAGGCACTCTGCGAGGTGACCGTGACGTCGAGATGCAGGCTCGAACCGCTCTTCACGTCAAAGGATCCTTCGGGCGTCGTGACCGACTCGATTTGAATGGTGCCGAGCAGGTGCGCGGCATCGTGTTCAACGGCGTCTTCCATCAGGTGCTCGCGGAAGATGCGCAGTGAATCTTGGGTCGGTCCATCAGCGATCATGTCGCCGCTGTCGAGCACCACGGCCCGGTCACACAAGGCGCGCACCTGGTCGGCGTTGTGGGTCACGAAGAGGATGGTGCGTCCTTCTTCCTTGAAGCGTTGGATGCGGTCCACGCACTTGGCCTGGAAGCGTTCGTCGCCGACCGCCAGCACCTCATCGACCACCAGAATGTCCGGATCCACGTTGACCGCGACCGCGAAGGCGAGGCGCACGTACATGCCGCTCGAGTAGAACTTCACCTGGGTGTCGATGAACTGCTCGATCTCACTAAAGGCCACGACGTCGTCGAAGATCGCGTCCACCATCTTGCGTGAAAAACCCAACATGGCGCCGTAGAGGTACACGTTGTCACGACCGGAGAGTTCGGTCTGGAATCCGGCGCCGAGTTCTAACAGCGCGGCCAACGATCCACGAAGTCGAATCTCGCCGGAGGTTGGTTTTAAGACCCCGCAGATGCACTTGAGCAGCGTCGACTTTCCCGATCCGTTGTGCCCCACGATGCCGACCGTCTCGCCCTGTCCGACGCTGAAACTGACGTCGCGCAGCGCCTGGAACATCTCGGTAGAGCCCGAACGTGGGTGCAAGAGGCGCTCTTTTAACGACTGGTGCCGCTCGTGATGAATCTTGAAGGACTTCGAGACGTCTTGGACGTCGATGACCGCGACCATTACAACTCCGACTCGAAATTGCCCTCGAGGCGTCCGAAGATCGCCTCCGCCACGAAGAAGAGCACGACGGTAATCGCGAAGAGGGCCACGTTCAGCTCGAGGAACTTGTCGAACGACCACGTCGGCAGGATGTTGATCAACGGGTAGGGGGCGACGGTCGAGTGCACGATGGTGTTGACGTAAAAGACGCGTTGGAAGGTGACCACGATCAAGGTGATGGGGTTGATGAAGTACAAGAGCGAGAGACCGTGGCGCGAGAGGTGCGGAGCAATCGAGTGCTCGTAGGAGTAGACGACCGGCGTCAGCCAGAACCACAGTTGCAAGAGCACCTCCATGAGGTGCTTCATGTCGCGCAGGTAGACGTTCACGGCCGACATCACCATCGCGAGGGCCGAGGTAAAGAAGTAGAGCGAGAGGAACGAGATCGGCAGGATCAGGAGGAATCGCCACGCCGGGGCGTGACCCACGGCCGCCACGAAGATGACGAGCACCACCATCTGGACCACGAAGTACACCACGGCAGCGCCAACGTTCGAGAGCGCCAAGATCTCGCGAGGGAACGAGACCTTCTTCACCAGTGCCGCCCGGTCCACGATGACCCCGGTGGCGGTGTTGATCGAGTTCTGGAACATGTTCCATACGACCAAGCCGGAGAAGAGGTAGATGACGAAGTTGGGGATGCCGTTCTTCAAGAAGAAGGCGAACACCATGTAGTACACGCCGAGGGTGAACGCCGGCGCGAGCATCGACCAGAAGATCCCCAGGGTCGAGTTCTTGTACTTAATGCGGATGTCCGAAGAGATCAGACCGATCAGCAACTCGCGGCGCGACCAGAGGGTCTTCAGTCGTGTAGAGAGAACCGGTCGAGCACTGACGACCCGCACCGGGGTGTCCTCAAGCGAACGATGTCCTTGGCCCACCGAGGGGGCTTGGCTCACTAGACGCCTTGACGAAGTGCCGAACGCTCGATGACCGCGTCGATGAAGCCATAGTCCAGAGCCTCTTGGGCCGTGAACCAGCGGTCACGGTCCGAGTCCGTCTCGATCCGCTCAACGCTCTGGCCGGTGTGAAATGCCGTGCGTTCCGCGAGCGTCTTTTTCATGTAGATGATCTGCTCGGCCTGAATCGCGATGTCTGACGCCTGGCCCTGCATGCCGCCCATTGAGGGTTGGTGCATGAGGATGCGGCTGTGCGGCAGCGAGAGACGCTTACCCGGCGCGCCCGCGCAGAGCAGGAACTGTCCCATCGAGGCGGCCATGCCGATACAGATCGTGCGCACGTCACAGTTCACGTACTGCATGGTGTCGTAGATGCCAAATCCGTCGGTGACCGATCCACCGGGCGAGTTGATGTAGAGGCTGATGTCCTTGTCACGATCCTCGGCTTCGAGCAACAACAGTTCCGCACAGATGCGGTTCGCGGTGCCCTGGTCGACTTGGGATCCGAGGAAGACGATGCGCTCACGCAGGAGTCGCTGGTTAAGGTCGTTGGTGCCGAAACCTTCGGCCATGGAGGAAGTAATCATTGGACCAATCTACCGTGACAGGTAGTGAACGTCTCTCATTGGCGACGTAGAGTGGAGGGGCTCGCGGGCGTGGCGGAATTGGCAGACGCGCTGGTTTTAGGTACCAGTTCTTCGGAGTGTGGGTTCGAGTCCCTCCGCCCGCACGAGCGTCGCGCGATGTTGTGCGCACGTTTTACACCTCACCTGCTAACATGGGAAACGCTGTTTCATCGCATCTCGCGATAGAGACCGATTCGACGAAGTGCTGCGAGTTGGGCTCACCTCAACTCGTAGGAGTTCTATGTCTATGTCCTTTGCCGACCTCGGCGTCCCCGCACGCCTTGTCGAACGTCTGCGCGCGCGCGGTATCACCGAAGCGTTCCCCATCCAAGAGGCGGCGATTCCCGACGCCCTGGCGGGTCGCGACGTCGTAGGTAAGGCGATCACCGGTTCGGGCAAGACCCTCGCCTTCGCCCTCCCCCTGCTCGCCAATCTCACCAAGGCCCGTCCGCGCAAACCCACCGCTTTGGTGCTGGTTCCGACGCGTGAACTGGCCGCTCAAGTCCAAAAAGAGATTGCCCAACTGACCGACGACCAGGGTCGCCGCGTCATCTGCATCTACGGCGGTACCTCCTATAACGTCGCGCGCAAGGCGCTCAACTTCGGCGTCGACGTCGTGGTCGCCTGTCCCGGGCGCCTCGAAGACATGCTCGAACAGCGCGGACTCGACCTCGGCGACGTCACCACCGTCGTCGTTGACGAAGCCGACCGTATGGCCGACATGGGGTTCCTGCCCGCGGTGCGACGTATCGTCGCGGCCACCTCGCGCGAGCGCCACGTCATGCTGTTTTCCGCCACGATGGGACCGGACGTGTCGTCGTTGGTGCGCGAGTTCACCCACGACGCCGCGATTCACGACGTCGTGGGCGACGAAGCGCCGAGCGACGTCGACCACTACTTNNCCCCTGCACGGTGACCGCTCCCAGGCCCAGCGCGAGCGCGCGCTGCGTAGCGTGAAGAACGGTTCCATCCAAGTCCTCGTCGCCACCGACGTCGCCGCGCGCGGCATCCACATCGACCTCCTGCCGGTCGTCGTTCACTACGACCCCCCGGCGCAGGCGACGGACTACCTCCACCGCTCCGGCCGTACTGGTCGCGCCGGCGCCACGGGCGCGGTCATCTCGCTCGTGGGTGAGGACGTCATCGGACAGGTCAAGCGCCTCCAGCGGGCCCTCGGCATCAATCCCTCGATTGACACCCGTGAAGACGCCGTCGCGATTCGTCTCGGCGCCGTCGACGACGCGGTCGCGGCCGAACGGCTCGACGACCGTACGCCATCGAAGCGACCCGAAGCTCCGAGGGCGCGCGAGCGCGCCCCACGCAGCGTTGAGCGTCGTGAACCACGTGAGCGCGTTGCGCCTCGCCGCGAGCACCGAGCTAGCGAGACGCCCGTGCGTTCGCCTCGAGGTTTCGAGCGTCGCGAGCCCCAGTCGACGCGCCCCGAGGGTGCGAACCGACCACGTGGCAAAGAAGCGGTCGTGAGTTTCTTTAATGACTCCAAAGGTTTTGGGTTCGCCAGCGACGACAAGGGTGACGACCTGTTCATCCACTTCTCCTCCATCGTGGGTGACGGCTTCAAGTCCCTCAGCCAAGGCCAGAAGATCACCTTCGAAGAAGCCCAGGGTCCCAAGGGTCGAGAAGCCAAGAACGTCCGCGTGGTCGCGGCCGGTCGCAACCGCCGCTAGTAGAGTTCTGCGCCATGCCCGACAAGCCCCTCGTTGATCCCTACATGGGCCCCGCGCCCGAGACGCTCCTCATCGAGGACCTCATCGAAGGCGAGGGCGAGGAGGCGACCTCGGGCCAACGCGCCGTCGTGCACTACGTGGGCGTGGGGGTCTCGAGTGGTGAAGAGTTTGACGCGTCGTGGAATCGTAACGAGCCCTTCGTCTTCGCCCTCGGTGCCGGTCAGGTCATCAAGGGTTGGGACCAGGGCGTCGTCGGGATGCGTGTCGGCGGCCGTCGTCGCTTAGTCATCCCCGCGCACCTCGGTTACGGCGAGCGCGGCGCGGGCGGGGTCATCGCGCCCAATGAGACGTTGATCTTCGTCGTCGACCTCTTAGAGCTGCGTTAGTCAGCTCATCGGCGCGCGCAACTCGTCTACGGCGAGCATGCGCTGGTAGTCGCCGTAGCGCTCACAGCAGATCTCGGCGACCAGACGCAGTCGCTCGTTGGGGTTGCTCAAACTCAGTACCTTGAACTGATCAAGGATCGACATCGGGGTGAGGGCGCACAGCTGCCATCCGCGCATGCCCGGATCAGGGTCCATGGCACAGTCTCGCTGGAGGCACTGGTCGGCCACCACTTCACTCTGCAGCGCGCGAAGGGCGCGCACACCAGACTCGGTGGACTTGAGTAACGAGGGTTCAACCGCGACATCGTCACAACAGCGCTGACCCACGCGAGCTCGAGGGTAGGGATCGTCGTCGAGCCACTCTTCGACCTCGAAACACTCGATTCCTTCCACGACGATCAGTGTCTGGCCGTTGCTTAACTGATGGGACCCGAGGATCTCCACCAGCGTGCCGACCGACGTGCGCTCGTCACTGCCACCCACTTCCGCGCCGCGCTCGATCAAGCACGTGCCGAAACGACGCTCATCCTCGACGTCCGCTAAGAGCGCGTGGTAGCGCGGCTCGAAGACGCACAGACCCACGGTCTGGTGGGGAAAAACGACCATGCCCAGCGGGAACATCGCGAGCTCTCGGTTCGTCACTCTCCCACCCTACGGGTGATCATCACGCGAACGAACTACTCACGCAACTTGGCCGCGAAGGCTCGCAGCGCGTTCCCGCGGTGAGAGATGGCGTTCTTCTCATCCGAGCTCAGCTCGGCGAGCGAACGGCCGCCTTCGCCGAGTGGCGCGAAGATTGGGTCGTAACCAAATCCGTGCTCACCGCGACGCTCGCGCAGGACCGTGCCCTCCAAGACGCCTTCGACCCACCACGACTCGCCATCGGGGTAGACGGCGGCGATCACCGTGCGAAAGCGTGCCGTGCGATCAGGCTCCTTGACGCCGCCGAGTTCAAGGAGGACCTTATTGACGTTGTCCTCGAAGCTCGCCCCCCGCCCCGCGAATCGGGCGCTGTGGACCCCGGGACGGCCGTCGAGAGCGTCGATGAACAGCCCCGTGTCGTCAGCGACCGCCGGGTGACCCGTGGCATCGCAGAGCGCGTGCGCTTTGAGCAGCGCGTTGCCCTGCAGCGTGTCATCGGTCTCGTCGACGTCAGGGACGTCACTCGGTCGTGGCAAGAGTTCGAGGTCAAAATCGGCCAGAACCCGCCGAATCTCTTCGGTCTTGTGAGGATTAGCGGTGGCGAGGACGAAGGTGCTCACGGCATCCTCGGGGTCGGCGCCGTAGCGAGTACGTCGCGCTGGGCCCCGACGATCCGCCCGATACCCAGGGCCGCCAGGTCCAAGAGTTCGTCGAGCTCGTGACGGTCAAAGGGCTCGTGTTCGGCCGTTCCTTGGACCTCGACGAAGCGGCCCGACCCGGTCATCACGACGTTCATGTCGGTGTCGGCTCGGACGTCTTCCTCGTAGGGCAGGTCGAGCATCGCGACGCCCCCCACGATGCCCACCGACACCGCTGCGACCTCGTCACCAAGCGCGTGCTCGGCGATGCGACCACTGAGGACCAGGCGGGAGATGGCGTCGTGCAGCGCGACGTAGCCGCCGCAGATCGACGCGGTGCGCGTACCACCGTCGGCCTGCAAGACGTCACAGTCCACCAGGATCTGCAGATCGGGCAGCAACTCCAAGCGCGTGACGCTGCGCAGCGATCGTCCGATCAGTCGCTGAATCTCCTGGGTCCGACCGGACTGCTTGCCCTTGGCGGCTTCGCGGTTCGCCCGATCGGGGGTCGAACCCGGGAGCATCGAATACTCCGCGCTCACCCAACCACGACCTTTCCCCTTCAGCCAGCGCGGCACGTCTTCATCGACCGACGCCGTGCAGAGCACGCGCGTGCGGCCAAAGCTCACCAGCACCGAACCAGCAGCCATCTCGGTGAAGTCTCGTTCGAANNACGGGATTTAGAAGTAGATGATCGACTTCGCGCGCTCGACGACGTCGTCGACGTCATCGCTCCAGGCGCCCGTCGAGAGGTATTTCCAACCGTCGTCGGCGATGAGGGTCACGATGGTGGCACTGTCGTCGTCGATGGTGGCGGCACACTTGACCGCACCCGCCATCGCCGCGCCCGAGGAGAGTCCTACGAAGAGACCAACCTCGGTCAAGCGACGAGTCCACTCGATGGACTCGCGTGCGCGCACGATCACCTTGCGGTCCAAGAGATGTTCTCCGTCGTTGTCGGTGAAGATCGGGGGCACGTAGCCGTCATCGAGACTGCGCAGCCCGTCCACGATCTCGCCGCTGGGGGGTTCCACCGCCCAGATCTGCACGTCGGCGCGGCGTTCCTTTAGGTATCGACCGACACCCATCAAGGTGCCCGAGGTACCGAGGCCCGCCACGAAGTGCGTGATCTCGGGGACGTCGGCCCAGATCTCGGGACCAGTCGTCGAGTAGTGCGCGAGCGGGTTCGCGGGATTGGCGTACTGGTAGAGGAAGACCCACTCGGGGTTCTCCGCGCTCAGGCGCTGGGCCAGGCGCACGCCCCCGTTGGATCCTTCGGCGCCGGGTGAGTCAATGATCTCGGCCCCAAAGGCGACCAGCAGCTGTCGGCGTTCGGGTGAGACGTTGGTGGGTAGGACCACCTTGAGGTGGTAGCCCCGTAGTCGACACACCAGTGCGAGCGCGATGCCGGTGTTGCCGGAGGAGGGTTCGATCAGGACCTGATCGGGCTTGCCGACAATCAGCCGACCGTCGCGCTCGGCCGCCTCGACGAGGGAGAGCGCCACGCGGTCCTTCACCGAGCCCGCGGGATTGCGACCCTCGAGTTTCGCGAGAATCGTGACATTGGACTTCGGTGACAGGGCACTCACGTCGACCACCGGGGTGTTGCCCACGAGGTCGAGCACGGAGGCGTAGCGCGTCACTACCAGGCGCCGCCCGCGACCGCCGGCAACAGGGTGATCTCGTCGTCGTTCGCGATGCGCGCCTCTACCCCACCGAGGTAGCGCACGTCGTCGTCGTTGACGTAGACGTTCAAAAAGCGGTGCAACGTGCCGTCCGCGTTGAGAAGTTGACCCTTGATGGCGGGGTAGGTGGTGGTGAGCGTCAAGAGGACCTCGCCCACGGTCGAGCCTTCGACCGCGATGACGCTCGCGCCGCCCATGGAAGGACGAAGCACGGTGGGTATCCGAAGTACTGCCGACATGACGCCTCT
>PKZN01000117.1:2989-8634 GCA_003133075.1 Acidimicrobiaceae bacterium | reverse complement strand
ACCGCGACGAATTCGACGTCGTCAACGGCCTCAGCGAGCTTGCAACCAACTCGATGCTCATCGCGGAATCGGGGAGCGACGGCGTTCGTTACCGAATGTTGGAGTCCCTTCGCCTCTTCGCGGCCGAACGACTCGACGATGGACTCAATGCAATCGAGGTCCGACGGCTCCACGCACACCACTTCGCCCTCCGCGCGCAGGAGATGCGAAGCCGCATGTGGGGTCCGGGGGGCCTCGAGATGGTCAACTACGGATTCCGGATGATGCCGGATCTACGACGGGCCTTTGAATTTTTCTTGGACGACGACATTGACGTCGCCGTCCAGATCATTTCGGATCTCTACGCACTCTGGATCCTGCGCGATCTCCCCGCCGAAGGGGCTCGATGGTTCGGTGACGTCGTCGACGTGCTCGGTGGACTAGCCGCGCTGCCGGCAACGGCCGCGATGGTGTCGGCGCTCGATGATGTCGGCACCCTGGCCTGGATGATCGGGGAACTAACACCGGCCGAAGAGTATTTGACGGCGGCGATCGACATGGCGGAGCGCCTTGGTCGTCCGAGCCCGCCCAAGGCCCTGGTGCGCCTGGGCAGCATTCGGATGTTGGCGGGCGATCTAGAAAACGGGCGTCGGATGTGCCGCCAGGCGGTAGAACTGTCGCAACTCGGCGACGCCGAAACGCAACTGGCGGTAGAGCGATCGCTCGGCGCGGTGCTCGCCCTCGCGGGAGACCTGAAAGAGGGCACCGAGATCTGTGAGCGGGCCGTCATTCGAGCCCGCCAGTCCGACCTCTGGCTCGCTTCCGCGTTGACCAACCTCGCGTGGGCGTCCTTCCAGCTCGATCCCGCGGCCGCCGCCACGACGGCCCTCGAAGCCGTCGAAGAATCGTCGCGAATCGGATCGTCCTACTACTTGGGGAGCGCGTGGTCCGCGTTGGCGCTGGCCAGCTGGGAAATGGGTGACGCGGGAGCGAGTTTTCGCGCGTGGGCGGAGGCGGTTCAAAACATGCTCGACGCGGGCGCCCGGAGCAACGTCCTGGTGTCGATTGCCCGCATGAGTGACGCGATGTTCGACCTTGCTCCCCAGGTCGCGACCACGTTGGCCGCGGGCGCCGCACGTCAGCCCGGTCCCGGTGCCGACGGAACGTGGCTCGAACTTCGCCACGAAGCGCTCCGGCGGCGCGCGCCGGCAACCTTCAGTATCGAGGAGTTCGAGAGTGCGTGGAATCAGGGCGCTGCTCTTTCGATCGACTCGCTCGTGCGACTCGCTCGCTCATCGATAGACGACCTCTTCCCGGGATTGCCCGAGAACGCGCTGTCGGCGTCNNCCTCTCGCTCGTGTGTGTCGTCACCGTTGGCGGGGCCGCCTCCTTCCGCGCGGGCGCGTCGAGTTCTACTTCGCCTGAGCCCTTTTTCAACGCGGCGCGAACGCTCTGGGAAAGCGAAGCCGAACTGGTCTCAGGGGCGCTTCAAAACGTGCCACTCGTCGCTGCGGTGGACGACCTCCAGCGAGGCCTCACGAGTGGCGACGTCGACACCGCGGGCTATCGCGCCGCCATCGCGACCATGCGCAACTTCGAAGGAATCCCGCTGACCTCCGAGACCCCGGCGCAGGTCGCGGCGTCTCACCGCGACTGGTCACGCCTCAACACCTTCTTCAAACTCTCGCCGGCTCAAGTTCGCGTACTCGACCATGACCTTCCCGCTGGCACGTTCTTCGCAGAAGCGAAGCAGGCGTTCGACCGCGAACCCGTTGGCGCGAGCGGCGGCGACAACGTGGCCCTGTTGGGAGCGGCGGCGGGTTACCTCGATCTTCAAGCTTCGAAGCCACGGTCCCGGGCGATTCTGTACGCAGCGGCCGTTGCGGACCTTACGAGCCTCGCGCGCGCGACGCGCAGCGATCTGGCGAAGAGTGGTTCGTCGCTGACGAACCCGTATCGACAGGACATCACCTACCTAGACGCGTTCTTCCAGACGGACCGACTCTGAGCCTTGGGGATATGCGCCCTCTTGCCAAACGCGCGAGGAACGTGCCTTCTTGTGCGTAGGGAACATCGATCAAAGGGTGACCGGTGAGGGTTGCCCGCGGAGTGGCGAGGAATCCACTACTTCTTCGACTGCGCACGGTCCTGGTGATCGTCGTTGTGGTTGCGGGTCTGACGGTCTCGTTGAGTACTCGAGCCCACGCGGCGTCGTGGTGGGTCCCACCGCTAGGGAGCCAGCCCTGGCAGTGGGAGTTGGATCACCAGCTGCGGTTGACCAGCGCAACGGATATGGGAACTCATGATCGATTACCTGACGGCGCGCACGCGCCGGCGCCGGTCATCTACGACATCGACGGAATCATCAATCCAGCCTCGACCGTCGTCCACCTGCACGCGATGGGCAAGCACGTCGTGTGTTACGTCGAAGTCGGGGCAGCGGGGAACTACTACTCGGCGCAGAGTGAGGGGATTCCAACGACGTACTTCGCACAACTTCGCGACGCCGGGGAGTTCGGCAACCGGGTTGAGGGCTACCCCGAGTACTACCTCAACATCACGTCGAAGACCACGGTCTCGATCGTGGAGGCGATGATCCGCCAACAGTGCTCGGCCAAGGGCTTCGACGCGGTCGAGACCGATATCGACACCGAATACGCGGACGACAGTGGCTTCGCCCTGACCCGGATGGACGAAGTGCGATACATGACGACCGTGGCCACGTACATTCACGGCCTGGGCATGGGTTGGTGGATCAAGAATCCCGACGACACGGGCGACGGATTCGCCGCTGACATGTATCCGCTGGCGGACGCGGTCTTGACCGAACAGTGCAACCAGTACGACAGTTGCGGATTACTGCGTCCCTACTTCGGACACAAGGCGGTCTTCAACGCGGAGTACTCGCTCGCGCCATCGAGGTTCTGTGCTCGTGACGACGCCCTCGGGATTAACGGGGCGCAGTTCTCCGTTGCGCTGACGGGCGTGCGGCGCCCCTGTCGGTAGTGGGCGTCCCCGTTTGATTGTGTAGTGGCTCTATAGGTTGGTTCTTCAGTCCCAGGGCCGGGGCGGACCGAGGCCTCGTCGATACCATCGTGAGAATGCACGACATCGGCCAGTGGGACTCGACGGCTGCGCTCCTGGTAGCTACCCCTGCGCCCGTAGGCCGTGAAGCGGCCTGGGTACAGGCGATGACGTTCATCGATGCTGGTCATTTTGACGATGCCCATCTGGTGGCCAGCGTGTTGGTTATTGACTCCGATGGGCTGGTCCTGCTTGCCCGCCACCGCCGCTACGGGCAGTGGGGCCCGATTGGCGGACACGTGGAACCCCGTGACGCCAGTCTTAGCGCCGCTGCGGCGCGAGAACTCCTCGAAGAGGCCACACTCGTGGCACGCATCCATCCGTCGCCCATCGACGTCCTTCTCTCGTCCTTCCAGTGCCGAACCTCCACCGAACCGGTGCTCCATCTCGACGTCATCTTTGCCGCGTTTGTCAGTGGGTCCGCCCCGGCTCTCGTCAACAGCGATGAGTTGACAGGCCTCGAGTGGTTTGCGACAGGCGATTTGCCCGTGCCCCTGCTACCGGTCACGACAGAACTAGTCGGTCTTGCGACTGCGGCTGCCAATTCCCAAGGTTGACCGCTCGACGGGTGTGAGATAACTACTGAGCCATCACGGGCGGGAGTGGCTGACGGCGAGCGACATTGCTCGTCTGCGACGTACGAGTTGTCCAGCGTTTCGACTGGATGGGCCATCAATCTAGGGAAACGTGACCCCACCGCGATCGTCAATCTCTGTTCCTTTGGCCCACGCGACGTCCCAGAGATTCCCCTCGGGATCCCTCCAACTAAAGCCGCCACCCCAAAAGGCCTCCTCGGGCGCGCCGAGAATCTCGACGCCGTCGATCTCCTTGATGGTCTCATAGACGGCCACGCACTCTTCGAAGGACGCAAGATTGACCGCCAAGGTAAATCCCTTGAACCCCGGCACCACCGGGCCGAACTCCCGCTCGTAGTGCGACGCGGCGTAGAGGGCAATGACGACGCCGTTGGAACATTGGAAGGTCCGATGGTGTTCATCGCTCTCGGGGGTCTCGGGCCAGCCGAGTCGTCGAAAGAGCTCCGCCATCCCTTCGACGTTGGCGCAGGCCAGAGTAATGAGCCCTATACGTGCGGGAAGCTTCACGTCGTCATCGTAGGCGGGCCCAACGCGAGGGTTCCCTACGCCGTCTCGACGCTGGCGTCGGGGCTACTCGGTGGCCTCGACGGCCACGTGAGGTACGAGTCGATCGAGCCAGGGAGGTATCCACCAGTTCGCCTTGCCCACGAAGTGCATGAGAGAGGGGACGAGCACCGTACGAATGACGAACGCGTCGATCAAGACCGCGCCGCCGAGCCCGATGCCGAACTCGGCAATGATCCGCTCTCCGCCTATGGCGAAGGAGAGGAAGACGCAGATCATCACCAACGCCGCGGCGGAGATGACGCGACCGGTATTGGCCTGTCCACGGATGATGGCCTCTTCGTTGTCGTTGGTGTTGAGGTACTCCTCGTGCATTCGTGAGACCAAAAAGACCTGGTAGTCCATCGAGAGCCCGAAGAGGATGGCGATCATGATGATCGGTAAGAAGGATTCGACCGGTCCCGTGCCCGCCTTCAGCAGCGACGCGCCCCAACCCCACTGGAAGACCGCCACCACCAGACCAAAGGAGGCGCCGACGGCGAACAGGTTCATCACCGCAGCGACGAGGGGAATCAACACACTCCTAAAGGCGACCATTAACAGCAGGCAGCCCAACAGCACGATGACCCCAACGAACAGCGGCAACTTGCTGGTGAGCACCGTGGCGAAGTCAACGAAGATCGCGGTGAGACCACCCACGAAGATCTGGGTGTGGGACGTCGTCGTGGCGGCCGGAATATAGGTGTCGCGAATGGTCGCGATCAGCGTCGCGGTTTTGGCGTCCTGGGGACTCGTTGTCGGAATGACCTTGAAGAAGCCGACGGTACCAGCGCTATTCGTGAGCACGGGACCCACTTCGGCGACTCCCGGCACCGACTTGAGGGTCACGTCAAGACCCTCAAGAGTGGATTTGTCGCGAGGGTCGTGAATCGAACCCACGATCTCGAGCGGACCGTTGAAACCGGGACCGAATCCCTGAGCGAGGAGGTCGTAGGCCTGGCGGGTGGTTGAACCTGCGGGGTCCGAACCTTGGTCGGAGCTCCCTAGTTGCAAGGAGAAAAAGGGAATGACGAAGGCGACGATCACGGCGAGGGCTGCGAAGGTCAGGGCTCGGGGGTGACGAGCGACGAAGTGGGCCCAACGCTGCCAGGGACCGCTGACGACCACGGGTCCGGGTCCGTCGCGGTGGAGGATCTTGCGCTCCCGGCGGCTCAGCACGTGCTCTTTTTGAAAGGCCAAGAGCGAAGGGAGCAGCGAGATCGACGCGAGCATGGTGATCAACACGGTCAACGACGCGGTGACCGCGACGCCGTTGAGAAACGAGAGTCCGAGAATCAACATGCCCAGCAATGCGATGCAGACGGTCGAGCCCGCGAAGAGCACCGCGCGACCCGACGTGTTCAACGCGGTCGTCACGGCCTGTTCGACGCTCGCGCCACGTTTGAGTTCCTGGCGAGAACGCGTGACGATGAACAGCGCGTA
>PKZN01000117.1:218-2962 GCA_003133075.1 Acidimicrobiaceae bacterium | reverse complement strand
GCCTCGTAGGGGCTGCTCGCGCTCGAGTCGAGTTGACCGAAGGCGTTGCCGCCGAATTGGATGCTGAGGGAGGACGAACGGGCGCCCTCGGCGACCGTCTCAACGGCTTGAATCTGCGCGTTGGTGAGTTGGTTCGCGGTCTCTGAAAAGTTGACGACGGCGTAAGCGATGGCACCCGTCTTGGAGATCTGCGCGGTGCCCAGGCAACCACCGGTGGGGAGCGACTCGCTGACCTTGAACGTGCCGCTGCAAAATGGCGAGGTGACGCCGCCCACCTCGGGCAAGGTCTCTATTTTCTTGAGCATCGCCTGGATAGTGGCCTGGTGCGTGACGACCGTGCCGTTGGAGGTGTGAAAGACGATCTGGTCGACGTCGCCGGACTGACGTGGGGCACCTTGTTGTAGGAGCGACTGGGCGTGGGTCGAGTTCGTGCCCGGCAGACTGAAGGCGTTGGAGTACGCCGAGCCCTCGGCGTGCGAGACGACATTGATGATGACGAACAGCGCAATCCACGCGATCAGCACGTACCAACGGTGGCGAACGCACAAGTGGGCGAGGGACTTCAAGTGGAGTATCTCCTGAGAGAGTCGAGGACCGTCTGCGTTACCCTGGGAACGTCAAACGCACCAACAGTGTAGAGGACCGACGATGGCGGGAAATGGCGAACGGCCCGAACGCTTCGCGGGTCACCTGTTCCCCCAAGTCATCCCCGAACCGCTTGACATTCGCCCGGGCGTCCCGGCTCCATGGGCGGCGTTGCCCACCGCGCAGCGAGAAGGACTCACCCTCGATCTCGTCGAAGCGCGCCTCAAAGATCACGGTCGGACCTTCGCGGCGAGTCAACAACCCGAGGTACCGGCGGAGTTGACCATCGTGGGTGATGCGCCACCGACTCTCGTCACGCGGCGCTCGGCCGTGCTCGTCGCACTCTTCGAGGAGGAGGGCGAGACCCAACTGGTATTGACGCGGCGATCGATGACGTTGCGTTTCCACCGAGGCGAGATCGCCCTACCCGGCGGGGGACAAGAGGGCTCCGAGACGCCGACCGAGACCGCACTACGCGAAGCCCACGAGGAGGTTGGGCTCGAATCCTCCCTGGTGAGGCCCTTTGCCTGGCTGAGCCCGATTGTGACATTCGCCTCCGGTTCGTCGATATGGCCGATCGTTGGTTCACTCACGGGCGCACCGACGTTCACCATTGACCCCACCGAGGTCGACCGGGCCTTCGCGGTCGCGCTCAAGGACCTGGTTGCCGAGGGCGCCTTCGTCGAGGAACGGTGGCGCCGCGAGCATCCTCGTCCCGGGGGCGACGACGACGGCTACTTCCCGATCAGCTTCTTCCGCGTGCCCGGGGACGTCATCTGGGGTGCGACGGCGAGGATCCTGACCGAGTTGCTCTGTCTCGCGACGGGCGTCGCCTGGCCCCCCATTCCGGCTTGAGCCATCACTCGTCCTAGTAGATTGGAACAAATGCGCCCGCAGTTTTTGGCGCTTTCAATCGGAGGACTTCATGGCGGAAGTTGAGATCGGCATCTTCAAATCGGCTCGTCAGGCGTACGGCTTTGACGACATCGCAATCGTCCCCTCGCGGCGGACTCGCGACCCCGAGGACGTCGACATCAGCTGGCAGATTGACGCGTACAAGTTCGAGTTGCCCGTCCTCGGATCGGCCATGGACGGCGCGATCTCGCCACTGACCGCTATTGAACTCGGTCGTCTCGGAGGACTGGGGGTCTTGAATCTCGAGGGACTGTGGACACGCTACGAGGACCCGATGCCGCTCTTTGAAGAGATCGGCGAACTCGATGACGACAAGGCCACCGCTCGTATGCAGCAGATGTACTTAGAGCCGATCAAGCTCGAACTCGTCGCCGAACGGATCAGGCAGATGAAGGACGCCGGCATCACCACCTCGGCCTCGGTGACACCCGCTCGCACCTCCTGGATGTCCAAGACCATCATCGACTCCGGCCTCGACATCCTCGTCATCCAGGGCACCGTCGTCTCCGCGGAACACGTATCGAAGACCGCCGAACCCTTGAACTTGAAGAAATTCATCCGTGACTTCGAAGTACCGGTCATCGTGGGTGGTTGCGCGAGCTACCAGGCCGCGTTGCACCTCATGCGCACCGGTGCGGCCGGCGTACTGGTCGGTGTCGGTCCGGGCAACGCGTGCACGTCGCGCGGCGTGCTCGGTATCGGGGTCCCACAGGCGACCGCCATCGCCGACGTCGCGGGAGCGCGGATGCGCCACCTCGACGAGACGGGCGTCTACGTCCACGTCATCGCCGACGGTGGGATGAGCAAGGGTGGGGACATCGCCAAGGCCATTGCCTGCGGCGCGGACGCGGTCATGATCGGCTCACCCCTCACCAGCGCGGTCGAAGCGCCGGCGCGTGGCTTTCATTGGGGCATGGCGACCTTTCATCCGACGCTGCCGCGCGGCACACGTGTGCGCACCCAGGTGCGCGGCACCTTGAAGGAGATCCTCCTCGGACCAGCGCACGAGAACGACGGCCGCCTCAACCTCTTTGGTGCGCTGCGCACGTCGATGGCGACGTGCGGGTATGAGACCTTGAAGGAGTTCCAGAAGGCCGAGATCATGCTCGCGCCGTCGATCCAGACTGAAGGAAAGCAGTTGCAGCGCTCCCAGGGCGTGGGCATGGGCCATTGAACGACACCGTTCTCGTCGTTGACTTCGGCGCCCAGTACGCCCAACTAATTGCCCGGCGCGTGCGCGAAGC
>PKZN01000117.1:0-166 GCA_003133075.1 Acidimicrobiaceae bacterium | reverse complement strand
GGATGAGCCACGGCGACGCCATCGCCACCGCACCCGAGGGCTTCGTCGTGACCGCGTCCTCACCGGAGGCGAAGGTTGCGGTGATGGAGGACGTCGCACGCCGTCTTCACGCCGTGCAGTTTCACCCCGAAGTGGTCCACACCGAACGCGGACAGGATCTCTTGAC
>PKZN01000101.1:1093-3273 GCA_003133075.1 Acidimicrobiaceae bacterium | reverse complement strand
GCGCGTCAGGCGGTCGGCTACAAAGAGCTCTTGCGTCATCTTGAAGAGGGCGCCCCGCTCGAGGTCTGCGTCGAGGACGCGATCACCCATAGTCGTAGGTTGGCTCGACGACAGCGTTCCTGGTTCCACCGGGACCCGCGTGTCGAATGGTTCGATGACCCCGTCGCGGCAACCGAGCGTGTTATTGGCGTGCTGAATGACGCCGAGGGCTTCGTGAGAGACTGAGATGGTGACACTTCGTCGACTTCAAAAGTGGCACGGCGCGGGGAATGACTTCCTCGTGGACGTGCTCGAGCCCGGCACGGGGGAGTGGTGGACGCGCGAGCGCGCGCGCGCACTCTGTCACCGCACTACGGGTGTGGGCGCGGACGGCCTGCTCGTGGCGACGTTGTCGTCGCCGGTCACGATGGTGCTCTTCAACGCGGACGGTTCGACCGCCGAGATGTCNNCTCGACGTCGCGACGCCGGCCGGGTTGAAGACCGTGTCGCTCGAGATGGAGGGCGCGACCGGACGCGGCAGCGTGTCCATGGGCGAGGTGACCTTCGGCGACGCGCTGGAGGGTTCCTTGGGTGTGGTGAACGTCGGCAACCCGCACGTCGTGGTCAGTGACGAGGTCACCTGGAGCGACACGCAGCGTGAGGAGATCGCGGCAAAGTTAGCCGCGCAGGCCGGTGGTGCGAACGTCGAGTTCCTGAGCGTGCTTGGGGCGGACCGACTGCGAATTCGTGTCATCGAGCGCGGGGTCGGTTGGACGCAGGCGTGCGGCACCGGTTCGGTCGCCGTCGCGGCCCTGTCGCGACGAGACGGCCTCTGCGGCGATGAGGTGACGGTGGAGAACCCCGGNNGAGAAGATCGTGTTGGTGGGCGTCTTATTCCCCGGGGTGCACCCCGAAGAACTCGACCAACAACTCGACGAGTTGGCGCTGCTCGTCGACACCGCCGGGGCCGACGTCGTCGCGCGCGTCATCCAACGCCGCGAAAGTCCCGACCCGGCGACGTTCCTCGGATCGGGCAAGGTCGATGAGTTACGCGAGGTCTGTCTCGCCAAGGACGCCGACACCGTCGTCTTTGAAGCCAACCTCTCGCCCGCGCAACAACGCAACTTAGAGAAGATCCTCGGTCGCACGGCCATCGACCGCACGGCGGTGATCTTGGACATCTTCGCCCAGAACGCCCGCACCCCTGAGGGCAAGGCGCAAGTCGAGTTGGCGCTCTTGCAGTACCGACTGCCTCGACTTCGTCGTGCCGACGGCTCCCTCTCCCAACAGGCCGGTGGGATNNCGCCAGGTCCAGCGGCAGGGTCGAGACCGTGGCCGTCATCGCGAGGTGACCCTGGTGGGCTATACGAACGCGGGCAAGTCCTCGATGCTGAACGCCGTCACGGACGCGGGTGTCGAGGTCGAAGACCGACTCTTCGTCACGCTCGACCCGCGCACCCGTCAAAAGCAACTCCCCGGTGGCGAGACGGTGCTGTTCACCGACACGGTGGGCTTCATCTCGAACTTGCCTCACGAACTGGTCGAAGCCTTCATGAGCACGCTCAAATCGGTGCAACTGGCCGATCTCTTGGTGCACGTGGTGGATGGATCGAGTGACCACGCCGAAGAACAGATCGCCGCGGTGCGAGACGTGCTCATTGAAATCGGCGCCGACGAGGTGCCAGAACTACTCGTCTTTAACAAAGCCGACGTCCCCGGCTCGCGGGCGAAGGACTTAGCGAAGCTCTACGAGGGCAGTGTCTGGGTGTCGGCGAAGACGGGCGAGAACGTAGAAGCCATGGTCGCGGTGATTGGTGAGCGGTTGCGGTCGCGCGACAGAATCTTGACGCTGCAACTCCCACTCGATCGTGGCGACTTGTTGGCGGCGGCGCACCGAGAGGGCGACGTGATCGACACCTCGGTGAACGAGGAGGGCGTGTTGATTCACGTCGTCCTCGACTCCGTGGGTGCCGCTCGATTTCGACAGTGGCGCGTCCCGGCGTGAGCTTCGAGCCACCGGCCTACCCTTACGAGCGCCTCGACGGCCTCAAGCGCATCGCCGAGGCATTTGACGGTGGTCCCATCGACTGCTCGATCGGTACACCCATCGACCCGCCGCCGGAGTTCGTCATCGAAGAGCTCGCCCGCGCGCTCGGCGCTCGCGGGTACCCACCGTCGGCCGGAACGCCGGCTTACCGCGA
>PKZN01000101.1:0-1072 GCA_003133075.1 Acidimicrobiaceae bacterium | reverse complement strand
GGCTCCCCGAACGCGACACCGTGCTCTACCCTGAGGTCAGTTACCCGACCTACGCCATGGGCGCGACGTTAGCCGGACTGCGTGCGGTGGCGGTGCCGATGGTGAAGGGGCAACTCGATCTCGACGCGATCAGTGACGACGACGCCGCGCGCGCACTGGTTTTGTGGTCGAACTCGCCGTCCAACCCGACGGGCGCGCTCGATGACCTCGAGCGCGTCGCCGCCTGGGGCCGTCGTAACAACGTGTTGGCGGCGAGTGACGAGTGCTACGCGGAGTTCACCTGGTCGAGTCGTCCGCGCACGATCCTCGAGTACGGAACCGAGGGCGTCCTGGCGCTGCATTCGATCTCCAAGCGTTCCAATCTGGCCGGCATGCGAGCCGGCTTTTACACCGGGGACGCAGGAGTCGTGTCGTACCTGCGCAGCGTGCGTCAACACGCCGGCTTCATGGTGCCCGGTCCCGTGCAAGACGCCGTCGCCCTCGCGTACGGCGACGACCAGCACGTCGAGGTGCAACGCCAGCGCTATCGCGGTCGTCTGGAGCGACTGAGCGTGGCCCTCTCGCACCTCGGGATCGACGCGCCGATACCCGAGGGATCGTTCTACCTCTGGTGCTCGAAGGCCGGACTCGACGGATGGGGAATCGCTACCTTGCTCGCCGAGCGTTCGGGTCTCGTGGCGAGCCCCGGCGAACTCTACGGCGCGGCCGGGCGCGACTTCGTGCGCATCGCCGTCGTGCAGCCCGACGAGCGCATCGAGTTGGTCGCGTCGCGCCTCGAGGCCTAGAGGACCCCCGGTACGATTGAGCGATGAGCGACCTCGAGGCCCGCATTGGCGGCTGGTTTGAACAGATTGCCGAGATAACCCCGGAGAACCTCGAAGCCCGCCGCGACGTCGAATTGGTGATCGCAAAACTCGACGACGGGCAGCTGCGCGTGGCCGAGATCGCCGACGATGGTTCGATCACGGTGCACCAATGGGTGAAGCAGGCGATTTCGCTCTTGTTTCGCCTTCGACGCATGGAGAAGATCGAGTCGGGACCCTTTGAGTACTTCGACAAGTTGGACCTGAAG
>PKZN01000139.1 GCA_003133075.1 Acidimicrobiaceae bacterium | reverse complement strand
GCCAACGCCACGCCGTGGACGAAACTCTGTCGATCGAACGAGTCGTGGCGGATCGTGAGACCCTCGCCCGCCGAGCCGAAGAGGATCTCCTGGTGCGCGACCAGACCGGGCAGGCGCACCGAGTGGATCTTGATGCCCTCGGCGGCGTTCGCCCCCCGGGCCCCGTCGATGGTGTGGCGCATCGTGGGGTCCTCGAGCGCCGCCAGCCCTCCGTGACGTCGAGCCTCGGCGATGGCGGTCGCGGTCGCGATAGAAGTACCCGAGGGCGCGTCAACCTTACGGTCGTGGTGGAGTTCGACGATCTCGACGCGCTCGAAGTATGGCGCGGCCATCGCGGCGAATCGCTCGGAGAGCACTGCGCCAACCGAGAAGTTCGACGCGACGATAACGCCCACGGTGCTCGCGGTCGCCACGAGGGCCGCGCGTTCCGCCTCACCGAGGCCGGTCGCTCCGACCACGAGCGGCACCGCGTTCGTCGCGCACCACGTCGCCGAGTTCGTCACGCCCTCGGGCGAGGAGAAGTCGATCACGACGTCGATCCTCGAGGGCTCGACGTCGGCGAGCGACGCGTAGTAAGTGGCCCCAAAGAGTTCGCGCGGTGCGTGTTGGTCGACCATCGCCACAACCGAGAACGCGTCAAGTGCCGAGAGCCCTTCACCGAGCGCCTGGCCCATGCGGCCGGCGCCACCCACGATGGCTAGTGACTTCACGCCAGCACCTTACCTTTGCGCTTGCGTACTCTTCGAACTCCCACCGTCGCAGCGACGCCGAGCAGCAACACCCACGAGACCGTCGACACGGCGGTGCTCACTTCGATGTAGGGCGCGTGGTAGTGGAAATGGATCGTCCAGGTGCCCGCGGGCACGTCGACCTTCTCAATCAGTCCCGCGCGATCGACGCTGAGCGACTTCGTCGCACCGGTCGTCGTATTGAGCGCCGTGGCGCGCCAGCCCGGAAGATACGCCTCACTGCGGTAGAGCTCGCTGGCACGCTTGAGCGACACGCTGACCCACGTGTCCCCCCAACTTGCGTCGCGAATTGTGGTCACGTGACCTCGAGCCTTCGAACCCAACCACGCCTCGGGTCGGAGGCTCTTCGCCTTGAAGACCGAGAACTGNNTAACTGCTGGTCGAATTCACCGGCGTCACGATGGTGTTGCCGATGCGCACGCCCGTTGTCGACGAGACCGCGAATCCCGCCGCCAGTGGGGACGTGTTCTCTATCCCAATCGACTTGATCGCCCCGTGCCCTGCACCGAGCGACGGCACACGATAGAGCCGACCCACGGGGGTGCCCCGTCCGTTGAAGAACTGCACTCGAATCGGAGAGGTCGACAACGCGGCACCCTTGACGCCCGTGAGNNCGCACGCACGTCGGCGGTACCTCGGAGCTGAGCTGCGTGGAGGTAACCCCGGAGCCGACTTGCGTGGGGGTCATCAGTACACCGGTCGCGATGGCGATGGAGTTGAGTCGTAACTGCGTGAAGGTGCCCGCCGCCAGATGGCAGGGGTCGATCGTCGCCTGGGGGTGCGTGCCGGTCGCGTTGTCGTAGATCGTTGAAATGAGTGCCCCGTAGCCCTGGACGCTCTGGAGGTTCGTGAAGACGTTCATGTTGGGTTCGCCGATATAGCGGAAGTCGCCCGTATGTGCTCCCCCCACGTCCACCAACGCGAAGCGACCGGTCACGCCGAGCAACTTCGTCGCCGCGGCCTTCGACGCCTCGCGCGGCCCCGGTCCCCCGATGAGTCCAGACGAGGTGAACATGACAAAGACCGTCAGGTCAAGAACCAGGATCACGAGGATGACCTTGAAGAGATGGCGAGAGTTTCGTAACAACAACACCGTCGCCGCGGCGGCGAGGGCGATGAGCAGGTGGAGCACGTTGAGGAACGCGAGTTTGCTCTCGAGGTGCTGCAGGCCGTCGGAGAGGCTGACCTTGTTGACGACCCAGGGACCCCAACCGAGCAACGCAATCGACAGCGCCGCGATGAGGATCGCCGGCGCCGCCGTGGCCCAACGAAAACCGTCGTCTAATCCGGCGAAGAGTCCTCCGCGCGCGAAGGGGTAGCGCAGGGGCCGGCCGACGGGCTCGTCAGCCGAGGAGCTTTCCGGTCGAGGGAACAGTCGATTCGCCCTCTCGCGCACTTGTTCGAGCCACCAACCGAGCACGATGACGAGGGGAAAGTCGACGAGGATGATATTGCGGCTCTGGAGTCGCGTGGAGCCAAAGAGCGGAATCGCGCGGAAGAGGTGGCCGACCGGCGTGAAGTTTCCCCAGGTCGCGAAGAGTCCCACCACACCAAGAACGACGTAGATCGTGAAGTCGCGCTCGAACCCGCGCCAGCCTTTCCACGTGAAGCGAGTGAGGAACGCCACCGCGGCCATCAAGGCGAGCACGCCGGCGTAGCCCGTGACTTCGGCCAGGTTGTAGTTCGCGAAGAATCCCGGCTGCCCGAAGGCCCCGTTGCCACCGAAGATGTCCGGCGTGAGGAGCAGCGTCGTCCAGCGCACCGCGAGCGATCCCGCACCGAAGTACTGGTAACTCTCCTGGGAGCGTTGGGAGAAGTTGATGAACGACCAGCCCGGTAGCAACTGCACCAGACCGAGGCCGAGGCCCCAGGCAAAACCCACCACCAATGTCGCGAGATACGCAATACGCGTTCGCCACGTCCCCAGCCAGTAGGACGATCGCAGGAGCAAGACCGCGGGCACCACGACGATGGTCAGGAGTTCGACCTCGGCGATGGCGCGCGGCTCGCCGGATAAGAACGTCAGCCCCCAGAGCACCGACAACGCGCAGACCCACGGGAAGCCGAGGCGCGCGAACCCCCACCACGAGGTCTCCCTCGGGGCGGACTGGATGCGGCGAGAGAGGGCGAGCAGTAGCAACGTGGCCCAGGGCAGGAATGAGTAGCCCTGGACGACCCCGAGGTGGACCATCTGGCCGATCATCGCGCCCGAGTAGGCGTACGTGAGTCCCGCGGCGAGGGCCGGCACCGTCGAGATGCGGTGCCAGCGCAGGAGCGCGAACACGCCAACGGCGGCCACCACGTAGACGACGATCATGTTGAAGACCCACGCCACGATCGGCGGGATGAACGCGAAGATGATGGTCAAGGGATAGAGCGCGCCCGCGTTCATGCCACCGAGGAGTGGGGTGCCCGAGTTGGTGAGCGGGTCGAGGAGTGGCAGGTGGCCCGAGGCGAGTTGGCGACCGGCCAAGACCCTGAGCGGGAAGTTCTGAATCAGGTTGTCCGCGTCAATGGCGGGATGGCCAACGAGCGCGGGCAGGATAAAGAGAACTGCCGCCACGATGACGCACCAGAGCAGCGCCCAACGGTCTGCGCGAATGAGAGGTCGCCACCACGGCGGAGCGGTCGTCGGGTTGTAGTAACCGGTCGCGCGCGGGGCCGTACTCATGGGCTCCACGCTACGTACAAAGCAAACGGCCCTGGCGCGCAGTCGTACCGCACGCCAGGGCCGAAGGGCTAGTTAACGACGACGCGGTCGCGGGCTACGACGTCCACCACCGTCGCCGTCACTGAAGGTGGGACCACCGGGACCGAGGTCACCGATCTCGCCCGCCAACTCGGCTTCGAAGGAGGCCTCGAAGGACGACGGCTTCGCGGCCGGCGAAGCGTTCGAACGCTCCGGTCGGCTGTCACGCTCGGGACGGCTGTCACGGTCGCTTCGGCCACCGCGCTCGGGACGGCTGTCACGCTCGGGGCGACGCTCGCGGCGCGGCTCGTCGACCACGTCGGGGAAGTCACCGACGAGGGAGAGCGAGACCTTGCCCTGAGGATCGATGTCGTCGACCTTCACTTCCAGCGCCTGTCCGAGTTCGAGAACGTCTTCGACCTGACCAATGCGCTTGCCGCCATTGAGCGGAGCGAGCTTGGAGATGTGGAGCAGTCCGTCGCGACCCGGGAGGATGTTGATGAACGCACCGAACTTCGCAATCGAGACGACGCGGCCCGGGTAGATCGCACCGACGTCAGCCGAGGGCGGGTCGAGGATCAACGAGATCCGACGACGAGCCTCTTCAACCGCGCGGCCGTCCTTCGCTCCGATGGTCACCGTGCCGACGACACCGTCGTCGTCAACGGCGATGTCCGCACCGGTCTCTTGCTGCAGGGTGTTGATGACCTTGCCCTTGGGTCCGATGACCTCGCCGATCTTGTCAATCGGGATCTCCATCGAGATGATCTTCGGCGCCACTTCGGCGACTTCACTGCGGGGCTCGGCGATGGTGTCGGTGATGAGCTTCAAGATCGTCAGACGAGC
>PKZN01000170.1 GCA_003133075.1 Acidimicrobiaceae bacterium | reverse complement strand
AGCGGATCCCCTTCGAGTAGTTCCACGGGATCTTCGCGCATCATGACGCCGAGGTCGTACTCCGCTTCTGCGCGAAGTCCGTCGGGGTCGATGAGTTTGAATCCACTGGGAGCAACCAGCCTGTTCCACTCGTGCACGTCACCGTGAACGAGCACCGCGCGCTCGTCGTCGTGCGCATCGCTGCGTGATCGAGCGCTCGTCAACGCGTGTTCGACCGCGCGTTCGGAGCAGGGATGGTCGAGTTGTTCCCACGTCGCAACGATGAAATCCGCGAGCCAACGAGCTTTTTCTGCTCCACTCGGCAAAGCCCGCTCGGGCACCGGGCGCCATAGTCGTTCCGCCGTCGAACAGAGGATCTCGTGTCGTTCGCGAAGGGGAAGACCGAGGCTATGGAGCGTTGGCCCGAGCCGCTCGAGCAAGATGGCCTTGAGGGACACGTCATGGGCCAGGAGTTTCGCGCAACCCTGCCCATTGGCAATCTCCAGCACCGTCACCTCGTAGCGAAACTCGTCACCGCCGCGGGGAATAGGAAGTTTCAGTACGGCGGGTCGACCACTGGTGTCGCAAACCGCTCACACGAGCGCTTCGGTGGCGTCGGCATAGACCACTTCGAGCGCGAGGCCCCACTGCTCACAGAGCACCTCGAAGGTCTCGGGCACCGACGCCAGCCAATCCTGCGCCCCGACGGCTATCGCCTTATTCGTCACGACTAGTGGGAGAGTGAGCACGGAATCATTCTCTCAAGCGCACGGGACTCAGTAACCTGAGCGGGAGCGAAAGGACCAGGCGTGACCAGTTTCGTAGGTTTTGACCTCGAGACGACGGGCGTGAGTTCCTTTCGCGATGCACCGGTCTCCTTCGGATTTGTCGAGTTCCGCGGTAACGGCGAGGGCGCCTCGAAAGTGGTCGAAGAGGGATTTGTCAATCCCGGGATGCCTATCCCCGCGGGGGCGACGGCCATTCATCGCATCACCGACGCCATGGTCGTCGATTCGCCACTCCTCGCAACGGCCGTCGAGACGATCGCCCAGCGGATCACCGACGTGTGGGCGAATGACGGTGCGATCGTCGGGATGAACGTGGGCTACGACCTGACGATGATCGAATCGCTCTGTCGCCGCCTCGAACTGGCGACGTTGAGCGAGCGCGGTGGGCCCGGTGCGGTGATGGACGTCCTCGTGATCGATCGACACTTTGACAAATGGCGAAAAGGCAAGCGCACCCTCGTGGACCTCTGTCGTCACTACGAGGTGGCGCTCGGCGACGCTCACTCCGCGTCGGCGGACGCCGAGGCGAGCCTCGCGGTGTTCGAACGCCAGCGTGAGCGATTCCCCGAGCTCGATGCGATGCCCCTCGTCGACGTCAACACGACGTTGCGGTCGTGGTACCAGGAGTGGTTGACGAGCTTCTCGAGCTACCTCGAGAAGAAGGGTGAAGCCCCCGTCAGCCCCGGTCGCTACGAGTGGCCACTGCAGGCCAACCACTAAAACTCGCCAAATGGTCGGGCTGGGGAGATTTGAACTCCCGATCTCTCGGCCCCCAGCCGAGCGCTCTAGACCAAACTAAGCCACAGCCCGCGAAGGGATAATCCTACTCCGGCCGACCTGAGCAATCGGCCGTCACGGGTCGCGGCCCGTGACCAGTGCGTTGCTACCCTCCCGCCGCAGCGGTGAGTATCTCGACCGTGGCCCCATCGCGAATGCGCGTGATCGCCCACGTCGATCGAGGCACCACTTCACCGTCGATCGCCACGGCGACGCCCCGGGTCTCGATGTCGCGGCGTTGCAGTAACTCTTCGACGCTCTCGGCGAGGAACGCGTCGTCAGTTCCATTGACGCGAATCATCGCATCTTCTCGGCGAGTTCACGCGCGGTGGTGGCCGTTAAGGGCGCGAGAGTGACGCCGTGTCGGTAGTGACCCGACGCCCAAATCCACCGGCCGTCGATGACTTCGACGAACGGCGCGAGGTCGTCGCTCGCGGGGCGCAGTCCCTGACGTGTCTCGAGGAAGGTCGCGCATTCGAGGGCGGGCACGAGTTCCAGCGCGTCGCGCAAGAGCCGCTGTAGTTCGCCAATCTCCACGGCGAGTTCACCCTGTTCATCGGAAGAAGCCCCGAGCACGCAGTACCCACCCGGTCGACTCACGAGGTAGAGCGAGCGTCCTCGAACGAAGGCGCGCAGGGTGGGCGCCTCAGAACGATCAAAACCCTCAAGGCGAACCGTCATCCCGCGAACGGGGCGAACGTGGTTCACGGCCTGCTCACGAAGGCCCGCCGGAAGTGCCGCCGCGCCCGTGGCGAGGACGCCGACGTCTCCACGCATGGTCATCTCCGCGGTGCGCACTTCAACACCGTGGTCCGTGACGAGCGCACCGATGACCCGCTCGGTCACCACGTCGACGCCCAGTATCGCATTCGCGTCTGCGAGCACCCTCATCGCCTCATCGGGGTTGAGCCACGCATCCCCCTCGAGCAAGAGGCCCTCTCGTACTCGGGTGCTCACCCCCTCGAAGACGCCATCGTCGTCCTCACGGCGCACGTGGCGTGACCGAGCGCCAAAGGACGTCGCGACCTCAGTGAACTGATCGACCAGTCGACGGTCGCTCCCGTCATAACCCACCAACAGCGTGCCCGTCTCCGAGAGCGTGAGGACGACGCCGGTCAGGTTCGCGAGTTCTTTCGCCGTCGCGCGCCACGCCGCGAGCGCACCACGTTGAAGTCGGAAGTTCTCCTTTTCGCCGGGTGCTATCTCCGCGATTGGCGCGAGCATGCCCGCCGCGGCCCACGATGCTCCGCGGCCCGGTGTCGGATCAAACAGCGTCACGCCCCAGCCGGCGCGAGCGAGTTGGAATGCGCACGTCGTGCCGATGNNGCCCCGGAGCCACGCCATGACCATGAACCTCTACGACCCCTCCTTCGAGCACGACGCCTGTGGCGTTGGGATGGTGGCCGACCTGACGGGCCGCGCGACGAACGCAACGGTTCGCGACGCCTTGACGATTCTCGAGAACCTCGAACACCGTGGTGCGACCGGTGCCGACGTGGAGTCGGGTGACGGCGCCGGAATCCTGACGCAGATGCCCGACTCGTTCATCCGCGAGATCTTTGACGCACCGATACCCGAACGGGGGAGTTACGGCGTCGCCAGCTGGATGATTGCACCGTCGCTCGATATGGAACTCGTCCGGGCCACCTGCGACGAGGTCTTTTCACGCGTCGGTCTGGTCTCGGGCGGGTGGCGCGACGTCCCGGTCGACTCTTCGATCCTCGGGCCGACCTCGCGCGCGTCCGAGCCGAAGTTCTACCACCAACTCATCGTGCGTGAGGAGGGGAGTGAGCGCTTCGACCTCGAGCGGGCGCTGTTTTGTGCTCGTAAGGTCCTCGAGCACACCTTGGACATCTACGCATCCTCGTGTTCGTCCCAGGTGCTCATCTATAAGGGGATGCTCTCGGCGCCCCAGTTGCGCCTCTACTTCAAGGACCTCGAGGACGAGCGGCTCACCTCGGCGATCGCCGTCGTGCACAGTCGCTTCTCGACCAACGTCTTGCCGCGCTGGGACCTAGCCCAGCCCTTTCGCTACATCGCCCATAACGGTGAGATCAACACCGTCCGGGGCAACCGAAACTGGATGACCGCACGCGAGACGACCCTCGAGAGCGAGTTGCTGCCCCTGCCGATCAGCGCACTCACGCCGATCATCACACCCGATATGAGTGACTCGGCGAGTTTCGACGAGGTTGTCGAACTTTTGGTCAACGCCGGTCGCTCGTTGCCGCACGCGATCTTGATGATGATCCCCGAGGCCTGGGAGCGATCGACGGCGATGAGCCCCGCTCGGCGCGCGTTCTATCGCTACCACGCCGGACTCATGGAGCCTTGGGACGGACCGGCGTCGGTGACGTTCTGTGACGGGACCGTCGCGGGTGCGGTCTTGGACCGCAACGGACTTCGTCCGGCTCGCTACTGGGTCACCAAGGACCAGCGCGTCATCTTGGCCAGTGAAGTGGGTGTGTTGCCCATTGACCCGTCGAACATCGAACGCAAGGGTCGCCTCCAACCCGGCCGAGTGTTCTTGGTCGACGTCGAACAGGGACGCATCATTGATGACGACGAGTTAAAAGCGACCCTCGCTAACGCCGTGCCCTACGGCGAGTGGCTCGAGCGTCATCAGATTTCACTCGACGCCATCGAGGCACCAGAGTCCTTGACCCCGTCCTACGTGTCGATCGTTCGACTGCAGAAGAGTTTCGGTTACTCCGAAGAGGACCTTCGTCTGATCGTGCGCCACATGGCTCAGGTCGGGGAAGAGCCCATTGGTTCGATGGGTTCGGACACCACGCTGCCGGTGCTCTCGAAGATGCCGCGCTCTATCTTTGACTACTTCACCCAGCTCTTCGCTCAGGTGACGAACCCGCCCCTCGACGCCATCCGTGAGGAACTCGTCACCTCCTCACGCGTTGTCATCGGTGGGGAAGAGAACCTCCTCAACGAAAGCGAAGAGCACTGTCACCAAATCGTGCTGCCGTCGCCGGTGTTGAGCGTCAGTGAGCTCTACAAGATTCGCTACATCGACGAGTACCCCGGCGTCATCGGTTTTCGCACGGCCGCCATCGACGGACTCTTTATGGCGCACGGTCCCGGTAGCGCCGCCGATCGGCTCGCCGCCGCGTTAGAAGATGTCACCAACGAGGCGGTCGCGAAGGTCCGCGCGGGTGTCAACGTCGTCATCTTGAGCGACCGCGGCACCTCGGCGGCCCACGCCGCTATTCCCAGCTTGTTGCTCGCTTCGGCGGTGCACCACCGTTTGGTGGCCGAGCACCTGCGCACGAGCGCCGCGCTCGTGATCGAGGCGGGGGACGTTCGCGAGGTACACCACGTCGCGTTGTTATTGGGCTTCGGGGCGTCGGCCGTCTGTCCCTACCTGGCCTATGAGTCCATCGACGCCCTCATCTCGACGGGTGAGCTCACCGAGTTGAGCGCCTTCGAAGCGCGCTACCAGTACGGCAAGACCCTCAACAAGGGCGTGGTCAAGGTGATGTCCAAGATGGGGGTCAGCACGGTCGCGAGCTACGTCGGCTCCCAGCTGTTCGAGCCCGTCGGGCTCTCCGAGGACGTACTCTCGCGCTACTTCCCGGGCTTTCACTCGCGTCTCGGTGGCGCGACGTTGGAGCGAGTCGCCGCTGACGTACTCAAATGGCACGCCGGCGCCTTCGAGCCCGAAATCGGCCAACCCGTGGAGATCGTCAATCGAGGCGAGTACCAGTGGCGCCGCGACGGCGAGCTGCATCTCTTTAATCCCCGTACGGTCCAGAAACTCCAGCACGCCACCCGCGCGAAGCGCTACGACCTCTTCAAGGAGTACTCAACGCTCGTCGACGAACAGAGCAGCGGAAAGATGACCCTGCGCTCGTTGCTCGACCTGGTGCCCAGTGCGGCGCCCATTCCCCTCGAGGAGGTCGAGGGCGCCGCCGAGATCTTCAAGCGCTTTAACACCGGTGCGATGTCCTACGGCTCGATCTCACAAGAGGCGCACGAGACGCTGGCGATCGCGATGAACCGCCTCGGCGGGAAGTCCAACACCGGCGAAGGTGGTGAGGACGAGGAGCGATTCGACACCTCCAATCCACGAGAGAACACGCGCTCGGCGATCAAGCAGGTCGCCTCCGGACGCTTCGGCGTGACGAGCCGGTTCTTGGTCAACGCCGACGACCTACAGATCAAGATGGCCCAGGGCGCCAAGCCGGGCGAAGGNNACTCCATCGAGGACCTCAAGCAGCTGATCTACGACCTTAAGAGTGCGAACGACCAGGCGCGCGTGCACGTCAAGTTAGTGAGCGAACAAGGCGTCGGGACCATCGCCGCCGGGGTCGCCAAGGCCCACGCGGACGTCATCTTGATCTCGGGCCACGACGGGGGCACGGGCGCGGCGCCGTTGACGTCGCTCAAGCACGCGGGCACGCCCTGGGAGCTCGGACTCGCCGAGGCGCACCAGACCTTGGCGGCGAACGGACTACGCAGCCGCGTCGTGCTCCAGACCGACGGGCAACTCAAGACCGGTCGCGACGTCATCGTGGCGGCCCTCCTCGGCGCCGAGGAGTACGGATTCGCTTCGGCACCGCTGGTCGTCTCGGGGTGCGTCATGATGCGGGTCTGTCACCTCGACACCTGTCCGGTCGGCATCGCCACCCAGAACCCCAAGCTTCGCGAACGTTTTTCGGGCCAGCCCGAGTTCGTCGAGAACTTCTTTGAGTTCGTGGCCGAAGAGGTGCGCGAGTACTTAGCCCTGCTCGGGGCGCGCACCCTCGACGAGGTCATCGGCGACGTCTCGAAACTGCGCGTGCTCACCGACGTGGACGAGTTCAACGACCTCGACGTCTCGGCCCTGTTGTCCTTCGTCGAACCCGACCAACGACGCCAGAGCATCAAGCAAGACCACGGTCTCGACGGCGCGCTCGACTGGCTCTTCCTCGACGACGCGGTCGACGCCGCCAAGCGCGGAACGCCGTTTCACTTCGCCTCNNACCCGTTCACTCGGCGCTCGCACCCTCAACGATGATCACATCCAGGTTGATCTCGTGGGTTCGGCCGGCCAGAGTTTGGGGGCGTTCATCCCCGCGGGGGTGACGTTGCGCCTCTGGGGTGACACCAACGACTACGCCGGTAAGGGCCTGTCGGGTGGTCGTATCGTCATTCGCCCCGACGCCTCGGCCACTTTCGAGAGCGATGAGAACATCATCGCCGGCAACGTGATCGGCTACGGAGCCACCAGCGGCGAGATCTTCATCAGCGGTGTCGTCGGTGAACGATGCGGCGTGCGCAACTCCGGGGCGACGATCGTCGTCGAAGGTACCGGGGACCACGCGTGCGAGTACATGACCGGCGGGGTCGTGGTCATACTCGGGGGCGTCGGCCGGAACCTCGCGGCGGGGATGTCGGGCGGCACGCTCTATCTCTACGACCCCGAGGTGACGGTCCACGACCACCTGAGCGCCGGGGTCTACGAGATCGAAGTGCTCGAGTACGAGGACGACCTTCGCCTCCACGGGCTCTTGACCCGCTACCGCGACGAGACGGGGTCGAAGAAGGCCCAGCGCATCTTGACCGACTGGCGAAGCGAACGGATGCACTTCGTGCGCATCGAAACCTCGGAGTACCAACGCGTGCGCGACGAGGCGAAGGGTGGGTAAGGTCACCGGCTTCTTAGAGGTACCACGGCGCGGGCCCGAGTATCGCCCGGTGCCCGTGCGTCTGCGCGATTGGCGCGAGGTCTACGTCGCCCAGAGCGACGAGGAGATCGCCGCCCAGGGGTCACGGTGCATGGACTGCGGGATTCCCTTTTGCATGCAGGGCTGCCCGCTCGGTAATCGAATTCCCACCTTCAACGACGCCGCCTACAAGTATCAGTGGGTCCACGCCGCCGAACAACTCTTTGACACCAACAACTTCCCCGAATTCACCGGTCGGCTCTGTCCCGCCCCGTGTGAGTCGGCGTGCGTGCTCGGGATCAACAGCGATCCCGTCACCATCGAGCGACTCGAATACGAGGTGGCCGAGCACGCCTTCGCCCTCGGGGTGCCGGTCGCCCGGGCGACCCCGCGTGAAAGCGGACGTCGCGTGGCCGTCGTCGGTTCGGGACCCGCGGGCCTGGCCGCCGCGGCGCAGTTACGTAGCGTCGGACACGCCGTGAGCGTCTTCGAACGAAGCGACGCGATCGGCGGTCTCTTGCGCTACGGCATCCCGGAGTTCAAGATGGAAAA
>PKZN01000163.1 GCA_003133075.1 Acidimicrobiaceae bacterium | reverse complement strand
AGACTGAGGAGGAAGAGGCACATGGCGAGGGAGGGGAAGATGGCGAGCCACGGGTTCACCTGCAGGATCGAGAGACTCTCGTTGATCATGTTGCCCCACGACGGCGTCGGTGGATTGACGGAGAGTCCGAGGAAGGCCAACGCGCCCTCGAGGGTGACCACGGTAGCGATGCCGATCAAGAGGAAGGACACCCCGACGGGGGCGATGTTGGGCAGGAGTTCCTTGACGAGGATCCGTCGGTCGGTGGCGCCTTGGACCTTGGCGGCGATGACGAAGTCGCGTGAGGCGAAGTTCATCGTGGCGCTGCGGATGACGCGATAGACGAGGGGAACTGACGCGATCCCCACGACGATGATGATCTTCAGCAGGGAGCGCGGCGTCCAGAACGAGAGCACGGCAATGGTGGCGATGATCGCGGGAAAGGCGAGGAACACGTACATCACCGCCGTCAAGATCGAGTCGAACTTCCCGCGTCGGTAGGCGGCGAGCATGCCCAGGGGTGCGCCGAGTCCGAAGCCGATGAGCATCGCCCCGAGACTCACCTCAATGGAGACCCTCGAGCCGTAGACGATGCGGGCGAAGATGTCGCGACCGAGGTCGTCGGTACCAAAGAGGTGGTGCAATGAGGGCCCGGCGTTGACCGCCGTGTAGTTCTGGAACAGCGGATTCTCCAACGGCAGTACGTTCGCGAAGATGGCCCCGATGATGTTGAGGCCAATCCACCCAACGCAGATCCAGAACAAGATGCCGAGGCGCCGTTTACGTTCGGGCCGGTCGTGGTGTTCCTCGACCACCTCGGCGACGTACATCGATGAGCTACTCACGACTAATCCTCGGGTCGACGATATTGATAATCAGGTCAAAGGCGAAGTTGATCAGAATAACCCCGACCGACACCACCAACACGATGCCCTGGACAACCAGGTAGTCGCTGAGTCCGATGGACTGGATGAGCGTGTAGCCGAGTCCGGGAATCGAAAGCAGATACTGCACGATGAAACCACCGGCCAAGAGACCGCCAATGTTCACCCCGGCGGTACCGAGCAGCGCGACCGACGACGGACGAAATGCGTGGCGCCACATGATGCGGCGCTGGCTGATGCCCTTCGAGCGGGCCATCGTGATGTACTCCTCTTGCAAGGTGGCGATCAAGTCACTTCGCAACACCCGGTAGTACACGACGAAACTCCCGAGCGCCAAGGTGAACGACGGTAGTGCGAGGCTCTCTAAGTTGACCACCCAGTCCTGGCCGAGCGAGACGTAGGACGACACGCCGGTATGGGGGACGCCAAGTTTGATGGCGATAAAGAGGACGAGCAGCACGATGATCACGAACGACGGGATCGAGAGCAGCGTGAAACTCGTCGCGCCCAGCAAACGGTCGAGGGGCCCGTCGGGCTTTCGCGCGCTGATCATGGCGGTCGGGATCGCGACCGCGAAGGCCAGGATCTGGCTCAGGACGATGATCTCGACGTCGATGGGCAGTGCCGCTTTGATCGTGCTCCAGACGGAGGTCTGAGAGATGAACGAGGTCCCTAGATTGCCGCGCAGCACGTTCTTGATCCAGACGAAGTACTGCTCGAGGATCGGCTTGTTGAGGCCCAGCTCCTTAAAGAGCCGGGCGCGATTCTCCGGGGTGTCGCCGGTGCCCAAGATCACCGCCGCCGGATCGCCCGGGAGCAGGTGGATGAGATAGAAGGCCCCGACGGAGATGATAAAGACGATGCCGACCAGCATCACGAGCCGTCGTACTAGGTATCGAGCCAACTTCCCCCCTTGGGACCTGTAGCGACACTAGCCAAACCACCCGAGTGCTCTGGTGGCAGTCGGTCTCTGATGAAACAGATGTCACAGCTTGTGGGTACCGTGTTCTGGTGAAACGGGTGGCCATCGCGGGCGGTATCGGCGCGGGCAAAACTGCGCTGGCGGAGCATCTCACGTCGCGCGGCTGGCCCGTCGTGGACGCCGACCTGGTCGCGCGTCGCGTGGTCGAACCCGGTGAGCCGGCGTGGCGCGCCCTACGTGACGCGTTCGGCACCGCCGTCCTCGCGGGCGACAACGAGATCGATAGAGCGTTTCTCGCCGACATCGTCTTTCGCGATGCCACGGCGTTGCGTCGCCTCAATCACATNNGGGCTTGATGAGGTGTGGGCCGTCGAGGTCGACCCCGAAGTCGCGGTCGCGCGACTGATCGAGAGTCGGGGCTTTAGCGAGGCGGACGCTCGCGCTCGACTGGCCGTCCAAATGAGCAACGAGGCGCGACGAGCGCTCGCCGATCGCGTGATCAGCAATGAGGGGACACGCGAAGAACTCACCGTGAAGGTCGACGAGGCGCTTCGGGCCCTCGGGGTCGCGTGACCGACTTCCTCGTCGAGTCGCCCTTCAAGCCGGCCGGTGACCAGCCGGCCGCCATCGCCGCGTTGAGTCAGGGCGTCGAGGACGGTTTGCGCTACCAGACCCTCGAAGGCATCACCGGCAGTGGGAAGACCGCGACGATCGCGTGGTTGGTTGAACGCGTGCAGCGCCCGACGCTCATTCTCGAGCCCAACAAGTCCTTGGCCGCGCAGTTGGCGTCCGAGTTACGCGACATGCTGCCCCAGAACCGGGTGGAGTTCTTCGTGTCGTACTANNAAGGACAGTTCGGTCAACGAAGAGATTGACCGACTGCGACACGCGGCCACGTCGTCACTCTTGACCCACCGCGACACGATCGTCGTCGCGTCCGTGTCGTGCATCTACGGTCTCGGTTCTCCCCTCGAGTACCGAGAGCGAATGCTGCCCCTCGAAGTGGGCGAGCGATTCGAGCAGCGTTCCTTGCTCCGTCGACTGGTCGAGATGCAGTACAGCCGCAACGAGCTGGTGCTCGATCGCGGAACCTTTCGCATGAAGGGCGACACCCTCGAACTGCAGCCGGCCTATTCCAACGAGGCCGTGCGCGTCTCGTTCTTTGACGACGTCGTCGAAGAGATCTCGTTCTTCAATCCCGTGACCATGGAGGGTCGCGGCAAGGTGAACGAGTTCACCTTGTTTGCCGCGTCGCACTACGCCACGTCGCTCGCGACCCTGCAACGTGCTTGTCGATCAATCGAGGTCGAACTCGGCGAACAGTTGGCGCTCTTCCAGGCGCAGGGCAAGCTCCTCGAAGCTCAACGGCTGCGCTCGCGCACCGAACACGACCTCGAGATGCTCGAACAGACCGGCGTGTGCGCGGGGGTCGAGAACTACTCCGCGCACCTCGACGGCCGCAGCCGGGGGGAGCGCCCCTTTACGCTGCTCGACTACTTTCCTTCGGACTTCCTGGTCGTGATCGACGCGTCCCACGTCGCCGTGCCCCAGGTGCGCGGGCAGTACGCCGGGGACCGCTCGCGCAAGGAGACCCTCGTGGAGCACGGTTTTCGCCTGCCGAGTGCACTCGACAATCGTCCGTTGAACTTCGATGAGTTCATGGGGCTGGTGCCCCAGATTGTCTTCGTCTCGGCGACGCCGGGTCCCTTCGAGATTGAGAACTCCGACCAGATCGTCGAACAGGTGATCCGCCCCACCGGTCTGATCGACCCGGAGGTCGTCGTGTTGCCCACCAAGAACCAGATCGATGACCTGCGCGCTCGACTCGACGTGGTGATCGCCCGCGGCGAGCGAGCGCTCATCACCACCTTGACCAAACGGATGTCCGAGGATCTCACTACGTTCCTGACCAAGGCCGGCTACAAGGTCCAGTACCTCCACAGCGACATCGATACCATCCAGCGCATCGAGATTCTGCGGTCGCTGCGTCTCGGTGAGTTTGACGTCCTCGTCGGCATCAACCTCCTGCGCGAGGGCCTCGACCTGCCCGAGGTGTCCCTCGTCGCCATCCTCGACGCCGACAANNTCGTTGACCGAACGACGTCGACTCATCCAAGTGGCCTACAACGAGGAACACGGTATCGAGCCGCGCACCGTGATGAAGAACGTCGCCGACATCTTGAACCGACTCCGCAGCGAACCGGCCCGCGAGGTGACGTCGAAGGTGCACGGCATCTCCTCGCTCGACGACTTCTTGCCCGACGATTTGAGTCTGGAGATCGCGCGCGTGGAAGAAGCGATGCTGCTCGCCGCCGGCGAGTTGCGCTTCGAAGAGGCGGCGGTGCTGCGCGACACGTTACAGAACCTCCAACGCCAGGTCACCTCGCCCTCGGTCGGCCTGGTGGGCGCGGACGAACCGGTAGATTCCCCCTATGTCTAAGTCAATTCGGGTGCAGGGCGCGAGGGTGCATAACCTCAAAAACCTCTCCGTTGAGATCCCGCGCGACCAGCTGGTGGTCTTTACCGGCCTGTCGGGTTCGGGCAAATCGTCCTTGGCCTTCGACACGATCTACGCCGAAGGNNCGCCAGTTCCTTGGCCAGATGGACAAGCCCGACGTCGAGTTCATCGAGGGGCTCTCCCCGGCGATCTCGATCGACCAGAAGACCGCGTCGCGCAACCCGCGCTCGACCGTTGGGACGATCACCGAGATCCACGACTACCTTCGTTTGCTCTTCGCACGTATCGGCGTGCCCTACTGCCCCAACTGCGGCAAGCCCATCACCAGCCAGACGCCCCAGCAGATCGTCGACCAGGTGCTCGCGCG
>PKZN01000046.1 GCA_003133075.1 Acidimicrobiaceae bacterium | reverse complement strand
GCTTTGGGACCCGGGCGAAGGGAGTGGCCGCCCGGGCCCCAAAGGGTTGGGGCTACGACGACGTTGATTGGTTGGGGAGGGCGTCGCGGCCCACGGGTCCTAACAACGTCGGGTGGCGGAGTGCGGACTGCTGCTCGGTGCGGGGAGTCATCGGCGGGTCCACTCCTTCCTTCGACGTCGCGTGGCGGACTTCAATCAGTATGGTCAGCCAGTCTCTGGTGACCATTGAAGGACCATAAGAAGGTCGTAAATCCGCCAATGTAAACGGGGTGATAATTCAGACTCGTTCCCCTTTCGTAGCCCTTTGTTTTCGGCCATACTTGGCGCGGACNNTTTCGAATAGAGCAACACGGCATTGACTACGTGCCGGTCTCGGAACGCTGGGCCTCGCCGCGAGCCGTCGGGGGCATGTGGGCGGGCGCCAGCGTCCAGGTCGAGTACTTCATCTACGGAGCGATCTTGATGTCCTTCGGCGTCTCCTTCGGACAGGCGCTCGCGCTGATCATCATNNGCCAGCCTGCAGGGTCCCCAGACCGGTACGACGGTCTTCTCGATCAACCGCGCCAGTTACGGACCGAACGGCTCGCGCTTCATCGCGTTCTTTAACTGGATCACCCAGATCGGCTTCGAGGTCGAAGGCCTGATCCTGATCGTGGGTGCGGCCTTAGTCCTCGGCATCAAGGCCGGGTACGCGCCGGGCGACGCCAGCAAGGTCATCTACGTGCTCATCGCGGTCGCGATCCAAGCGGTCCTGCCCGTCCTCGGCCACGCCACGATCGTCAAGACCCTTCGCGCGCTCGCCATCCCCTTCGTCATCCTCTTTGGCGTGTTGTTGATCTTCGCTGTCCCTCACGCCACGATCCACGGCGTCGCCCACGGCGCGGACTGGCAAACGATGTTCGAGGGNNAAGGGGGCCATCGTCGGCTGGGTGTTCCTCGGCACCGCGGTGCCCGAGATTCTGATTATGACCCTCGGAGCGGCGATCGCCACCTTCATCCCGGGTATCGGGGGCTCGAATCACGGCTACGGCTCGCTCTACCCCTTCGCCACCCAGAGCGCCATCCCCTCGTGGTTCGTGGTGATCTTCTTGATCGTCGTGATCGTGCAGCTCTTCTGCATCAACAGCCTCGACATGTACTCCTCCGGCGTCACCCTCCAAGCGATGGGCGCCAAGGTGAAGCGCTACCAGGCGGTGCTGATTGACTGCGCCGTCGCCCTGGTGATCACGATGTACGCGGTCTTCAGCTCGTCTTTCACGACGTACCTGACGGACTTCGTGGACCTGGTGATTGTGTGGATCGCGCCGTGGGGGGCCATCTACCTGGTCGACTGGGCGCTGCGCCGGTACCGCTACGTGCCCGCCGAGCTCCAGCGCACCGACAAGGGCGGCCTCTACTACCGCAGCGGCGGGTACTACTGGCCGGCGATGATCGCTCAACTCGTGGGCATGTACGCCGCCATCTCGGCGCTCTCGACCACGTTCCANNCGGGTGCTCGCGAGCACCCCGAGCGAATAGTTCAGCCGTCCCAGTCCTCGACGAGACCGCCGGTGCCGTCGGGATGAAAGACGGGGATCGCCCCGAGCGAGCGCACCAGCGCGGCGTCCTCGCCGAGGGCGCCGCGCCACTTGCCCGCTTCGGTGACCAGCGTGCCAATCACCACGACGTTGGCCCCCACGCGTCGAAAGAGTCGCAGGCTCGCGCCCGTCGAGGCACCCGTCGACACGACGTCGTCCACCAGCGCCACGCGCTTGCCGACCACGTCGTCGAGGCGCGCGCGGTCAAAGAGCAGTCGCTGTTCCGTGGCCGTGGTGATAGAACGAACGGGTTCACTGACCGCGTCGGCCAAATGGATCTTCGGGGTCTTGTGCAACGTCACGTAGCGATCAAGGCCCAAGTGGCGCGTCACCTCAACGGCCAGGGGTATGCCCATCGTCGCCACTGTCGCCACCACGTCGACGTCGTAGGCCCGGATCATCTCGGCCAGTTCGGCCCCCGCACGGTCCATGAAGGCAACGCCCATGTCCACGGTGATCAGCAACGCCAGCGCCAGATGATCATCCAACGAGACGATCGGCAACTCGACGTGCTGGGATCCAATCTCTACGGCATAGGTTCCTCGCGTCACGCTGGGAGCATACTGAAGGCATGACGACGCCACGACCCGCCCTCTCGATCGAACTCGCCACGACGATGCTGGCTGTCGCCTACGACGAAGCCGTACGTGGACTCGACGAAGGCGGCATTCCAATCGGTGCGGCGCTCTTTACGCGCGACGGGACGCTGCTCGGTTCCGGACACAACCGCCGTGTTCAAGAAGACGACGCCTCGGTCCACGCCGAGACGGACGCCTTCCGAAAGGCCGGCCGTCGGCGCGACTACCCCGAGTGCGTCATGGTCACCACGCTCTCGCCGTGTTGGTACTGCTCGGGCCTCGTGCGCCAGTTCAACATCGGCGCGGTGGTCATCGGCGAGAGCGAGAACTTCGTGGGCGGACACGAGTGGCTCGAGGAACTCGGCGTGGAGATCGTGGTACTCGAGGACCCCGCGTGCACCGTGTTGCTCAAGACCTTCATCGAAGAGAACCCCGAACTCTGGCATGAAGACATCGGGCTCTAACTAGCGAACCGGCGGTCCAAAGAGTCGGTCCCCCGCGTCACCGAGGCCCGGAGTGATGTACCCGACGTCGTTGAGGTGCGCGTCGAGCGCCGCGGTGACGATACGAATCTCGGGGTGACGCTCGGAGATAAAGTCCACACCCGGCTGGGCCGCGATGAGACAGAGCACGGTGACGGCCCCCGGACCGCGTTCGCGCAACATCTCGAGCACGCAGTCGAGTGACCCACCGGTCGCCAGCATGGGATCGCACAGCACCACCGGGGCACCCGCAAGGTCCACGGGCAAGCCGTCCAAGTACACGTCGGGCAACAACGTCTCTTCGTTGCGGCGCAGGCCCACCAAGCACACTCGGTGCAGCGGCAACACCTCTTGGACGGCGGGACTCATACCGAGGCCGGCACGAAGGATGGGCACGATGACGAACTCGGTGTCGATTCGCAGCGCCGGCGCCCCCGCCACCACCGGCGTGTCAACGGTCGTGTGCTCGACCGAAATGTCGCGAAAGGCCTCATACGCCACGAAGCGTGAGATCTCCCCCGCCAGGCGCAAGAAGTTGGCGTTGGTGGTATTGACGTCGCGCAGTTGACGCACTTTGTCCGCCACGACGGGATGTTCGAGCACGAGGAGCGACGCCACGACGTCAGGTTAGACGGGGAATTGATTCGGCTCGGTGTGACGGGTCGTTCAATAGAATTGCTCGGTGGCATCCTCTCTTTCCGAACGCGCGAACCGTGATCGGGAGAGTTCAGTCAATCCCCTTGGTGGGGTGACCTCGAAGTACCCCGGACCGCGCCGAGAGATCTCGCGCGATCAAAGTCTGTCCTGGTGGCGTCGGGTGCTCCCGGTCATCGCGTCGCATCGCGGGACCTTCATCACCGCAATCTCGCTCTCATTCGTGAGCCTCATCTTCCAGGTGTTGGTCCCCAACATGCTGAGTTCGGACATCGAGCGCACCTTCGAGCGGCACGTCTCGAGCCTGCACGGCGACGTGATCTCGATCGTCATCGTGGGAGTCTTAGCGGGCGTCACCGGCATCGTCTCTCGTCAGTACCTCTACTACACCGCCTACAACGTCGAGGCCGACCTACGTTCGCTGATCTACCAGCATCTGACGTGGCTCTCGTTCAGTTTCTATGACCGGGTGCAGTCCGGCCAGCTCATCAGTCGCGCGAACAGCGACATCCGCAGCGTCCAGATGTACTCGATCTTCGCGCCGCTGATCATCGTCCAGTGCGGCATCGGCGTGGTGGCGTTCGGTTTCATGCTCTCGATCAACTGGGTACTGGCGCTCATTTCCATGGTGGTGATGCCGATCCTCTACGTAGTCGGGATCAAGATGCGCCGGGTGATGTTCCCGATTTCGTGGATCACGCAGTCGCGCTTGGCGGAGGTCGCCACGATCGTCGACGAGAACGTCAACGGCGTTCGCGTGGTGAAGTCCTTCGCCCAGGAAGAAGCCGAGATCAATCGACTGGCCGACGCCGCCGAGGGCGTCGCGTGGGCCTACATCAAAGACGCCAACATCCGCGCGGTCTGGTCGCCGTGGGTGCAGAACCTGCCCCAACTCGGCTTGGCGTTGGTCCTGCTCTGTGGTGGGTGGATGGTGCTCCACGGCGATCTCGCCTACCCCGAGATCCTCGCCTTCAGCCTGTACCTCTTGATGCTCCAGGCGCCATTCATGATGCTCGGCCAACTCGTCATGATGGGTCAGCGCGCGAAGGCGAGCGCCGGGCGAATCTTTGAGATTTTGGACGAGAATCCCGAGATCACCGAGCGTCCGGGCGCGTTCGACTTGACCAACGTCGACGGCACCATCGACTTTAACCACGTCGACTTCACCTACGACAACGGCGCGGAGATCTTGAAGGACTTCGACGCCCACATCGCGCCCGGTGAGACCGTGGCGCTCGTAGGTCGCACCGGCTCGGGCAAGTCAACGGTGGCCCGGTTGATGACGCGCTTTTACGACGTCTCGGGTGGCGCGATCGCCATCGACGGGCACGACATCCGCGATCTCACGTTGACCTCGCTGCGCGAGAACGTCGGCGTGGTCCTCGACGAGCCATTCCTCTTTTCAATTTCAATTCGCGACAACATCGCCTACGGTCGACCCGACGCGCCGTTAGAGGAGATCGAGGCCGCCGCGAAGGCGGCGAACGCGGATGAGTTCATTGTCCGCCTCCCCGAGGGTTACGACACCGTCGTCGGCGAACGCGGCTACACCCTCTCCGGCGGTCAACGCCAGCGAATCGCGATCGCGCGGACGCTGCTGTTAAACCCGCCCATCTTGATCCTGGACGACGCGACGAGTGCGATCGACGTCCACGTCGAATCCGGGATCTACGAGGCGTTACGGGGCCTCCTGCGCCAGCGCACGACCATTGTCATCGCGCACCGCGTCTCGACGATTGCCTTGGCGAGCCGGGTCTTGTTACTCGACGAGGGTCGAGTGGTGGCGAGCGGGTCCCACGAGGACTTACTCAGCCGCGTGCCGCTCTACTCCGAGATCCTCGCGCAGACGACCCCGGCGGAGGAGGACTGATGGCCTGGGGCGGAGGTGGCGGCGCGATGTTCGGTCCAAGCGCGTCCTCATCGAGCGGCAGCGCGGGCCTGCCCTTCGGCGGCATTCCCGAGGAGTTGATGGACGAGGCGACGAAGATCCTCGCGACCGAACCCGAACACGAAAAGTCCCACGTCCGCTTCACGCAACGACCCAGCGCGAAGGAACGTGAACGCCTGACGTTGCCGCGACTCTTGGCCGTCTACCCGAAGTGGCTGGTGGCCGGATCGGTGCTGGTGATCATCATTAGCCTGACGCTCCAGGCCGGACCCCTGCTGACCGAGTACGCGATCGAACACGGGATGGAGCACCACAAGAGCTTCACGGTGATCGTGGTGTGTGCGATGTTGTACCTCGTCCTCGCCCTGGCGAGCGTCTACTTCCAACGCCAGCAGGTCGAAGTNNATGACCAGCGATATCGAGAACCTCCAGCAACTCATCCAAGACGGCATCAGCCAGTTCGCCCTGCAGGGACTCACGATGATCGTCATCACGGTGATCTTGTTCTCGACCAACGTCGTCCTCGCGCTCTGGACGGTGCTGTTGGTCGTGCCGCTGCTGGTGGCCTTTTCAATCTGGTACCACCACGCCTCGGAGAAGGGCTACCTACTCGCGCGCGACCGCATCGCGACCGTTCTCGCCGACCTGTCGGAGTCCCTCTACGGCATTCGCGTCGTGACGGCGAACAACCGTCAACGCCGAAACATCAACAACCACCGTCACGTGGTGGGGGCGTACCGCGACGCCAACGCGTACACCGGTCGCGTAAACGCCATCTACGGACCTTCGACGTTGATGATCGGCATCCTCGGCCAGGCGATGCTGCTCGGCATCGGCGGACACATGGTCTTGACGCACCACCTCAACGTCGCCCAGCTCATCGTCTTCTTCTTGTTCCTCAATCGCTTCTTCTCGCCGATCCAACTGCTCGTCCAGCAGTACACCACCCTCCAACAGGGCCGCTCGTCGATCATTCGACTACGCGAACTCGTAGAGACCGCCCCGAGCGTCGATGAGGGACCCGACGCGATCACGCTCCCCACCATCGAGGGCCGCATCACCTTCGAGCACGTGGACTTCGGGTACCTGCCCGGCGAACCGGTGCTGCACGACGTGAACTTAGAGATCGCGCCCGGTGAGTCGGTCGCCTTCGTGGGCCCCACCGGTGCGGGCAAGTCCACCATGGCCAAGTTGGCGAACCGCTTCTACGACCCGACCTCGGGGCGGGTGCTCCTAGACGGGATCGACATCAAGACGGTGACGCTTCGTTCACTGCGCTCCCAACTCGGGGTGGTGCCCCAAGAGCCGTTCCTCTTCGCCGGTTCTATCCGCACGAACCTGCGCTTCGGTCGCCCCGACGCCACCGACGAGGAGATCGAACTCGCCGTTGAGGTGGTGGGTCTCGGGGAACTCGTCGAGCGTTTACCCGAGGGGCTCGATACCCCGGTCCACGAGCGCGGACAGACGTTGTCCGCGGGCGAGCGACAACAACTCGCCCTCGCGAGGGCCTTCCTCGCCCGACCGCGCGTGCTGATCTTGGACGAGGCGACCTCGTCGCTGGACTTACAGAGCGAGATCGTCATCGAACGCGCGCTCGATCGCCTCCTGGAAGGTCGCTCCGCCATTCTCATCGCGCACCGCCTAACGACCGCCCAGCGGGCTGATCGCATCGTGGTGATCGACGACGGCGGCATCGTCGAGATGGGTACACCGGATGAACTCTTGGCCGCCCACGGTGCCTACGCCGTCATGTACGACGCGTGGCTCGCTTCGGGCGGTCGCGACGCCACGCGGGCCAGTTCCTAGGCACTGACGCCGCAACCACGGCGACGCCACGACGCACGGTGAATCGAGGCGGCCCACAGGCGTTGCCGGAGGATTGACGTTCCAACCGAGAGGAACACGAGCACTCCGCGGAACCCGAAGGAGTGGGGTGCTTCGTGGAGAAGAGTCCTCCTACCAGGCGTACACCGAGACTCTTCGGTTGACGGCGGCCGCGCTATCTGGGGAAACGAAGTTCGCGGCACCGCGACCGAGCGACCTCAATGCGGCAACGGTCGCCCCGTCGTCTTTCAAGCCCGCGAGTAGGTATCTGGTGACGACCGCGGCGCGTTTACGGCTGAGGAGGACGTTGTGCGCTACCCCACCGGTGGAACTGGCGTAGCCGCTGATCGAGATGTGCGTGTCGTCATCACGCATGATGGTCCGAGCGAGTACGTTCAATCGGTTCAGCATTGAAGGGGTGAGCGCCCACTCGTCGTTGGCGAAGTCGAACAGCGTGAGGTGAACCTTCGCGGGGACCCGAACCGTGATGTGCTGGGTCACCGTCGTGGCGGCGGGGTAGTCGACGCTCGCTGCGGTGACGAAGCTCAAGGCGCACGTACCCGAAGCGAGGTAGGTCACGACGCCGTTTCGCACACGGCAGACCGCCGGCGTGCTCGACGTGATCGTCACCATCGGACCTGAGGAAACCACCACCGGGGTATAGGTCTGACCCACTGCACCCGGCGCAGCCGGCGCCACGGAGATGGTCGGCGGCGCGGCGACGACGGTCAGCGTGAAGGTCCACACGCCCGTGTCCCCGTGACCGTCGGAGTCGATACCGCTGAGGGCGTAGACGCCCGGGGTGAGCGATGAGGGCGCGCTGATCGCGCCACTAGGGCTCACCGTGAACGAGCCGCCCGCTGATGTCGAGAACGTGACCGAGCCGTCGTTGCCGGTCGTGGCGATAGTGCCGGTGAACGCCGTGCCCGCGTTGACGCTCGCGATCGACGTTCCTTCGGCGATGGTGCCGCCACGGGGAGCGACGGCGGTGAGGGTCACGGTGAGGGTGTAGGTCCAGCTACCTGCGTCGCTGGACGCGTCGACGTCGGTGCCGCTGACCAGGTAGACGCCGTGCGCCAACGTACCCGTCGCCGAGACGTCGCCGCTCGAGTTGACCGTGAANNGCGGTGATCGCGTCGGTGAACGCAGTGCCCGCGGGCGTGGTGCCGGAATCGTGCACGGTCGCGATGGCGCCCGCGACGTGGTTGACGGTCAAGGTGTAGGTCCAGTTGCCGGCGTTGCCGAACGCGTCGACGTCGGTCCCGCTCACCGTGTAGGGACCGGACGCCAAGGTATCGGGTGACGAGACGGCGCCACTGGAGCTCACCGTGAACGCGTTGCCACTCGACGTCGTGGTAAAGGTGACGGCCCCATCATTGCCGCTCGTCGTGATGGTGTCGGTGAACGGGTTGCCCGCGTTCACCGAACCGCTGGTGTTGGTCTGCGTTATGGTGCCCCCAGCTGAGTTCACGGTGAGCACGTAGGTCCAGGTACCACTGTCCGAGGACGTATCACCGTCGGTGCCACTGAGCGTGTACACGCCCGAAGGGGTCGTGCCGTTGCTCGCGATAAGGCCAGAAGAAGAGACCGAGACGCCAGCGGGCAGCGAACCGCTCGCCGAGAATGACACGGTCCCCGACTGGCCGGTTGTGACGAGTTGTGCGGTGAAACTCTGGCTCGCGGTGTCCGGCGAACCGTTGGCGAAGGGCGCACTCTGCGTGATGGTGCTCGGGGGTGCGGTTGTGACGGAGAACGATTGGGAGATCGCCGCCGCGGCGAAGGTCGTGGAAGGGGCGACCGAGGCGTCGATGGTGCACCCGCCCGGCGTGGTGAAATGCAGGATCACCGGCGCGCTAGAGGAGGTGAGCGAGCAGCCAGCGGTGTCGGCACTGCCGTCGATCGCGTAGGTAATCGCGCCATCGGAGTTCGTCGTCACGCCCCCGATCGTCTGAGGCGACTGGATGGTGGTGAAACTCGTCGGACTTGGCGCCCACGAGAGGGTTGGCGTGGCGAGGATCGCGAAGGGTGCGGTGATCGTCTCGACGGCGTAGGAACCGCTCGCCGCTACCGTTGCGGTGATCGAGCAGACACCTTGCGCNNGTCGACGCAATGGCGTAGGTGATCGCCCCCGGCGAGTCGGTGGTGGGGGCCGGGGTGATGGTGGTCCCCGATGGGCTCACGGGGGTCGAGGACGGGCTCGGGAACCATGACAGCGTCGGAATAACCAGCGACGTGACGTTGAAGGTCAGCTCCGCGAAGCCGGCGGTGTAGGTCGATGTCGCGGCGGCTGAGGCGTCGATGGTGCAGACCCCCGCGGCGAAGTAGGTGATCACGCCGGTGCTGGCGTTCACCGAGCAGTCGGCCGTGTTGGAGTCGGCGGTATTAACCGAGTACAACAGTGGGGCGGCTCCAAGGTCTGTCGCCGGTGCGGGAGCGGTCGACGCCGCCGAGGTCGAGAGGTCGTTGCCAATGGCCCACGAGACGACCTGTTGGTGGACGACGTTGATCGACACGGTCGCGGTCGTGGTGGACACCCCGTTGTTGGGCGCCGTCTCATCGATGTCGTACGTGAAGGTTTCGGTGCCGGTGAAGCCGGAGTTGGGCGTGAAGGTGAAGTAGCCGAGGTTGGCGTTGGTGATGTCGAGCGTCCCGTTCGTGCCGACGAGTGCCCCGGAACTGGCGGAGGCGGTGAAACTGTGGGTCACCTGATTGGCGCCAGGCTCAAGCACGACGTCGTCCATGTTGTACGACGTACCGGCGACGACCTGGTCGTTGTTAAAGACCGAGCTTGACGCCGTGACGGCGGATAGTGAGGTGTTGGTCGCGATCGCGTAACTGTCGTTGATGGGGGTCGGCGCCGCGAAAGGGCTGGTCGCGTTGGGACACGAGGCCCCGTCGTTGGCGCCCGTTGAGAATCCTGACGTCGAGGCGGAACTCGCCCGAAAGACGAAGGTCTGAGTGCCGAGTGAGGCGAGTTGCGCCGCCGTAGCTTCGAAGAGCTCCTCTTGGGTGTTGTCATAGAAGAAGGAGTCNNGCCGCCCGAGAGTGAGATCCCGGTGTCCGCCGTTACCGCCAGGGGGTTGGCCGGTATGGCACTCCAGTTCGCGCTCGACGCGGGGATGTCCGCCACCGGCAGCGTCACGATGTAGAGGGTGGCGGTGTTGGTGCCCGTGCCCTTGAGCCCGTAGCCGACGTAGTCGGTGTCCGAGGAGTTCACGGTCCACGTGATGTCGTTCGCCGCGAACGTCGAACCCGTCGAACCCATTGACACGGTCGTGAGGGCGGGGCTCGCGACGTCGGTCAGGTCAAAGCCACCCGCGCTCGACGCCGTGAGTAGGAAGTTCGTGTCGGGAATGAAGTCAGCGCCAGTGGTTTGGGGGGCGAGTGAAGGAACACCGAGATTGTTTTCAGCTCCGTCCACACCGATCTGGAAGAGGTCACCACCCGATGAACCCATCGCGTAGAGATAGTTGTTCTCCGCGTCGTAGCCGAGCGCGTTCAAGCCGGTGGTCTGGGCGATCGAGTTGAGCTTGAGGAAGGAGTTGGTGGTGGGGCTGAACTCCCAGGTGTAGTCGTTATTGACTTGGTAGAGATTTGGGGTGCAGATAAATGCCCCGCCCGTGATCGTGGTGAAGTTCTTGGCGGCCGTCCAGTTCGTCACACCCACGCTCTGGGATGCGCCGATTGCGTAGTAATACTTCGTCGCCGCAGTGAGGCCGGAGATTGCGGCGGTCGCCGTCACGTTCGACGAACTCGCGGTAGGGCTCTGGTTAGCCGAGGCGTAACTAATCGTGCCGGACGGCACCGTGCAGTTCCCGCCAGTGATGGTGATGACGGATGTCGAGTAACAAAACGCGATCGTGGTCGACACGCCACCGGGACTCACCACACCGTAAAGTGTCGCGCTGGTGTTGGAGAAGTTAGCGGCACCAGTGAGCGTCGGGATGACGCCCGTGGCATTCGCGCTGCTCGAGAAGATGGCGAGCGCGCCAAGTCCGAGGGTCAGAGCCAACGAAGAACGAGCGACCAGAAGAAGGGCGCGTCGAGTCGCCGCTGAGGGGGAGGAGGGCAACGCGACTCATTTCCTAATTCGGGTGGAAGATGTGAATGACGCTACTTTGTGTATAACTTTTATTTCACTACGAGAACCCAAGTTGATGACTTGATTTCGCGGCGACGTATCCGGACGAAGGCCCGACGATGAGTCCGATCATCGAGATCCACCACATGATTGAGGAGTCATGCGGAAGTCCTCGATTCCCCACCGATCCTTCTTTTCTTCGTGGTGCCACGACGGTTCCACATTCGGCGAGGAAAGTCGGCACCTTCGTTCGGCGGTGACTCCCCCAGACGACCCGCGAACCGCTCGGCAATTGGATGCCCGGAGAATCTCGTCGAGTTTGTTGTGGAGCGGTCCTGTAACGCGGTTCCTCACTCGAATCGGAAAAGCTCTACGGGCCGTATCCGACGCGCACGTCACCAAGCTTGATGACGATGATCTTTTCGCCCGGCGGATACTTCGCCAACAGGTAGGCAGCGTCGACCTGCGCGAACTTGGCGGCGGTCTCTCGATAGACGGCGGCCTGAGCCAGAAGGGCCTTGGCTTCAGCGGGGTCTGAGACCTGAGCCGCAAGTGCCTCAAGGCGAGCGGCATTGCTCGAGAAGATGGCGGCTTGACTGGCGTAGCGCTGAGCGAGATTGTTCGCGACGGCTTCGGCGACATCCGGGTTTGTCGTTGCCATCACGAAACTGTCGGCGACCTGGATATCTTTCGCAGGAAGGTCCGTCGCCGAACCGCTCGCGCCATGGTTCGGCAGCCGTGACACGTTCTTCTCGAGCTGGTTCCTGAATTCAAGTTCGATCTGGGACTGCTGTCCAGCGGGCCACGAGGCACCATCGGCGGGCCGGATGTACTGCAGATCGAGGTCACTCACGTAAGGAATGTTGTTTTGGAGTCCGTCGAAGAAGCTGATGCTACCGTCCGGATTCGTTCGGGCGATGTAGTTGACCTGCACCGCACCGGGTGATTTAGTGAGCGACGTCTTAAGGGCCTGGGCCTGATCCGAGGTGAGACCGAACTGTTCTACGAACGCGGGCTGGTCCAGTTGTTCCAGGTAGACCAACGGCTGCGCCCCGGCGGGTGGCGGGGGAACGGGGTAGCCGCCGACGCTCGTAATCGCCGTCACCCCGCCTTTGTTCTCCGCCGAACCTTGAACCAGCACGCGCAGCGTGGAATTGGCATCCTGGTACTCGTTCCAAAGTTTGGTTTGGGACGCGAGGCGCAACGAATACTGCGACGCGAACGCGGGATTGGTCTCAGCGATCGCGGCGAGTTCGGCGTCGGGGATCGGCACCGGCTTGAAGACCGTCGTGACCCCGCCCTGAAAGACCTGGCCGCTGGCGGCTTCGCCCGGCGCGCTGTAGGCGGCGATCTCTGATGGGCCGCCGATCAACATGTCCATCGCACTCACGGCCTTCGGTTTCATGAAGCTGAGCTTGGGCGAACCATCGATGCCGGTCGAGAGTGGTTCACTGGTTCGTACGCCGAGTTCGAGTTGGACGCCGAACTTCTTGTAGATGTATTTGAGCGCCTTCTGGACCCCGTCCTGGTCCCCGGGTAACATGCCGCCCATTTGGGCTGCATCGTCGACGACGAGCGGTGTGCCCTCCGAGAGGGTCTGGAACTGGGACGTCGCGACTTCGGCCTTTGAGATGAGTGCGGCGGTGGAGTCGGCGGCCACGGGTGCCGAAGATTCGACCGCCGCCGCGAGCGTGGCGTCGACGACTTCGCCGCCGCCCGCGAGCGCGCCGTAGCCGGCCTTAGCCGCCGCGCCGGCACCCGACGCAATGCCGGCACCGAGGAGGGTGGCCAATTCGGCCTTCACCAACCCGTAGGTCGCGTCGGCGTAGTGTTTCGAGTTCGCGTTGAGGTACGCCGTCGGGTCTTTCTTGTACGCGGCGTCATCGGCCGCCACGACCGCGGGAAATCCGTCTACTGCGTATCCCACGTTCGTCTCGAGGCTTTTGAGATTGGCCACGCCGTCGTTCACCCAGTTGTCTTGACCCTGGGGCGTGAGACTGGCGGCGAGGGCCTGGCCGAAGTAGCCGAGGTTCGGGGCTTGTGAAGCGAGCGCTGCCTGGGTCTTCGCGGGAAGCGCCTCGAGCCCATCCCAGAGTCGTCCGAGTAGAGCCGATCGAGCTTGAGGGTCCGTCGCGGTTTCGAGCAACTGCGTCGCCAGCGCTGTTCCCGTCTTGCCGAGGTACGTTACGCCCCCACTGAGATCAGCGTCGAGCGTGGTGTAGTAGTTGCCGACCCAGAGGCTGAAGTCGCTGCTCTTGACGGTGCCAATCAGCGAGCCCATTTGGGGTGGGAGGCCGAATTGGATGGCGGCGGCCTGTTGACCCGGCGACGCGCCGGCGAGCCCAAGGGCCGTCGCGAGGCCGCTCGCCTCGGTGTTGGCGATCGCGTTTTGGGCCTGGGCGGTGACGGAGTCGGCGTCAAGGATCACGGAGGTGACGAGTTTCCGGTAGTCGGCTGCGGTGGCCGGTGCTTCCGTCACGTCGACGGTCACGGCCGCTTTGTCCGTGACGGGACTGCCGCTGGGATCGGTGCCGGTAGCGTTCGCGACGAGGACGGCGTCACCCGACGTTGTGGCCGCGTAGGTGTAGCGGATGACCACCGGCGGACCGTTGGCGGGCAGGGACGTGGGCAGCGCCGGAGTAGGACCCGAAGTAAGCGTAAGGCCCGACTGGGTCGGTCCGATGTTGCCGTTTGCGAGTGCGACACCATCGTTTTCGAGACCGGTGGGATCGGTGAAACTCAAGCCGGAGATGTCGCTGGTGCCGGTGTTATTGAGGGTCATCGTGACCGTCACGGAGTTCGACGGACTTCGCACGCCAGTGAGCGTGATGGACATCGATGCGGGTGGGGCCACTCGGGTTCCGATGACCGTGCCGGAGGTGCCGTTGGAGTCCTTGTCGGGCCCCTTATAAGAATTGCCATCCGCGGACAACGTGAGGACCTCAGTGAAGGTGTAGGACCCGTCGGCTCCCGTGAAGGAGAGTGTTCGACCGGAGACGTTCCCGACGAATCCACCCGTCCCGTTGTATACCTTCGACGAACCTTCGGCCTGGACGAAGACCACGCCGTTTGATGGGAATGACTCCCCCGCGCACCACCCGGCCTTGCAGTAGTACGTCGTGTTCCAGGTTCCAGAAAAATTCTGGTCGCCACTCGCCCCGGCGGGCATGGCTACCGTCAGTAGGCCAATCAGTAGCGCCATCACCAACGTCACGCGGATTTTCATTCGCGGAGCCTACATCGCGACACCGCCGTCGAGCGCTGAGCGTGATCCACCGCTGCTGCACGACGCGCAACCCGTGGAGTCGTTGAAGAGTAATTCCCGAACGTTCCTTGCGATGCTCTCGAATTCCTATCGACGGTCCAAGGGTTGACGGCGCAAATCAAGCGAACCGCAAGCCCGTTGCGATGTCGTTACGCCATCTCCTTGACGGCCCCGATGAGAGACGCGTTCGTTTGGTCCCCCAAGGGAATCGGGTGGACCTGCAGGTGAGTAACGCCCGCTGCCTTAAAGGCCTTAACGCGCTCGTTCACGTAACTGAGCGGACCACAAAGCGTCGTGAGCTCGAGGAACTCCTCGGGCACCGCCGCTTCGGCCTCTTTCTTGTTTCCGGCCAGGTAGAGGTCCTGGATAATCTCCGCTTCCTTTTCGAACCCGTAGCGAATCGCGAGTTCGTTATAGAAGTTCTTCCCCTTGGCGCCCATGCCGCCAACGTAGAGCGCGACCGCCGGCCGCTGGAGTTCACGAAGATTCGTCACGTCCTCGCCCTCCCCGATCGCGAGGAGTCCCCCGGCAGAGATCATTAACTCCCCGAGTGACGCATCGCGCTTGGCCGCACCAGTGTCGAGCGCGTCGCCCCAGACCTCGCGGGCGCGTTCGGGGATGAAGAAGATCGGCAGCCACCCGTCGGCAATCTCGGCGGTCATGGCCACGTTCTTCTCACCGAGCGACGCAATCCAGATAGGAATCGCACTGCGCACGGGGTGAGCGATGATCTTTAAAGGCTTGCCGAGCCCGGTGCCCTGACCTGCGGGCAACGGCAGCGTGAAGTTCTTGCCTTCGTGCACGAGCGGTGCCTCGCGCTTCCATACGTCGCGACAGATCTCGACGATCTCGCGGGTGCGCCCGAGCGGGTTGGTGTAGGGAACACCGTGAAATCCCTCAATCACCTGCGGTCCCGACGCCCCGAGGCCCAAATGAAACCGACCGTCGCTGAGTGCGTCGATACCCGCCGCGGTCATGGCGAGCAACGTTGGGGTACGGGTGTAGATCGGCAAGATCGCGGCGCCGATCTCCACGCGCTCGGTGAGCGCGGCGAGATATCCCATCAAGGAGGGGCTGTCGAAACCGTAGGCCTCGGCGACCCAGACCAGGTCGAGGCCGGCCTGTTCCATCTCGACCACATTGCGGGCCGCCTCTTTGAAGCCGCCCGAGTAACTCAGTGCCGTCGTTATCTTCATCCTCGACCTTTCTTCATCCGAGTGTCACAGTACTGGAACCTTCCGCCCTCGAATTGTCCGTCGATGGTGCCTTGGAGCGACGTGACGCACGTAACCTGGAGGCTGAAAGCAACGGCGCTTTCCGTTTTTAAAGGCTGGCATCGCATGGTCACGCTTCCTCACGAAGCAGATTCAGACGTCTTCAATCCCTGGCTCCGGGTCACGTCGCTGATTGAAAAAGCGGGGAACCTGCTCGGTCTCGACGAGGGGATGATCACCCGGATCGTGACTCCCGAGCGCATCCTCGAAGTAGCGGTGCCCGTGCGCATGGATAACGGCGAGATTCACATGTTCACCGGGTGGCGCATTCAGCACGACTCCTCTCGCGGCCCCGGCAAGGGCGGGATCCGCTTCCATCCGAGCGTGAGTGTTGACGAGATCGCGGCACTGAGTGCGGATATGTCAATTAAGTGCGCCGTCGTCAATATTCCTTATGGCGGGGCCAAGGGTGGCGTCAAAGTCGACCCCTCGTTGTTGTCCCACGCCGAGCTCGAGCGGCTCACCCGTCGCTACGCCTTCGCGATCGCACCGATGATTGGGCCCGACCGCGACATCCCGGCCCCCGACATCAACACCGACCCCCAGGTGATGAGCTGGATCATGGACACCGTCTCGATGCTGCGCGGACACAACCTACCTGGCGTGGTCACCGGCAAGCCCTTGGCAATCGGCGGCACGCTCGGTCACGCGGGCGCGACGTCACTGGGCGTGACGATCTGCACGGTGGCACTGTTGAACCGACTCGGTCGACCACCCGAGGGCGAGCGCGTCGTCATCCAGGGATACGGCAAAGTCGGCGCGCCGCTCGTCAAACTCCTCAGCCAACGTGGCATGAAGGTCGTGGGTCTCGCCGACGTGCACGGGGCGATTCACGTACCCGAGGGCATCGACTACGACAAGATGAGCGCGCACTTCGACGAAGCGAAATCCATCATGGGCTATCCCGGCGGCGAAGAGGTGCACGCCGACGAGCTCTTCGCGCTCCCGAGTGACATCGCGATCCCCGCCGCCCTCGGTGGCGTGATCACCGAGAGTGTGGCGACGTCGATGTCGGCGACGATGATGGTCGAGGCGGCCAATGGTCCGACCACCGGCGAGGGCGCGACGGTGTTGGCGAGTCGCAACATCCCCGTCGTGCCCGACGTCTTGGCGAACGCCGGTGGCGTGGTGGCGTCGTACTTCGAGTGGGCCCAGGACCTCCAGGGTTTCATGTGGGAGCCCGAGTTGTTCCAGCAGCGCTTGGAAAAGACCATGCACGACGCCTTTGATGCCATCTGGATCAGACACGAACAGCTCGGCGTGGCGTTGCGCGATACCGCGCTCGTTGTCGGCGTGGAGCGCATCGCCGAAGCCACGGAGTTGCGCGGACTCTTTCCCTAGGTCACCACATGTCGAGCGCCCCGGGAGGGGCTTGGACAACTTTCTTCGGTCGCAGCACCACGGTGTGCGCGACTTTGTCGTGCAGCGTCTGACGCTTGGGATCCCACGCGGCCCAGAGCAGATCGAGGTAGTGCGGTATGAAAAGCGACAGAGCGATGACCGCGTCGTGCGCCTGTTCGGTGGTCTGTGCCGGGGTGGGATAGAGGTGACGGGTGTAGGTGTAGAAGCTGCCAATGAGTACCAAAAGGCAGTACGCCAAGGACCGCAGCGCCGCATGAGCGGCGTCAACCGGACCGCGGTCTCGCTCGTTCACGCAGTGGATCTGTACGACCATCATCCCGGGCGTCTGGTTCTTCCCCGATGCGAGAAATGCCGTGAAGTAGACGAACGCCGTCGCCACGCTGACCAGCGCGGCCGCCGTGTGACTGGCACCCGCCAGGTGTTCCGGGATGCCCGTCGCCACCGCGAGGATGATCGAGTCGATCACGAAGCTCAAGAGACGCCACCAGAAGTTCGCGACGTCCTCGATGCGCGGCGGCGGAACAGTGTCCATGGGGAAATACGGCAGNNTCGGCGGTCCCACAGTTAGCGCAATAGGGCACGACGCGTCCCTCCGTTCATCAGTGCAGTACCGCGATCGTAAAGAGGATCGCGTCGTAGAGGAAGTGCGCCAGGATCGGCCGTGTCAGTTTGTGGTGTTTCTGGAACGACCGCGTCACGTAGAAACCGAGTGGGATCGTGAAGATGAATCCGAAGCCGTAGTAGACGTGATAGCTCGTGCGCAGGATCAAACTCAAGATCAGCGCGCTGCGCGGCGTCCAGCCGAGTTGACCAAGTCGCGTGATGAGGTAGCCGTTCACCAAAACCTCTTCGGTGATGGCAGTCGTGGCGGAGATAATTAGCCCCCACACGATGTAGTACGCGGGCACATGGGCGGTGACGAGGCTGTTGACAAGAGTCTTGTGGGCGGCGAGGAAGGCAGCAACTGGGATTGCCAGCGCGAACTCAGTGGCGAAGGCCGCCGCGTCGAGGCCGATCGCTGGAAGGATGTCCCGTTTCACCTGAGGTAGCACGAGGCCGAGCGTCGTTCGGTCCTGACCCGTGCGAGACAGGAGATAGAGCGCCATCGGGACGATGGCCGCGACCGGGAGGTAGGCCAATATCCCCAACAACATGTTCACCAGCGGCTGGTGCTTGACGAAGGTCGCGAACTGCGCGATGTTGTCGACGCCCGCGACGTGTTCGGAGAGGATGATGACGGCGGAAGCGACGCCGGGCACGAGGAAGGCAATCATGACGACGCGCGTTTCGATCACCAAGGATCGCCGTGCGGAACCCATTGGGAGTCCGCCCACCACTTCGCCATCGGCGTTCTTTCGTAGCGCGGGAGTTCCAGCAGTGGCTTCGTCGAGCACAGGGGCCCGAGGAGGCGTCTCGCCGCTCGCAGCGTCAATCGCTTCGCGCTCAACGGCGGAGGGCTCACTGAAAACGGGTGTGTCCGTCGATCTCGTCGGACCGCCGCAGTTCACGCAGTAGTTCCCCACGACCCGCGTGCCGCACCGGGGACAGAAGTTCACACGACGCCCCTTCGGCTCGGAGTTCGACGTACTTTACTGCCGGGTCTAGAAAAAAGTAGGTGAGCGTGACTCAATTCCCGAGAGTGACGTCACCTCCGTGTCCTGCTCAGCAACTACCACGGGTCGTCGGGAAGTCTCCCTCGCGACAGCGACCGCGGCGTAACCGGCGCGAACTCCTCGACTCAGTACGTCGCCAACTCCGGGTGACGGTGTGAGAGGGTGTCGTGGTGAGCGAAGAAGCGACCGTCGAAGCACTCCAAGAGACCGTTCAATCGTTGCGCCGTGAAGTTGATCGCCTTAAAGAGGAACTCGCCCGTCTCCGTCGAGACCGTGACGAGCGACCGCCGCACTACCTCTGATCTAGGGCTGCTCGAACGTGCCAACGATCACCGCGCGCGCGATGCCGTGAGCGAAGAGGTTAAAACCCAAATACGCCGGCGAGGACCCTTCTGGCAAGTCCAATCGCTCAACGTCGAGAGCCGTGACCGCGACGAAGTAACGATGTGGCCCGTGTCCGCTCGGGGGGGCCGCCCCGACGTAACGCCGCATACCCGCGTCGTTGGCGAACTGCACCGCGCCCTCTGGTAACGCTTTCCCCCGTTCGTCGCCCGCGCCCGCGACGAGTGACGTGGTGGTCGCAGGAATGTCCGCGACCGCCCAATGCCAAAATCCTGAGAGTGTCGGGGCGTCGGGGTCGTACACCGTCACCGCGAAACTCTTGGTCTC
>PKZN01000145.1 GCA_003133075.1 Acidimicrobiaceae bacterium | reverse complement strand
ACCACGAAGAAGGGCAAGAACTGGCTCTTCGGGTTTCGCTACGCGCGGGTGGTCTTTGGTACCTGGTGGCGCGAGCGCTAGTGACGCTCGCGGCTGCGCGCAGTCGCGTAGGCCGCTTCGAGGGCCTCTCGTAACTCCTCGGTCTTGGCGCTGATCTGCGATCGCGACACGCGGCCTTCGCTCACGGGCGGCGAGATCGGCTTGCCGACGACGATATGGATCTTGGCGAACCTCGGAAACTTGGCGCCGTGGCCCATGGCCTTGTCGCTGCCCGCGATCCCCACGGGCACCACCGTCGCCCCCGTTCGCGCGGCGATGAACATCGCTCCGTCGTGCAGGGGTTCGACGTTGGGCCCGTCTTTTCTCGTACCTTCAGGAAAGAGCACCAGCGCCTGACCCCGGCGTAGGACCTCTTCGGCCAAGCGCATCGATCCACGGTCCGCCGCGTCGCGGTTCACCGGGAACGCGCCGAGGCGAACGAGGAGTTTGCCAAAGAGTGGATGGTTGTAGAGGCCGTCTTTGGCCATGAAGAAGACTTTGCGCGGCGAGATGAACAGCGTGAATGCGAAGTCCACGTTCGAACGATGGATCGGCGCGATCAATACCGGCCCCGAGAGAGGAATGTTCTCGGCTCCTTCGACGCTGGGGCGAAAGAGCAGCTTCGCCGCGCCCGAAATCAGCACCGCGGCGACGTAGTAGATCGGCGTCTTCTTGGGGTTCAGGACAAGGTCTTCAGTTTCAGACATTCGATCACCTCCCCAACCACGTCATCGACGCTTCGTCCCGTCGTGTCTAGCACCAGCGCGTCGTCCGCCTGACGTAACGGCGAAGCGTGGCGCGTGGAGTCGGCGTCGTCGCGCCTCGCCACCGACGCTTCGCCTTCTTCCCCACGGCGACGCGCCCGTTCTTCCAACGACGCCGTCAAAAAGACCTTGACCGTGGCGTTGGGAAAGACCACCGTGGTGATGTCGCGACCTTCGACGACCGTCCCGAGGGGCTGCGCGGCGGCGAAGTCGCGTTGGCGCTGCACCATCTGGGCGCGGACCAACGGATTCGCGGCGACGGTCGACACCGCGACATTGACCTCGTCAGTTCTAATCTCGTCCTCGACGTCGCGACCATCGACGCTCACGCGCGGCAGCGTCGTGAGCGTCACACTTTCGGCGAGTTCACCCATGGCGACATCGTCGTGCACGTCGACACCCCGGCGCAGGGCGTCGACGGTCACCGCGCGGTACATCGCGCCCGTGTCGAGGAACGACCAGCCGAGCGCCGCGGCGAGCGCGCGCGCCACACTGGACTTGCCCGAACCCGCGGGGCCGTCGATGGCGATGATCCGGACACTCACCCGAGCAACGCTAGGTCGCGGAAGAAATGTGGGTAGCTCGACGCGACGCTCGCCGCCCCCTCGATCGTGCAGCCCTTTCCCGCGCTACCGGCGACGGCACTGGCCATCACCATGCGGTGATCCAACTCGGTGGCGAAGGAGAAGTCGAGAAATCGTGACGCGTCGCCGAGGCCCTCGACGAAGAAGTCGTCGCCGTCGGACCACGCCGTGGCTCCGAGCGCGGTGGCGAGGGCGAGCGAAGCGGCAAAGCGATCGGACTCCTTAACGCGAAGTTCTCCCATCGAGCGAAAGGCGCTCACGCCGGTAGCCGCACACGCCGCGACCGTCAGCACCGGCACCTCATCGACCGAAGGGACCTCCTCAGCGTGAATCTCCGTCGCGCGCAAGCTGGATGTTCTCGAGGTCAACGCGACTCCACCCTCGCGCTCAACGAGACGGACGTCGGCGCCCATTCGAGCGAGCACGGCGACGTACCCCACGCGTTCGGGCGCCGCGTCGACACTCAGTACCTCCAAGGTGGCCTTGGCGTGAATGGCCCCGAGCACCGCGAAGAACGCGGCCTGACTGGGATCGCCCGGCACGAACCAGTCGTGACGTCGCGGTCGCCCGGGGGCCAAGGTAATGGTGCGGCCCTCCCCCGCGGTCACCGTCGAGATCGTGACCCCCGCGTCGTGCAACATGTCCTCGGTGGTGGTGCGCGTTCGCAGGCTTTCACTGACCACCGTCGTGCCCTCGGCGACGAGACCCGCCAGAAGAATCGCGGACTTCACCTGAGCGCTCGGCACCGGGACCACGTAGTCAATGGCTCGCAGGCGCGCCGGACTTTCGATGTGCAGCGGCGGGGTGACCCGGGTCCCCGAACCGGTCACCGTGGCACCCATTAACCCGAGCGGTGCGGCAACTCGGTCCATGGGGCGTTTGGAGAGCGAGGCGTCGCCACCGAGTTGATGGGTACCCGGAATCGTGCTCACGAGCCCACAGAGGAGTCGCATCGTCGTCCCGGAGTTCTCACACTGGAGGACCTCGCCGCTCGGGTTCAGCCCGCTGTCGGGACCGACGACGCGCACGAGTCCGTCGTCGTCGCTGAATCGTGCGCCGAGTTGCGTGAGAATCGCCCGCGTCGCGACGACGTCCTCGCCCGGGGAGAGACCCGTCACCGTGCTCTGGCCGCTCGCGAGGGCACTGAGCATGAGGGCGCGATGCGACGTGCTCTTATCGCCCGGTACCCGAATCGAACCTCGNNGCGATTTCGATGTCGAAGATGTTCACCAGCAGTTCCGACGCCGTGCGCGTGACCGCCGCCAGGACCCCTGGTTGGTCGCTGACGGCGACTCGCAGGTAGGCCAAGTTGTCTGAGTCCAGCGCACGGCCCGGGAGTTGGCGCCGTGCGGACGCCGCTCGGCGAAGGTCGCCCGCGAGCGCGTCGTGATCATCGGTGTTGAGCGCCTCGCGCAGTGCGGCCAATCGGTCCTCGAGGGCTTGGAGCGACTGCGACACGGCCTCGCGGTTCTCGAAGAGGACGTCGGGCCAGATCGCGGGGTCACCGGCCGCGACTCGGGTCATGTCACGGAAACCACCCGCAGCGAGTTGTAACAAGACGGCGTCTTGTTCGGCGACTCGGGTCGCTTCGTTCATCAGCGCGCCGGCCAAAAGATGCGGGACGTGACTCGCCACGGCCACGAGGCGATCGTGGTCATCGGGGTCGACCGCGACGACGTTGGCGCCGAGTTCGCGCAGCACGCCGTGCAACGTGGTGTAGGTCGCCGGCTTGGTGGCGGCGGTGGGGGTGAGCACCCAGGTGCACCCGCGAAAGAGGTCCGCGCGAGCCCCCGCGAGACCACGCAACTCCGAGCCCGCCATGGGGTGGCCGGCGAGAAACCGTGGGTCATGAACCGCGGCGACGATCGCACTCTTCACCCCCGCGACGTCGGTGACGATAAGCGCCTCATTGGTCGAGTTGGCCAATAGCGCGCTCACGGTCGCCGCGACCGTCCCCGCGGGCGTCGCGACCACGATGAGTGAGTGCTCCTCGGTGACAGCGGTCCCGTCGATCACCCCCGCCTCGAGGGCCGTGGCGACAACCGCGTCGTCGAGATCCGTCCCGCTGACGCGCCAACCCGTCTCGGCCAGAGCGAGCGCCACCGAGGATCCAATCAAGCCGAGTCCCACGACGTGGGCCCGGCGACTACTCGGGGAGGTCATCGCGGAGGGACTGCGCGTCTCGAAGGTAGACGTGGTGCAGTTCGTCGCGGCGGCGTTCGCTATAGGTGTGCAGCAAGATCCGCACCGTCAAGGGCATTGCGCCGGGAACGGCGATCTCACTGGCGCAGAGCAGGGGCACGTCGCCGAAGCCAATACCGCGCGCCGCCGCCGCCGGAAACCCCGCCGTGAGGTCCGGCGAGGTGGTGAAGATCACGCTCACCACGTCGTCGTGGGACACGTCGTTTCGCTCGATCATCGCGAGCAGGAGTTCCTGAGTGACCTCGGTGATCTCCTCGGCGGTGTTCGCTTTGCAGCGCGACGCACCGCGCAGCCCCTGTAGACGTGACGAAGTCATGAAGGCATCGTAGAGGCCAGCTCCTCGGTCATTCCAACGGCTTCCATGAGACGACGAACTTCTTGGAGCGAAAGTTGGCGAAACGAACCCGGCGACAGCGTCGCGTCCTGGAGTGGACCGATGCGCGTGCGCACCAACCTCGTGACCTCGTGGCCCACCGCCGCGCACATGCGCCGTACCTGACGATTACGACCCTCGTGGATGACGATACGCAGCAGTCCCTCGCTGACGCGCGACACCTGCGCGACGGCGGTGACGCCGTCGTCGAGCTCGACCCCGTCGCGAAGTCGACGCAACGCCCCCGGCGACGGGTCGCCCTCGACCCGAGCGAGGTACTCCTTGGCGATGCCCGAACTGGGATGGGTCAAGAGGTGCGCCAATCGACCGTCGTTCGTCAAAATCAACAGACCTTCGGTGTTCATGTCGAGTCGTCCGACCGGAAAAATTCGCACCGGCGACTCCACCAGATCGAGCACGGTGGTTCGGCCTTGGGGGTCGGCCGCCGTGGTGACGACGCCGTCGGGCTTATTCAAAAGGAAGTAGACCTTGCTCTGTGAGGTCGGAGCCATCTTCCCGTCCACGCAGATGATCTGGGTTTCGGGGTCGACTCGATTACCCAGTTCTGCGACGCGTCCATCAACGGTGACCCGGCCCCCCGCTATGAGGAGCTCGCAGGCTCGCCGCGAGCCGTAGCCGGCGCGCGCCAACGTCTTTTGGAGACGCTCGCCCTCGTCCAACTAGGACACCTCGGTGTCATCGAAGTTGAGGCCCAACTCATCGGCCAACGCGTTGGCCGTTTCGATCGGCGGCATGAACTCTTCAATCGGCGGCAAGTCGTTCAAGGTCGCCAGTCCCATCCGGTCAAGGAACAACTCGGTCGTCCCGTAGAGAATCGGTTGACCCGGTCCGGGCGCTCGGCCTAACTCTTCGATGTAGCCGCGTTGCTCTAAGAGTCGCACCACGCCGTCGACGTTGACGCCACGAAGCGCGGTGATCTGGGCGCGCGAAACCGGTTGACGGTACGCGATGATGGCGAGTGATTCGAGTGCGGCCGAGGAGAGTCGGTGCGACACGTCGCGGTTCGCGAACTTCGCGACCCACGGTGCCACCTCCGGCGCTGACTGCATGACCCAGCCGCTCGCGAGTTCCACCAACTGAAAGCCTCGTCGCTCGCGTTGGAACTCCGCGCGCAACAAGCGCAGTGTCGCGACGACCGCTTCGGCGTCGACGTCGACCACGTCGGCGAGTTCCTCGGGCGAGATCGGNNATCCATTCGATCTGCACGTCACCAAAGGTCGCGCCCTGGCCGAGTTCGACGTGACCCAACTTGCACAACTCGAGGATCGCGAGAAAGTGCACGATGATCTCGATCCGCGTGGTGAGCCCTTCGGTCAAGTTGCGAAACGTGAGGCGACCCTTCGTGGGCAGCCACTGCGAGAGTGTTGCGACCGTTTCGGCGACGGTCACGGCGTCAACCGTGACGTGGTGCAGGCGCACGACCCGTACCGGCTTCTCCTCGATGCCGCGCAGGTACGCCATCGCCAGTTGCGCGGTGGTGACTCCGGCGAGGAGGTCGGGCGGCGTCACCACGAAGCCGTCGTCGATACCGCGTAGGCGCGGATAGGCGCGACTGGCGCGCTCGAAGAGCGAGACGAAGGCGTCGGCCAACGCGGCGTACGTGCGCAGCTCGAGGAGTCGCGCGAGGAGGACGTCGCGCTCTTCCCAGCCCACGAACTCCTCATCCAACTCGCCGCTGTCACGCCCGGGCAAGAGTCGTTGACTCTTCATCTCCAACAAGATCGCGGCGATCAAGAGGAACTCTGAGAGCTCGTCCATCTCGAGGACGCTCGCCTCGTCACGCACCAGCGCGACGAACTCATCGACCACGGGCGCCAGGGGCACGTCCAGCACGTCGAGTTCGTGGGTGGCAATTAACTGAAGCAGCAGTTCGATGGGGCCGCTGAAGGACGGCGTCGTCACGACGAAGGTCACCCGTCAACTCTACTGGCGAGGCGCTCGGGACTTCTCTAATACGATTGAGCGATGAAGATACTTTCGGGGATGCAGCCCTCTGGTTCGTTGCACTTGGGCAACTACTTAGGTGCGCTGCGCCCGTGGGTCGCGGCCCAGAACCCNNGAGGCGTACTACTGCGTGGTGGACCTGCACGCGCTGACGCTCGAGATCTCGCCTGAGGAGCTGCGGGCGAACACGATTGATCTGCTGGCGACCTACGTGGCCGCGGGCCTCGACCCCGAGGTCTGTTCGATCTTCGTGCAGAGTCACGTGCGCTACCACGCGCAGTTGAACTGGCTGCTCGAATGCGTCGCCACCTACGGGGAGCTCTCTCGCATGGTGGCCTTTAAGGAGAAGTCCGAACGCCAAGAGGGTTTTCGCGTGGGACTGCTGACCTACCCGGTGTTGATGGCGGCGGACATCTTGCTCTACGAGACCGAAGAGGTGCCCGTGGGCAACGACCAACGTCAACACCTCGAGTTGACCCGCGATCTGGCGATGCGTTTTAACAACCGCTTCGGCGAGACGTTCCGTGTGCCCATTGGCGTCCAGCCCAACGTCGCCGCCCGGGTCATGGACCTCCAAGAACCCACGCGCAAGATGAGTAAGTCCGTCTCGAGTCCCCTGGGGAAGATCCTCATGTTCGACTCCCCCTCCGACATCGAGAAGAAAATCTCCAAAGCCGTCACCGATACCGAGGGCTCGGTTCGATTCGACTGGGAGGCGAAGCCGGGCGTGTCGAACCTGCTCGAGATCTACTCGAGCATCAGCGGTGAGACGCCCGAAGAGGTGGCCGGACGGTACTCGCGCTATGGCGAGTTGAAGAACGACGTGGCGGCACTACTCGTCGCGACACTCACCCCCTTGCGCGAGCACTACGAGAAACTCGTCGCGGATCCGGCGGTGCTCCAAGGTATTGCTGACCAGGGTGCCGCGAAGGCGGCGCAGGTGGCGGGCCCGGTCTACGAGCGCGCGGCGCGCGCGATGGGCCT
>PKZN01000100.1 GCA_003133075.1 Acidimicrobiaceae bacterium | reverse complement strand
ACAACTACCTCATCATCCAGGCCGAGGACGAGATCGCGTCCATCGGTATGGTGCTGGGCGCGGGCTGGAGCGGTGCGCGGGCCTTCACCTCCACCTCGGGCCCGGGCATCTCACTCATGAGCGAGTTGCTCGGGCTGGCGTACTACACCGAGATCCCCGCGGTCGTCATCGACGTCCAGCGCGTCGGTCCCTCGACGGGCATGCCGACGCGCACGCAGCAAGGCGACATCTTGATGTGCGCCTACGCCAGTCACGGCGACACCAAGCACATCCTGCTCTTCCCCGCCAACCCTCACGAGTGCTTCGAGTTCGCCGTGGCGAGCTTTGACCTCGCGGAGCGATTCCAGACGCCGGTGTTCATGCTCTCGGACCTCGATATTGGTATGAACGACTGGGTGGTGCCGTCGCTCACCTGGGACGACGAGTTCATCCCCGATCGCGGCCGGGTGCTCAACGACAGCCACCTCGCCGACATCAAGGAGTTCTTTCGCTACACCGACGAGGACGAGGAGTACGTCACCCCGCGCACGGTGCCCGGTTCACACGAAAAGGGTGCGTACTTCGTGCGGGGATCTGGTCACGACAAGTTCGGTCGCTACACCGAGATCCCCGACCACTACCAAGAAGTGATCGACCGCCTCAAGCTCAAACACGCCGCCGCCGCACCGCACGTGCCAGCTCCCATCGTGACTCGACGAGCGAAGGCGACCATCGGCGTGATCACGATTGGAAGTTGTGACCTCGCGGTGCGAGAAGCGATCGACGAGTTAGCCGAGCGTGGCGTGGTGGCCGACTTCATGCGAGTGCGGGGCTTCCCCTTCGTCGACGAGGTGCGCGACTTCGTTGACGCTCACGATCGTTGCTTCGTCGTCGAACAAAACCGTGACGCCCAACTACGCTCGTTGATCTCCATCGAGACCGGGGTGGCGATCGATTCAATGAGTTCGGTGCTCGCCTACGGCGGGTTCCCCCTCAGCGCCAAGCAAGTCGTCGACAGCGTACTGACCCAGATGGAGATCACCTGATGCCCTCGATACTGAAGCCCTTCATTCCCCTCAGTCCGCTGCCAAAGAACGAGCTGGGCCTGACGATCCGCGACTACGAGGGCGCGATGTCGACACTATGTGCGGGGTGTGGACACGATTCGGTCACCGCAGCGATCAGCCACGCGTTCTTCGAGCTCTCCACGCCGCCTCATCGCATCGCGAAGTTGAGCGGCATCGGGTGTTCGTCAAAGACCCCGACGTACTTCGTGCGAGGCGCGCATGGCTTCAACAGCGCCCACGGTCGCATGGCGACCATCGCCACGGGGGCGAACGCGGCGAATCGCGAACTGACCTACATCGGAATCTCCGGCGACGGCGACTCCCTCTCAATCGGTCTCGGTCACCTGCTCCACGCGATGCGCCGTAACGTCAACATGGTCTACGTGATCGAGAACAACGGCGTCTACGGACTCACCAAGGGGCAACTCTCGGCCTCGGCCGATATCGGTTCGGCTCCCAAAAAGGGCGAAGCGAACCACCTCGCGCCCATTGACCCGATCCTGATGGGCCTCGCCCTCGGTGCGACGTTCCTGGCGCGCAGCTTCAGCGGCGACAAGGAACAACTCATTCCCATTTTGAAAGCCGCGATTGCGCACAACGGCTTCGCGCTGATTGACGTCATCTCACCGTGCGTCACCTTCAACGACCACGAGGGCTCGACCAAGAGTTATAAGTTCATGCGCGCGCACGAGGTGAAAGAGATCGAGTCCGACTTCGTACCACTGCACGTGCCTATCCGTGAACGAATCCCTAACGACGACGCGAAGGCGGTCACCATGCACGACGGCAGCGTGATTCGTTTTCGCTCCGTTCCCGACGGCTACGACCCGAGCGAGCGTTCCTCGGTGGAGGAGTACGTGCGCGATCGNNGGTCAAGAGCTACACGACCTCAACCAAACTCCCGCTACCGGTTTGAATACGATTCCTTTTGAGCGACTCTGCCCTGGAGCGGACGAACTAAGACAACTCCAAGACGACTTTCGATAGCTCGAACTATCGAAGATTCACCGCCCGGCGTCGACATCGCAGTGAACTGCCACGTTCGACGAGCGGTGTCGACCAGAACAGATAAAAAGTCGTCAAATAACGCGCCACAAAATACGGGCGATTCATGCCTACATATATGGGGCCATCGTTAACCTTGAAGTCAACATGGAAAACGCACTTTCGCACGCGACACGAGTGGCCGTCGTGGATGACCACATCATCGTCTCGGAGATGCTCGCCCTGTCGATCACGAAAGCGCCCGACCTGGAGCTCGCTGGTACCGCGGTCAATACCATTGACGCGATGCGACTCATCAAGCGCGAGTACCCCGATGTGCTGTTGATGAACTATCAACTGCCCTACGGGAACTGCGTCGACACGATCAAAGAAATTCTTGTCGAGTCCCCCAAGACTCGCGTGGTGCTGCTCGGTACGGCGGCGGATGACGCCTTGGTGGCTCGCGCTCGCGACGCGGGATGCGCCGGATTTCTAGGGAAGAACTCCTCGATCTCCGACGTCCTCAGTGCAATTCGAGCGGCCGTCCGAGGTCGCGCCATCAACCGCACGGGTGCTTTTTCTACTCCCTAGTCCAGCACCGGGTGCTCGCCGCTGAACATACGCGGCGGAAGCTTGGGCCGCGTTACTGCAAGGTAATCGCGCTCTTCCTGTACGAGCTCTCAGCATTTACTAAGGGCCGCGAGTGACCGTCGGTGAGTCCGAAACAAAACGCGAATGGCCTGACTACGATAAACGTGACGTTTCGTCGGGGTACGTTCGTCTGCCACCACGGCACAGAATCGCGTGAAGTTCGTCGGTCACTGTGACGAGCGCGAAGATCTAGGGAGGAATAATGAAGGCAACTAGAGGACTGCGCGTCGCTGTGAGCGTCGCAATGCTGGGACTGGTCGGACTCTCGAGCGGAGTGGTCTCGGTGACCAGCGCGTCGGCCGCAGGGAAACCGAAAATCGTCGTGACCCCCTCAACGAACCTCCGAAGTGGCGAAAAGGTGAGCATCGCGGGCAGCGGCTTCAAACCGGGCGACTCAGTGTTCATTGTCGAGTGCCTCGTCAAAGCCAAGGGCGAATCGGACTGCCAAGTGAACGGAATCCCGCCATCGGCCACCATCTCCAAGACTGGACTGTTGCCGCGCATGTCCTTTAAAGTCGTCGAAGGAAAAATTGGCAGTGGTAAGTGCGGGACGACCAAGGCCAATCTAAAAGCGTGCGCCGTCAGTGTTGGCAACGCAACCGGTACTGATTCAGCCGTTGGGCCGATTGCGTTTAAAGCACCGCTGAAGTAATTGCACATACGTTGCCTCGAGCCAAACTCGGGCAGCAACGCGATCGTCGCCACACTCGGCGTTCGCAGTAGTACGAGAAGCGCAGTGTTCGGGGCCGTGCGTCAAGTGCGTCCTCGCCAGTTGGAGGGAGCGTATGTTTGAGGTGAGCGACACGTCGTCGTTGCTGACGCGCACGCTTGACGAACGTCGGCGCTCCATTGTCCGTCAGCTCAAGACACACTTCAGTTTCGCGTCGCTGCTNNGCCATCCTCTTCCTCACGTTCCTCGACAACACGATTGCCAGCGCAGTGCTCACCAGCGTGCAAGCCAAACTGCACGCGGGCGTCTCGCAACTTCAGTGGGTCGTTGGCGGCTACGCACTGGCCTTCGCGAGTTTGATGTTGATCTGTGGGTCGTTGGGTGACAACTTCGGTCGTAAGCGGATCATGCTCTACGGCGTCATCGTCTTCTGTGCCGGCTCGCTGGTGTGCGCGTTCGCGATATCGCCGAAGGAACTGATCGTCGGTCGCGTCATCATGGGCATCGGCGCCGCCGGGTCCGAGCCGAGCACGCTCTCGATGATCCGCCACATCTACCCCGACAAGCGCCTTCGCGCTCGGGCCTTAGGGGCGTGGGCGGCCGTCTCGGGCCTCGCCCTCGCGCTCGGTCCAGTCATAGGTGGCGTACTAGTTGGCCTGTGGTCGTGGCGCGCCGTGTTCTGGTTCAACTTCGTCTTCGGCGTGGTCGTCCTCGTGGTCGCGGGTGTCGCATTACCCGAAAGCGTGAATGACGTCCGGCGGCGCCTCGACTGGTACGGCTTCGTCTTGGCGGCCGTGGCACTTGGCTTTGCGACCTTTGCGACGATTGCGGGCGAGACGTGGGGGTATCGCTCCTCGACTGTTCTCACCCTCTACGTGATCGCGGCGGTGAGCCTCGTCACGTACTTCATCGTCGAGTCCAAGACGAAGTACCCGATGCTCAATGTCAAGTGGGTGCGCAATCGCGCCTTCTCCGGCTCGACGATCATCGCCTTTACGAGTTACTTCGCCATCTTTTCAATCTTCTTCTTTGTCGCCCTCTACCTCGAAGTGGTCGCCCAGGTGGGCCCCTACAGCCTGGCCGTGGACTTCCTGCCGCTGCTCGGGGGCATGGTCGTCGCCTCGCTCTTCACGGGTCGTTGGGTCGGACTCGTTGGTTCAAAGATCCCCATGACGGTGGGCTGTCTCCTCGCGGGCCTCGGGGTGCTGCTCACCGACGCGGTGATCAGCCCGACAGCGGGACTCTCGACACTCGGTTGGACCATGGGTCTCGCGGGTGTCGGCTTCGGCATCATCGTGGTCCCGGTCAACGCCACCGCGCTGTTTTCCATCCCCGCCGCCAATTCGGGCATGGCGGCGTCCACCATCAACACAAGTCGCGAGCTCGGTGCGGTGACCGGCGTCGCGATTCTCGGCTCCATCGTCAATGGACAACTCACCGTGAACTTGACCAATCGTCTCATCCAACTGGGTATTCCCGCGAGCTACCGCTCGATCATCATCAACGCCGTGATCACCGGCTCGGTCAGCAAGCGTGCCGAAGAAGAAGGCAGTCAGAGCAGCGCCGGCGTAAGGAAGATCATCGCCGAAGTCGTGCACGCCGCCTACGGCGCGTTCACCCACGGACTCAACCTCGCCCTCACGGCATCCGGCCTCTTGTTACTCGTCTCGGGAGGCATCGCGTACGTCACCGGTACCGCCGAGCGCAACTCGATGGTCAGCGATGAATGACGCTCGGCTCGTGCCCTCGCGCTAGCGCGGCGCCGAATCATTGAGTCGCCTACTCACGCCGTCGTTGAGCCGCTGGAGCAGCGTGGTCAAGGTGGCGACGTCGCCCTTGGGCCAACCTCGACACAGGTCTCGCAACCACGCACTCCTTCGGGCTTCTCGCTCTTCGAGCTCACGTCGACCCTCTAAGGACACTGACAACAGCGCCGCTCGCCCGTCAGAGGGGTCGCGACGTTGGACCAGCAGTCCTTCCCTCAGCATCTCATTCACGTAGCGGCTGATCGAGGTCTTGGTAACGAACAGCGCACTCGCGAGGTCCGACGCTCTGATCTCGCCGGCTTCGACGACGGCCCGAAGTAGTTCGACCGACAGCGGGCTGTGACCGGGTGCGTTCGAAGCGCGCACCAACCCGATGATCTGGCTTCGACGGAGCCGTCCCCACTCCCGCTCGAGGGTCGAGTCGACCTTCCGGTCCTTCGTCGCAGTGGCCATTGCGCTAACATAGCAGTTAGTAACTCTAAGTAACTAATACCAATTCTGTGCACGTCTTCGTCAGCGCGTCAACGGATGCGATGACGATCAATCGAAAGGCTCACCGTGACGCACAATCTGCGCGCCGACACGATCACCATCAAGGGACATCACGACGACGAGATTGAGGCGTACTTAGCGGTGCCGACCGACGTCGAGACGGTGGGCTCGATGGTGGTGATTCACCACCTTCCCGGTTACGACGAAGGGACCAAGGAGATTGCCCGCAAGTTCGCGGCGAATGGCTACGCGGCGCTGATACCGAATCTCTACTACCGCATTGCCCCCGACGCGAGCCCTGACGACGCGGCCGCCACCGCGCGCGCCCAAGGCGGCGTCAGTGACGAGCAACTCGTCGGCGACGTCGCGGGCGCCATGGCCCACCTCACGTCGCTCGCCATCTCGAACGGCAAGGTCGGCGTGATTGGCTACTGCTCGGGTGGTCGCCAATCGTTCCTCTCGGGATGTCGTCTGCCCCTCAATGCGGTCATCGACTGTTACGGCGCCTTCGTCTCGCTCGACTCACCCGCGGAGTTCCCCTTAAAGGTGACGGGCCTCTTGGGCGAAGTCGGCAACCTTTCGGGTCCGGTTCTGGGTCTCTTCGGTGCCGACGACACGTTCCCCTCGCCCGATCAGACCGAGATGCTCGCCGACGCGCTCAAAGCCGCCGGCAAGGAGTTCACCTTCCGCACGTTCGATGGTGCGGGCCACGCGTTTTTCAACGTGGATCGTCCAAGCTTTCGACCCGAGTCGGCGAACGAAGGATGGAAGGACATCTTCACCTTTCTCGAACGAACACTCATCTAAGGAGCGACCGTGTGCACCTACCAAACTGAGACCCTGTCGCTTCGCGGCAGCGCGAAGACGCCCGAGGGCTGGACGGCGATGACCGACGCGTCGGTCTACTTCGATCATCCGGTGCACTATCCCGCCGGTCACGCGCTGCTTATCGACGTGCTCAACCCGGCCAAGGGACCTTCGGCGCGCGTAGCGCTCGAACTCAGTGCCGAGAGTGCGCGAGACCTCGCGAACGCGATTTTGCGCAGCCTCGACGCCGTACCGAGTGAGTTGATCAGCGACTCGGTGTCGTGAGCGTCACGACCACTCGCGAACGACGAAGCGAGCTACCTCCGCCCGACGCCGATCGTTACAAGTGGCTGGTACTTACCAATACGACGATCGGCGTCTTGATGGCGACGATCGATACGTCGATTGTCCTCATCGCGTTGCCCGACATCTTCAAGGGCATCGGCATCGACCCGCTGCTGCCGGGCAACACCTTCTACCTCTTGTGGATGATCCTGGGCTTCATGATCGTCACCTCGGTGCTGGTCGTGAGTCTGGGGCGACTGGGCGACATGCTCGGACGAGTGCGCATGTACAACCTCGGTTTCGTGATCTACACCTTCTTTTCGCTCCTGCTGTCGATCACCTGGATGTCCGGGACGTCGGCCGCCCTCTGGTTGGTGGTGATGCGACTCTTCCAGGGCGTCGGCGCAGCGTTCCTGATTGCGAACTCGACGGCGATCTTGACCGACGCGTTCCCCGAGCACCAACGCGGTATGGCGATCGGGATCAACCAGATCGCGGGAATATCTGGCAGTTTCATTGGGCTGATCCTCGGCGGTCTGCTCGGACCGATCCAGTGGCGACTGATCTTCATCATCTCGGTCCCGGTAGGGATCTTCGGCTCGATCTGGGCGTACATGAAACTCCGCGAGGTGCCCAGGAAGCGAGATAGCCACGTGGACTGGAGCGGCAACGTCGCCTTCGCCGTCGGTCTCGTCGCGCTGATGGTCGGTATCACCTACGGCATCCAGCCCTACGGCGGTCACGTCATGGGTTGGACGAGTCCGCTGGTGCTGGGCTCGCTGGCGCTCGGCGTGGCGTCGCTCGTCGCGTTTTCTCGCATCGAGATTCGCTCGCCCGATCCGATGTTTCGCCTCAGCCTCTTTCGGATTCGGGCCTTCTCCGCGGGCAGCATCTCAACGCTGATGGCGGCCGTGGGTCGTGGCGGCTTGATGTTCACGATGGTCATCTGGCTCCAGGGAATCTGGCTGCCGCTGCACGGCTACAACTTCTCCAACACCCCGTTGTGGGCGGGGATCGCACTGTTGCCCCTGACCGGCGGCTTCCTCTTGGCCGGGCCCCTCTGCGGCTTCCTCTCCGACCGCTACGGATCTCGACCCTTCACGGTCGGCGGCATGATCGGGGCCGCGGTGTCGTTCTTCTTGTTGCAGTTCCTTCCGGCGAACTTCTCCTACCCGGAGTTCGGCGCGCTGTTGTTCCTCAACGGACTCGCCATGGGTGCGTTCTCCGCGCCGAACCGGGTGAGCGTCATGAACTCGTTACCCCCCGAACACCGTGGCGTGGGCTCGGGCATGAACTCGACGTTCCAGAACTCCGGTCAGGTCATCTCGATCGGGATCTTCTTCACCTTGATGATCATCGGTCTCTCCCAGACGCTGCCTCACGCGCTCTTCGTCGGGCTCACGCACCAAGGGGTCGCCTCGGCGACGGCGCGCCATATCTCCACGCTGCCCCCCGTCACGACGCTCTTCGCGTCCTTCCTGGGCTACAACCCGATGGTCCACCTTCTGGGCCCGCACGTCCTGGCCTCACTTACGCCGAGCGCCCACGCCACGGTGGTGGGACGCAAGTTCTTCCCCACCATCATTCAAAAGGCGTTCGCCGCCGGTCTCCATCCGGCCCTCGACTTCGCGACCATCATCTGTGCGATGGCGGCCGTGACGTCGTGGATGCGCGGAACGCGACCCGCGCTCGTCACGAACGAGACGGCGCTCGAAGGTGCGACTCCCTTGTCGTGAACCCCTCAGCGAGGCCGCGGTAGGGTCACTCGGCGAACGCAGGGGTCATGGTGGGATAGTCCACGTAGCCGCGTTGCCCACCCGTGTAAAAAGTGGAGCGATCCGCCTCGTTGAGCGGCGCGCCGACTTTCACTCTCGCGACGAGGTCCGGATTCGCCAGGGCGTCCGTGCCGACGGTGATGACGTCGGCCAGACCGGAGTCGACGTCGGCGATGCGTCGTTCGAGGTCGGCGCCGCTGCGATTGAGCAACAGCGGACCAGGCCAATTGGTCCGAATAATCTCCACCACCTCGTCGTCCCCGCGAGATCCCACGTGAAGATACGCGAGGCCGAGGGATGAGAGGGCGCGAGTGAGCGTCCCGTAGGTCGTCAGCACGTCGTCTTCTTCGATGTCGTTGAGCGGATTACCCGGCGAGATGATGATCCCCGTACGGTCCGCGCCGATCTCCTGCGCCACACCGGCCGCGAGCTCCACGACGAAACGTATGCGCCGCTGCACCGATCCCCCGTACTCGTCGACGCGCCGATTCGCGTTGCTCGAGAGGAACTGGTGGGCGAGATAGCCGTTGCCGGCGTGGACCTCGACCCCGTCGGCGCCCGCCGCGATGGCCGCGGCGGCAGCGCGTCGGTGATCTCGCACGGTCGTCGCGATGTCCATCTTGGAGAGCGGGCGCGGTTCGAGGTACTCGCGCATGCCCTCGAGTGTGAACATCGTGCCCGAGGGACGCACCGGCGAGGGGGCGACCGGGCGGCGACCGTGAGGCGTGTTGAGCGGGTGGGCGATGCGCCCGGCGTGCATGAGTTGGATCACGACGCGCCCGCCTTCAGCGTGCACCGCGTCGGTAACGAGTCGCCACCCCTCGACGTGGTCGTCGCGGTAGATGCCCGGCGTCAGTGGGTAGCCCTGCGCGTCGTCCGAGGGTTGCGTGCCCTCGGTGATGATGAGCGCCATCGACGCACGCTGTGCGTAGTAGTGCGCGTTGAGCGCCGTTGGGACGCCCTCTCGGGTGGAACGTGCGCGCGTCATTGGCGCCATCGCGAGGCGGTGAGGAAGGTGGATCGCGCCGAGTTGAACTGGCGACCAGAGTCGTGATGACATGATTTTCTCCAACGTTTATCAGGGTTCTGAAAATACTCTACTATTTCTATTGACATTATAGGAATACCTCGTTAGAGTCCTCGGCTATGAAAACACCACCCACCTCCATGACCCTCGTAGTACCGAAGAATCGTCGCTCGTTGCTGTTCGCGCTGTCGGCGATCGTGCTGCTGACCTCCTGCTTGTGGCTCGGGGGAAGTCGCGCCTCGGCGACCTCCAAGAAGAGGTCCACCCCGGCGACCGTCACGATTCCCGCCGGCACCGTCTTGAACGTTGGCGACCAGCAGCAGTTCCTCGAGAGCACGCTCGACGACTCCGGTGCGCTCAACGGTGCGCCCTACAAGGTGAACTTCGTCGAGTTTGGCAGTGGCCCGCTCGTGGACGCCGGCTTCGCCGCCCACCAGCTCGACGTGGGCTTCATGGGCGATCTACCCGCGTCACTCGCGGTGCAGTCCGGTCTCCCGGTTAAGGCCGTGATCGCGATGTCCCCGGTGGGCGCCTCCGAGTTCCTCCTCGCCAAACCGGGCATCACCTCGATCGCTCAACTCAAGGGCCAGACGGTCGCTTACACCACGGGCACCGCCGAGCAGGCCTTCGCCCTGCGCGCGTTGGCGTCGGCCGGACTGAACCAGAAGGACATCACCCAGGTCAACGTCGCGCTCAACCAACTCGGTACCGTGCTCCAGTCCGGGGCGGCGGTGGCGTCGGTCGTGAGCATCGAGCAGAAGGCCGAGTACGAACAGTCCAACCCCGGCGCGGTCGTGCTCGCCACCCAAGACACCGTCAAGCCCGCGAGCTACGACTACATGCTGGCCACGACGTCTGATCTCAAGAGCAAAGTGATGTCCGCGGTGATCGACGACTTCACCAAGCGCCTCATCAAGGCCGAGAACTGGGTCAAGCAGAACCAGAACGCCTACGTCGACCAGTACTACATCAACCTGCTCCAGGTGACGCCCGCCGTGGCGAAACTGATCCTGCAGGCGGGCGGAACGTTCAAGTTCGTGCCCCTCAACGGCCTCGAGATCAACTCGCTGCAGAACGTCGTGGACCTGCTGGCGAGCAATGGCGCACTGACCTCGGGTTACAACGTTGCGCCGCTGTTTTCCAAGTCCGTATCGGCTAACTACAACGCGATCTTGAAGGTGGTCCCGCAAGTTGGCTGAGCGCCACACACTGCTAGGTCCCCGGCTGAGGGGAGTGCCGCAATTGGTCGCTCCCCTCGGTCACCCCTCCTCGATGAAGAAAGGCAGTCGCCATGTCGGTCACTGATCTGTTGACGCAACGTCCACGCCGCGAGAGCGACGACCGAGACGCGCGCACCAGCGACGTCATCGCGCTCACCACCCCGGTCCCGCGCGGTCGTCGTCGACGGCGCTGGCACGTGCCGCGACTCCTTCGGCGCACCGTCGGTCCATTGATCGTGCTCGGCGTCTGGCAACTCGCCTGCTCGCTAGGGGTCTTTACGAGTTTCGAAGTCGCCTCGCCCGTCGCGGTCTTTGACGCTGCGCGACAGCTGTGGGCCGAGGGTGTCCTTCAGCCCAATCTGCTCATCTCGCTCCAGCGCGTCGCCGAAGGGTTGGGCCTCGGCACGGCGATCGGCCTCACCTTCGCGGTGATTTCGGGGCTCTTCTGGGTCGGCGAGGATCTCCTCGATCCGGTCATTCAAGCGGCGCGCGCGGTGCCGATCCTCGGTCTGGTGCCCCTCGCGATCATCTGGTTCGGCGTGGGCGAGGTCCCCAAGGTCTTCCTCATCGCGCTCGGCAGCACCTTCGCGGTCTACATCAACACGTTCGCGGGCATCAGGGGCGTCGATTCGAAACTGGTCGAGGCCGGACAGACCTTCGGGCTCTCGCGCTGGGGGCTGGTGCGTCGGGTCATCCTGCCCGGGGCGCTCCCCAACTTCTTAGTCGGACTGCGCCTCGCGTTGGTGGGGTGCTGGCTGATCGTCATCGTGGCCGAGGAGATCAACGCACAAAGTGGTATCGGCTATCTCATCATGCAAGCCCAAACGACCGGGCGCACCGACATCATGATGATGGGGCTCGCCATCTACGCGCTGCTCGGCATTCTGGCCGACGCCTTCGTGCGACTCCTCGAACGCCGACTGCTCACGTGGCGACGCGGCTACGCGGGGGCCTGATGCGTCGACGCCAAGAAAGCGCACCGGTCGTCTCGGCCGAAGGGTTCGCCGTCATCGCGACCAACGTGCGGCGACGATTCAACGACCGTGAAGTACTGCGCGACGTGAACCTCACCATCGAGGGCGACGAGTTCGTGGCGCTGTTGGGGCGAAGCGGCACCGGCAAGAGCACCTTGTTGCGCATTCTCGGCGGACTCGACACCGAGTACGAGGGCGACGTGCTGGTACCCGAGCGCCGCGCGGTCGTCTTTCAAGAGGCGCGTCTCATCCCCTGGCAACGCGTGCTGGCCAACGTGCTCCTCGGCCTTCGCCCCGGGGAGGACGGCGCGGGAGCGCTCAAGGCCAAGGGACTCGACGCCCTGGGCGAGGTGGAACTCGCCGAGCACGCGAGGGACTGGCCCCTCACGCTCTCGGGCGGCGAGGCCCAACGCGTCGCGCTCGCTCGCGCGCTCGTGCGCGAGCCCCAGTTGATGCTGCTCGATGAACCCTTCGGCGCGCTCGACGCACTGACGCGCATCAAGATGCACGCGCTCTTACAACGTCTCTGCGAGCGGCACCGACCCGCGGTCCTGCTCGTGACCCACGACGTCGACGAGGCACTCCTCTTGGCCGACCGCGCGGTCGTGCTGGTGGATGGCGCCATCTCGCTCGACGTGCGCATCGACCTCGAGCGACCGAGGGACCGCGGCGACGCGGCCTTCGTCGAACTACGACACCGACTCTTACGAGAGCTCGGCGTCGAAGAGCGGCCGCCGCGATCGACCGTGGCGCCCAGCGAGGCGAGCGAAGCGGACTTCGAGACCACACGCCTCGCGACCACGTCGCCGGGGCGACGCCGCAGCGACGATCCAACACCCCCACCCACTATCTAAGGAGAGAGCACCACCATGACCCGTCAACTGCACCTCAACGCCTTTCTCATGGGCACCGGACACCACGAAGCGTCGTGGCGACTGCCCGAGAGCGACCCCACCGCGACCACCGACGTCGCGCATTTCCAGCGACTCGCGCAGATCGCCGAGCGCGGCACGTTCGACTCGCTCTTTCTGGCCGACGGTCCCGTCATGTTTGGCAACGTGGCCCAGCGTCCTTCGGGCGTCATCGAGCCCCTCACCCTCTTGACGGCCCTGGCGCTGGTGACCGAGCACGTGGGACTGATCGCGACCGCCTCGACGTCGTACAACTCGCCCTATAACCTCGCGCGCCGCTTCTCCGCGCTCGATCACGTCAGCAACGGTCGAGCGGGCTGGAACATCGTCACGACCGCCGGGGTCGAAGCCGCGAGAAACTTCGGCGTCGACGAACAGCCGCTGCACGCCGAGCGCTACGCCCGGGCGGCGGAGTTCATCGACGTCACCTTGAAGCTCTGGGACAGCTGGGAGGACGACGTCGTCGTCGCCGACAAGGGCGCCGGCGTGTGGGGCGACAACTCGAAGATTCACCCCGCCGCGCACGAGGGTAAGTACTTCTCGGTCGCCGGGGCGCTCAACAGTCCTCGCTCGCCCCAGGCGTACCCGCTGCTCGTCCAGGCCGGATCCTCCGACGACGGCAAGGACCTCGCCGCGCGCTACGCCGAGGCCGTCTTCACCGCCCAACAGACCCTCGGTGACGCCCAAGCCTTCTACCACGACCTCAAATCGCGCACCCGGCGTGTGGGTCGTGACACCGACACCATCAAGATTCTGCCGGGCATCGTGCCCATCATCGGCAGCACCGTGGCGGAGGCGAAGGAGCGCGAAGCCGAACTCGAGGCGAACATCGTCCACGAGCACGGACAACGCATGCTCGCCGGACTCCTCCGCGTCCCGGTCGCCGAGCTGGACCTCGACAGCGAACTACCCGCGGACCTGCCGGCCGAGAGCGAGATCGAGGACTTCAAGAGTCGCTACTCGCTCATCGTCGAACTCGGACGCCGAGAGCACCTGACCGTCCGTCAACTCATCGGTCGACTCGGCGGCGGCCGCGGGCACTTCACGCAGGCGGGCACGCCCGAACAGATCGCCGACACCATCGAAGAGTGGTTCACCAACGGCGCGGCCGACGGCTTTAACATCATGCCGCCACTGCTGCCGTCGGGACTCGAACTCTTCGTCGAGCACGTCGTGCCGCTGCTGCGATCGCGCGGCCTCTTTCGACGCGAGTACACCGGCGCGACGCTGCGCGACCACTACGGGCTCGCGCGGCCCGAGAACCGAAACGTGCGGGAGTACGCCGAGGCGGTCTCGCGGTAATCCTCTCGGGACTCGCTCGTTAGTCGCGCTCGCGAGCGGGTCCCGAGAGCCCCCGCGTCGAGTTAAACGTCGTCCTCGCGACGCCGCACGCCGACGAGCAGCGCGACGCGAAGTCCCATGGTGGAGATTTCGTTGCGACTCAACTGCACCCAAGTCGTCGTGCCGTCGCTGAGTTCTACGGTCACCTGCGCCTCGAAGCCGAGCGAGACGATTGAGGTGATGCGGCCCTTGACGGTGCCCTGGTAGACCGAGACCAATTCGAGGTCGTGCGGACGCGTCACCTGGCCCTGGAACATCGTCGAGGGTCCCAGGAACTCGTGCACGAAGTCCGTTGCCGGACTCTCGTAGAGCGAGAGCGGATTACCGGACTGCACGACGCGGCCGGACCTCATTACGATCAGTTGGTCGGCGACTTCCATAGCCTCTTGCTGGTCGTGGGTGACGAGGACCGTCGTGACGTGGATCTGACCGTGGAGTTCCTTTAACCAGTGGCGCAACTCCGCGCGCACCACGGCGTCGAGCGCGCCGAAGGGCTCGTCGAGTAACAACACTCGCGGCTCGATCGCCAGGGCGCGCGCCAGGGCCATGCGCTGGCGCTCGCCGCCCGAGAGCTGGGACGGGTAGCTCTTCGCCTTGCCCTCGAGCTTCACCAGCGCGAGCAGCTCATCAACCCGCGCGTCGATCTCCTTCGCGGGCCGACGACGCACCTTCAGGCCGAATGCCACGTTCTTCGCGACGTTCATGTGGCGAAAGGGGGCGTAGTGCTGGAAGCAAAAACCAATGTCGCGGTGTCGCGGATCGACCTTGGTGACGTCATCGCCGTCGATCACGACCGTCCCTTCGTCGGGGCGCTCGAGTCCGCTGATGAGCTTTAACAACGTGGACTTGCCCGACCCCGACGGTCCGAGGATGGCCGTCAAGGACCCGTGGCCGATTTCGGCGCTCACGTCGTTGACGGCGTTCGTCTTGCCGTAGTGCTTGGTGAGATGACTAAGCGAAATCGACAAGGAGCTTTCTTTCTCTTCGGCGGAGCACGGCCAGTATCGAGAGGACCGCTACCGAGATTAATGCCAGCACCAGCGCGCCCGAGTAGGACCCGAGCACGTCAAAACGCTGGTCCCAGCTGTCGTAGATGTAGATCGGCAGCGTCTGGGTGACGCCGGTGATGTTGCCCGAGACCACGAGCACCGCCCCGAACTCGCCGAGGGTGCGCGCGATGGTGAGCGTGACGCCGTAGAGCACGGCCCAGCGGATCGACGGCAACGTCACGTTCCAGAAGATCCGCAGCCGCCCGGCCCCGAGGGTGCGCGCCGCGTGTTCTTGGTCCTGGCCGATCTCGGTCAACACCGGCACGATCGAACGCAGCACGTAGGGCAGCGACACCGACATCGTCGCGAGCGCCACGCCGAGCGGGGTGAAGAGCACGTTGAGGCCCCAGCGGGCGAGCGGTGCGCCGAACCACCCGATCCGCGAGTACGCCAGCACCAAGGAGACGCCGATGATGATCGGCGAGATCGCCACGGGCACGTCGAAGATGGTGTCGAAGATCCGCTTGCCGATGAAGTCGTGTCGGGCGATCAACAGCGCGGCGCCGACCCCCACGACCGTGTTGATCGGCACCGCCACCGCCGCAATGATTAAGGAGAGCTTGAGCGCGGAGAGCGCGTCGGTCTGGGTCACCTCACCCCAGAACGCCCCGAAGCCGTGACCGAACGCCTTCAGGACGAGAAAGACGACGGGCAGCCCGATCAAGATCCCGAGGTAGGCCAACACGACGGTGCGTAACGTCCAGCGAGCGCGCATTAGAGCAGCCGCCTCTGGAATCTGCGCGAGAAGACGTTGGCGCTCACCAGCACGATCAAACTGATCACGAGTAACGCCGTGGAGACAGCAGCCGCGTCGGTCCACAAGAATCCCGAGGTCAGATTGAAGATGTAGTACGAGGCGGTGGTGGTGCGAGGGATGCCGCCGGCGATGAGCGAGATGGAGCCGAACTCCCCGATCGCCCGCGCGAAGGCCAGGCCGAATCCGGCGAGCACCGAAGGCCACAGCGATGGCAGCACCACCGAGACGAAGGTCCGCACGGTACCCGCCCCCAGGGTGCGGGCCGCCGCCTCGCTGTCGAGGTCGAGGGACGCCAGGACCGGCTGAACCGAGCGCACCGAGAAGGGCAGCGTGACGAAGAGTAACGCCAGCATGAGTCCCATCCACGTCTCGAAGAGGTCAACGTGAATCGGGCTGTCGGGCCCGTAGATGGCGAGCAGTACCACCCCCGCCACGATGGTCGGTAGCGCGAAGGGCAGGTCGATCACCGAATCGAGAAACGTTCGCCCAAAGAACCGATCGCGCACCAAGACCCAGGCAATCGCCACCCCCATCACCGCGTTGATCGTCGCGACCGCGAGCGAAAGCCACAGTGAGAGAAGAATCGCGTTACGCGCCCCGACGGCCGTGACGGCGTCCCAGAAGGTCCGGAATCCGAACGCGACGTGCCAGCGCCAGAACTCGAACCACGCGCCCTTGGTCCCAATCGAGATCGAAAAGCCGTGGCTCACCATCGCCGCGATCGGCAAGATCACGATGATCGAGAGGTACGCGACGATGAGGGTGCCGCCACCGCCCATCAGGAGGGGTAACGAGAGCCGTGACGCCACTCGTCGCCAGCCCGATGGGGCTGGCGACGAGTGGACCTTCAGCGAGGTTGTATCAAGTGGTGTAGCCGTGGGCATTCTCGATCCTCGTAAAGAGACCAGTCGAGGAGAAGAACTGTGCCCACACCTTCGACCAGCCGCCGAGCTTCGCGATCGTGGTCAACTTGGCCGGATTGTAGAACGCACTGTTCAAAGTGCTCGCCTGTCCAGCCAACGTCGCCCGGTAGTCCTGTTGCGTGAGAATGGTCTGACCCGCCGATGAGAAGAGGAACTGGAAGAACGCTACCGCGCCGGGGTTGTTCGAGCCGGTGACGGTCAACGCCGCGGGCGTCTGAATCAAGATGTTCTGGGCGGGATAGATGATCTGGATCTTCGAACCCTTCGCCAGCGCTTCTTGGGCGTCACTCTCGTACGCCAACAGTACGTTACCCGTGCCGGCGAGGAAGGTGGAAAGGGCCTTGGAGCCGCTCGAAGGCTCCGAGACGACGTTGGTGATGACCGAGTTGAGGAAGTTGTGCGGCTCGGTCTTGGTCTTGCCCTGGAGGACCTGGGAGTAGTACGCGGCGAGCAGGTTCCACTTCGCGCTGCCCGAACTGATCGGGTCCGGCGTGACAATCTGCACACCCGACTGCGTGAGTGAGTTCCACCCGGTGATGTTGAGGGGATTGCCCGGACGCACCACGATGACCACGGTTGAGTCAGCGACAAAGCCATCTTCCGCGGCGCTGGTGGGGTTCTTCTGCCAACTTCTCGCGACCAGGCCCGCTTTGACGACGGTGTTCATGTCGGGGATCAACGAGAAGTTCACGACGTCCGCGGGCTGGCCCGCGGCGACGTCTTGGGCCTGCGTGCCCGAGGCGCCGAAGGAGTTCGTAAACGTCACACCCTGTCCTGCGGGGGTCGCCTCAAAGGCGGTCTCGAGCGCGGTGTACGCCGTCGAGATGGTCGAGTACCCCACCACGGCAACCGTGTCACCGGACGCCCCCGATACGGTCACGATGCCGA
>PKZN01000159.1:4141-18503 GCA_003133075.1 Acidimicrobiaceae bacterium | reverse complement strand
CGCCGACGCGCGATACCTCGCGTAATGCTCGCGAACCGTCTCGCGACCCTACGCGATTTGTGTGACAAATTGATGACGATGTGCCGCGCGCGCCCAACGACGTTACCCACGACCCTTGGTGAAGCCGGTGTTCGCGCCGCCCCGCGGTGGGCGAGGGGGGACTNNTGCAACATTAGTCGACACGTTTCGAGTAGCCCTCCGCACCTCCGATTAGTGAAGGTCGACCGATACAGTTGAAAGTGCCATGGCACTTAAGAACGTCGAAAATCGCCTAGAGCGACTCTTCGAACGCACCTTCTCACGTCCCTTCAAGAACGCGCTGCAGCCCATTGAAATCGGCACGCGCATTGTGCGAGAGGTGGACCTCACCCGGCGACTCTCCAGCCAGGGACCGATCTCACCGAACGTGATTCGGGTGTGGCTCGGACCAACTGACGCGGAGCGTTTCGAAGGCTTTCAAAAAGCGCTGGTGAGTGAGCTCGAAGAGACCGTGCGCCAACACGCCGTGGCCGAGGGCTTCGCGTTCGTGGGGCCGGTGAAGGTTGAGATCTTCATTGACGACGACCTCAAGTCCGGCGCCGTCGAGGTCAAGACCGAGTTCGTCGGTGGCGAAAGCCAACCTCGACTCATCGTGAGCGATGGGCGGTCCTTCATCGTCGGCGACCTGCCGCTCACCATTGGTCGCAGCCCCGACGTGGAAGTGGTGGTGAATGACGCCAACGTCTCGCGTCAGCACGCCGAGGTGTGGCGTACCAGTGAGGGCGTCGCCATCAGAGATCTGCAGTCAACCAACGGAACGTACGTGAACGGACACCGGATCTCCGCCGTTTCACTCTCGCCGCGCGACGACGTGACCGTCGGCGGGTTCCATTTTCGGATTGAGCTCGCTTGAGCCTCGTCGCCGCGACGAACTACGCGGCGGTCATTCGACCACTACAGGTGTTGGTGATGGTCGTCGCGATCTTGTTCTTCGCGCGCGTCCTACGCGTCGCGGCAGTGCAGGCCCGACCGGTCGATTACGAAAAGCGGGCGCGCCGCCGACGGCGCCAACTGGCGCTCGAGTTCATTGAACCCGAGTCGCGCAGCGGTGAACGAGTCGAGATAGAAGACGGCGTGACCATTGGCCGGAGTCGTGACTGTGACCTCATCTTGTACGACACCTATCTCTCAACGCGACACGCCCGTCTCTCGAACGACGAGGGCGACCTGTCCATCGAGGACCTCGGATCGACGAACGGCACCTACGTGAACCAGGAGTTGGTGAAGGGTCGGGTCCATCTCGAGCGCGGCGACGTCGTCCAAGTTGGTGGCGTCCTCTTCGAGGTTGTTCGTTGACGCGTTGGCGTTACGCCGCGGCGACCGACATTGGACTGGTTCGTCAGGGCAACCAGGACGCCGTCTACGCCGACGACACGCTCGCGGTCATCGCTGACGGTATGGGCGGTCACGCGGCCGGTGAGGTCGCGGCGGCGATGACCATCGACATGGTGCGCGACGGCTTTCACCGCAGCCAGAGCGTCGAGGGACTCGTCGAGGCGATCCAGGGCGCGAACGACGCGGTATTGCGCGACGCGAGGTCGACACCCGCGCACTTCGGCATGGGCACGACGGTGATCGCGGTCGGGCTGACCTACGACTTTCAAGGAGTCGTTTCACCCACGTTGGTCCACGTCGGAGACTCGCGCGCCTACCAACTGAGGGACGGGGCGTTACGCCAACTCAGCGAGGACCACAGCGTCGCCGAAGAGTGGGTGCGAATGGGTCGCCTCACCCCCGAAGAGGCCGCGGTGCACCCGCGTCGTCACCAACTCACGAGGGGCGTCGGCGTTGAGGACACGATCGCCATCGACGTCGCTTCGATCAACGCCGTCGCGGGAGACCGGATACTGCTCTGCAGTGACGGTCTCTCCAACGAACTCGACGCCGACACCCTGGCTCGCCTGGCCAGTGCGCCCAACGGACTGGAACTCGCGACCGAGCAGTTGGTGAGCGCGGCCAAGGTGGCCGGCGGGCGCGACAACATCTCGGTGATACTTCTCGAATTCGACGAGGTCAACGTGGCGGCGGCGCCGCTTCGTCGTACGATGACCAGCGCCCCACCGGTCGCCGCAGCGACCAAGACCAAAGCTCGGCGTCAGCGTCGACGTCTGGTGTCGTGGCGGGCGAGTCTCGCGGTGCTGCTGTTCCTCGGCGTCGTCGCCGGGGCCGTCGCCATCGTGCGGTGGTACGCGTACTCGACCTTCTATCTGGCGAACGACGCGGGCCACGTCGCGGTCTACCAGGGCCAACCCCAAGGGGTGCTGTGGTTCCACCCGCTCTTGCGCGTGACGACGCAGTACTCAGCGGTGCACCTGCGTCCGGTCGACAAGCGCGCGCTCGCCGCGACCATCCAGGAGCCGACGCTGAAGGCGGCCCTGACCTACGCCGGGTACCTGAATATGGAGTGGCTGGCCGGCAGTACGACGACTACCACGACGACCGGCGTGACCACGACGACCGCGACGAAGGGTTAGCTGGTGTCAAGGCGACTGAGCATCCTGGCCTCAGTGATACTGCTGCTCTTCGTGGTCGTCGCGGCCCAGTCGGCGAACCTTCAGTTCTTCCGCGCGAAGGCCCTCGACCGCTCACCGATCAACCCTCGCAACAACATCGCCACCACGAACGCGCCGCGCGGGGAGATCATCGCCGCCGACGGCTCGATCCTCGCGCACTCGGTGCTGAGCGCCCAGGGACAAGACGTTTACGTACGCGAGTACCCCGACGGTCGCCTGACCTCGGGGTTAGTGGGCTTCTCCTCGCCGATCTACGGGAACTGGGCGCTCGAAGCGCAGTACAACAACTACCTCGTCGAGCACGATCAACCCCCGCAAAGTTTCGAGCAGGTCCTTTCGCCCACCATGGCCACTGACTCGATCACGCTGACGATCGAACCCGCGCTCCAGCGCGTGATGGCGACCGCCCTCGCCGGCCGCGACGGGGCGGCCGTGGTGATCGATCCGAAGAACGGCGACATCCTCGGGATGTTCTCGAACCCGACCTACGACCCGGCGCCCCTGACGTCCTCGACGTACAAACTCGCCACCGCCGCCTGGAAGAAGGACAACACGAGAGACGCCGAAGGTTTCCCGCCGCTGGGTAACGTCGCGACGCAACAGACGTTTCCGCCGGGTTCAACCTTCAAGGTCGTGACCACCTCGGCGGTTGTCGTGTCGAATCCGTCGCTGTTGACCAAGGTGTACCCCGAACTCGTCACGACGAAGTTGCCCGACACCAACAAGACCCTCTCCAACTTCGGCTTCCGTAAGTGCGGAGGCACGATTGCCGAAATGTTGCCGCCCTCGTGCGACACGGGCTTCGCGCTGGTGGGACTTGACGTCGGCGGCACCGCGCTGGCGAGCGCCGCGGACAGCTTCGGCTACAACGAGACTCCGCCCATCGACCTACCCGGCAGCGTTGCGAGCAACTTCCCGCCGGCGTCCTACTTCATATCGAACCTGCCAATCCTCGCGTACTCCGCCATCGGTCAAGAGAACGTCCGCACCACGGCCTTACAGAACGCGCTGGTCGCGGCGGCCGTCGGTAACGGCGGGGTCGAGATGACGCCTCACCTGTTAAAGAACGTCATCGGTCCTGAGGGCAAGATCATTCGTCGCTACAAGCCGAGTGTGTGGAAGCGGCCCCTGAGCGCCGCCGAGTCCGCCCAGATCGTGCCGCTCATGGTGAACGTCGCCAAATACGGCACGGCGGAGGGTGTCTTCCCCGCCGCGGACGACGTCGCCGCGAAGACCGGTACCGCGCAGACCGGCACCGCCTCGAAGGACACCGACGATTGGATGATCGCCTTCGCCCCGGCGAACGATCCGACCGTCGCCGTCGCGGTCGTGTTACCCGACCAGCTCGTCTCGGCCACCGGCGCGACCGTCGCGGGGCCCGTGATCAGTTGCGTGCTCGAAGGCGCGCTCGCGATTCAAGAGGGTCAACCAGCGTCGGGTACGGCGACGACGTGCGCGAAGTGACGGGGCCGTTGTCGTGATGGTCAGAGCGTAGGCTTGGCCACGTATGGAGCCCGTTGACGATCCCCGGCTGTACTCAAATCGCTATCAGGTAACCCATCTCATCGCCCGCGGGGGAATGGCGATGGTGTATCGGGCCCAGGACACGCTGCTTAATCGCGCCGTGGCGCTCAAGATCCTCTACCCCGAACTCAGCGAAGACCCGTTGTTCGTCGAGCGCTTTCGCCGTGAGGCCCAAGCGGCGGCCAATCTCTCGCACCCGAACATCGTGCCGGTCTTCGACTGGGGCGAGGACCGCGGGACCTACTTCATCGTCATGGAGCTCATCGAGGGTACGTCCCTGGCCGACATGCTCCGGGGCTCGGCGACGATCTCCGCGTCGCGCTCCGCGCAGATCGTGGCCCAGGTGGCCGCCGCGCTCGGCTACGCGCACCGCAGCGGCGTCGTCCACCGCGACGTCAAACCCGGCAACATCTTGATCACCCGCGACGGCCAGGTCAAGGTCACCGACTTCGGTATCGCTCAAGCCGTCTCCTCCGAAGACCACCTCGCCGAAGCCGGTTCGGTCATGGGCACCGCGACGTACTTCTCGCCCGAACAGGCGAGTGGCGCGGCGGTGGACGGCCGCAGTGACGTCTACGCCCTCGGCGTGGTGCTCTACGAGATGCTCGTGGGCCGCCCGCCCTTCATTGGCGACACCCCCGTCGACGTCTCGAGCCAGCACGTCAACGCGGCGGTGCCCTCCATGGGCCAATTCTCCGAGTCCGTGCCCAAGGACCTCGAGGCGATCGTAATGGAGGCGCTCTCCAAGTCGCCGGAGAATCGCTACCAGTCCGCCGACGAGTTGCGCGCGGACCTGATTCGCTTCAGCGAAGGACAACCCGTCGAGGCGGCCCAACGCGACACCGCGTTCTTCGGCGCCGACGCGACGCGCGCCGTCGCGGCGGTGCCCGGTGAGCGCACCCGCTCGGTGCCCATCATGTCGGGTCCACGCACCGACATCCGTCGCCGTCGCCGCAACCCCATCGGCCCGATCATCCTGGTGCTGATCGTGCTGCTCGCCGCCGGGGGTGGCGCGTACGCCTACGTGCAGAGCAACAAGACCCACAACGTCTCCCTGCCCAGTGTGGTCGGACAGACGGTGCTGTCGGCGACCCAGGAGCTCACGAACGAAGGTTTCGTCGTCAACACCAGTCAGGTGAACTCCAAAGAGGCCAAGAATACGGTGATTGCGATGTCGCCCAAGGCCGGCAAGAGCCTCGCCAAGGGCTCCTCGGTCAAGTTGACCGTGAGCCTCGGCGTGAAGACCTCGCCGGTCACGGTCCCCGACCTCGTAGGGATGAGTCTCGCGAACGCGGAGAATCAGTTGGGTAAGTACCACTTGGGCAACAACGTCACCTACACCTCGAACGCGCAACCGGGACAGATTCCCGGGGTCGTGCTGAGTCAGTCCCCCGTCGCGGGTACGAAGACCCAGACCGGTACCACCGTGACGCTGGTGCTCCTCGCGCCCAACACGCAGTACCCACTCACCTCCGTCGACGGCCTCTCTCAGGTCGCCGCCGGAGCGAAACTCCAGCAACAAGGACTGCTGCCCTCGCCGACGGTCGGCCAGACGTGTTCGAACACCGTGGCCCACGGTCTGGTCGTCTCGACTGTCCCGGTGGCGGGCGCCCTCGTCTCGGCCAACACCACGGTGAAACTCATCGTCTCTTCTGGCTACTGCCAGGTCGTCGTGCCGAGCGTGATCAATGACACCGTCGCCGAAGCCTCCGCGGCCCTCTCCGCCCAGGGTTTGGAACCGCAGTACTCGACCGATCCGGTGATCGTCTGTGACCCGGGCGCGCCGCAGACCGTGACGACCGAAACGCCCGCGGGCGGTTCGTCGGCGACCTACGGCTCGACGGTTGACCTGGCGCTCTGCCAGAACGACACCGTGCCGACGACGTCGCAGACGACTCCAACGACCTGACGACACGTAAGTAGCATCGTTGCCTATGGCGAAATCCTCCCCGAAGCCGAACGCCAAGAAGTCGGTGGGTCGTTACGTCAGCCCCGAGGTCCGCGGGCGCGTCACCAAAGCTCGACCCCGTGGGAAGGACCACAGCCCTCGCTGGTACGGCGCACTGATCCTCGCGCTGTTGGTTTTCGGGGTCCTCGTGATCGTGCTCAACTACCTGAGCGTCCTGCCGGGTTCGACGTCGGCGTGGTGGTTGGTGGGCGGCCTCGCGACGATGTTCGTGGGCTTCTTCCTCGCCACGCAATATAAGTAGTCGCGGGACTTAGCCCAGTCGCTCGATGATTGTCGCGTTGGCGAGTCCGCCGCCCTCGCACATGGTGAGGAGACCATAGCGACCACCGGTGCGCTCTAGCTCGTTGAGCAACGTCGCACAGAGCTTCGCGCCGGAGGCACCGAGGGGGTGGCCGAGGGCGATCGCCCCGCCGTTCACGTTCACCTTCGCCAAGTCGGCCTTGTGCTCCTTCTGCCAAGCGAGCACCACCGACGCGAAGGCCTCGTTAATCTCAATGAGGTCCATGTCCTCAAGCGTCAGACCGGCGCGCTCTAACACCTTGGTCGTCGCGGGGATGGGTCCCGTCAACATCGTCACCGGATCGACGCCCGCCAGGGCGAACGCGACGAATCGAGCACGCGGGGTGTAGCCGAGCTCCTTCGCCTTCTCCTCGCTCATGATGAGCACCGCTGAGGCGCCGTCGGTGATCTGGGAAGCGTTGCCGGCGGTCACTTTGCCCCCCTCTTTGTACGCGGGCTTGAGTTTGGCGAGCGTCTCGACGTTCGAGTCGGGTCGGATGCCCTCGTCACTCGTCATGAGCTCGTCGGTGTCGTGCCCCTCGTCATCGCGCACGCGCACCGGCACGATCTCGTCTTCGAAGCGTCCTTCCGCGGTCGCTCGCGCGGCACGTCGGTGGCTCTCGACGGCGAACTCGTCGAGTTCCTCGCGCGAGATGCCCCATTGATCGGCGATCATCTCCGCGCCGATGCCCTGGTTGACCATTCCCCCGACGGCCTCGTAACGCGCGGCGACGCGCGGACCCATCGGCCAGCCGGCGTCCTTCCCGACGGATGAACCCATGGCGACGCGCGACATGACCTCGACGCCCGGCCGCGACCGCGACGTCGTACGCGCCAGACATCACGCCCTGGGCCGCGAAGTGCAGCGCCTGCTGGGACGAGCCGCACTGGCGATCGATCGTCGTCGCGGGCACCGATTCGGGCCACCCGGCGGCGAGCACCGCGTTGCGCCCGACGTTAAATGCCTGTTCACCGACCTGGGAGACGCACCCCATGATCACGTCGTCGACGACGCTCGGGTCGAGGTTGTTGCGACTGGCGAGGGCCTTTAAGGCCTCGGACGCGAGGTCGACCGCGTGCCAGTTTCGAAGTTTCCCGTTTCGCTTGCCCCCCGGGGTGCGCACGGCGTCCACAATGACCGCAGTTGGCATCGCTCTCCTTCATTCAGGGTGGGTACAGCCCACCGCGCGCAGCCTAGACGGGCTCTGGCGGTATCGTCTCGAGCGTGAGCGAGGCGCGAAAGAACATGGACCGGTGGCTCGGCGACGGCGGCATGGCGATCATCGGCGCGGTCGGTGGGTCCTTCGAGCACTACGGCGTGGACGGCGAGGATCTCGGTTGGGCGAGTGGACTCTTCGCCCCGACGAACCTCGCCTGCAATCCCCACGGCACGGTCCAGGCCGGCGTGCACGCGCTGTTGCTGGACGCGGCGATGAACTTCTCCATCAACGCCGCGTTGCCGGGTCGAGACCGCACCCAGGGCACCATCGAGATGACGACCGAACTGCTGCGCCCGGCGGCGATCGGTGAGCGCTACGCCCTGCGTGGCGAGGTCGTGCGCTTGACTCGCCAGATCGCCTTCGCCGAGGCGACACTGACGAACGCGGAGGACAAGTTGGTGAGCCGCTCGAGTGGGACCTTCCTCATCCAGCGTGACGAGGCCGCGTCGTGAGTCGCCGGTAGTCGCGCGCGGCGAGAGCGAACACGCCCACCACGAAAAACGCCCCGAAGACGAGCGCCACGTTGCCCGGTCCCCAGTTACGGCCCCCGTGGTCGCGCGGCATCGCGAGATAGTCAGCGAACGACGCCCCGAGGGGACGGGTCAGCACGTAGGCCGTCCAGAACATCGCCACCGAGTTGAGACGAAACACCGCGAAGCCGAGAATGGGCAGGCAGAAGATCACCGCGAAGAGGACACCGGAGGTGAGGTAGCCGAGATTGAAGGTCGTCGCGCTCAAGTCCCCGACGGCCGTCCCGAGCGCGAAGGTGGTCGTGATCGTCGCCCAATAAAACAGCTCTCGCCGGGTCGTGGTGATCGAGTGGATCGAGAGCGTGTGTTCGGTACGTGACCACGAGACGAAGACCAACGCCAAGATGATGGCGAATCCCGTCGCGGAGACGACGTAGGGCACGCCGAGGCCCACGTGCAGGGTGTCGGCGCACATGGTGCCGAAGATGCTGACCATCACGACGGCCGACCAGTAGGGGAGAGTGAGGTAACGGGTTCTGGTGAGTTGCCAGTACAGCGCCGCCACAAACGCGACGCCGCCGACGATCACCGCCAACTCGGGGTTGAAGCGATGTACAAAGAAGTCCGACGTCGCCTCGCCCATGGCGGTGGTGAGGAGCTTCAAGAACCAGAAGAAACCGTCGATGGCGGGCACCTTGGTGGCGCGAAAGACTCGGCGGAGGTCCAGGGGCATGCGAAACGTAATTTTAGGCTCACGTCACTCAGCCACCGACGGCGGCGTCTGAGTTGAGGATGCAGCGACGTCGCTAAGGGTGGCCTTCTTCGTCGCGACGCTCGGACGCGATGAGCTCTTCTTCCGCGCCGTCGTCTTCGGGGTCGGCACTGGCGCGCAGTTCTTCGACGTCGCTTTGGCGGTCGCGGCGAGGTTGCACACCGAGGGGGCTGGCGTCGAAGTCAAGGGCGCCCGGCCCGAGCAGTGACGGGCCCGCGGTCTCGTGCATCTCCGCGTCCTCTTCGAGAATGTCGTTAGGTGTGTGAGCGCGAGTTCCTCGGCGCCGAAAGAGTCCCACGGGACGTACCGTAGTGCAGGGCGAGTTGGCGAGTTGGGGACGAAGCCCGCGCTCGTGTGAAGAGCACTCCGAGGCGCCGGCCACCGCTACAGTTTTTTCATGAGCAGCCAGCGGGTGCCCGGCGGGGTCGTACACAAGCTCCCCGCCGACCTGCGAGAGGTCCTGCTCGCCTCTCCGGCGGTTCTCGAATGTTGGAGGGATATCACGCCTCTGGCGCGCAATGAGTTCATCTGTTGGGTGGAAGACGCCAAACAGGACGCCACCAGAGCGCGCCGTATCCGCCGAACCAAAGAAGAGCTGGAAGAAGGACAGCGCCGGCCATGCTGCTGGCCAGGCTGCTCGCACCGCGAACGCACGGGGAAGTAGGAACACCGCGGGACGCACGGGCGATCCTCGCCCGTGCACTCTGGAGGGGCGTTGTCAAGGGAGCCAACTCCTAATCGAGAGGCGTTTGGTTACGTCAGAGAGTTCCGGCCTTTTCGATCTGGTCACCACGAAAGGGAACATCTCCCACCAGGAGGACGCGTGCTGGTTCCACCGGTACTCTTCCGGCGCGGTGCCAACTAGTGTCGGTACATCGCGAATCTGTACAGATTTACGCTCAGATAGTCGTGCAACTTCCTGTACACTGTCACCATGCTTCGAATGAACACGCCAACTGCACCCACCGAGGTCATGACGATTTCTGATGCGCGAGACTCGCTTTCTGTCCTTGCCGAGGCGTCCCGCAATGAAGGCATGGAGGCTGAAATCGTTTTCTGTGGCCCGCACCGTCGACCGGACCTCACGATTATGCCGACAGCGTTGTTCAAGTTGGTGGCCCCCATCCTCGACGACTTGATGTTGCAAAGCCGTATTTCAATGAGAATCGCGCAAGACGACGCTTCGCAAGGAATGTCACTCGAGGAGTTCGGTCTTCAGTACGGAATCTCCGAGGACGACTCGGCGGAGGATGAAGCACTTTACGAGCAGGATCTGAGGCTCACGAGTCACGCAGTCCTTGAGTAGGGGCTTCGCGTCGGAGGCGTCGCCTCGACATCCGCCCCACGGCGCTGGCAGACATTGCGCATTTGGCTCTAGACGATGCGAGGTTGCCGAAGAGAATCAATACGCTATTCGGTCGTCTTGTTAGGGCGGACATCGCGGGCGAAGCTCTTTCGGACATGCCTCGTTACGGCAATCTGACTGATTGCTACAAGATCTATTTCGGGATTCCTGGACGGCCGCAGAACACACATCGAATTGTCTATCGACTTCGGGCTGAAAACATAGTCGACTTCATCGAAGTTGTTGCGGTGGAGGAGAGGGACGGCGGCTACGTGTACCTGACGGTTGCGGACCGTCTAGGACGACTGCCCCCAGAGTCTCGAACAGCATTCATGTCTCAGCACCAAAAGCGGATTGCTCGCCGTGGCGCGCAAAAGGGCCGTTCTAGCGAGCCGACGTAATTCGCGATAGAGGTTGCGTGAACGGTCGTTGATCGTCGAGGTGCCTGGGTTGATCGAGTGCGACTTCTGGCAAATCGCGACGTCATAGGGTCGGTCGTTCTCTTTATGGGAGCAATTGTGGGAAGGACTTCCCCTAATTTACGGGAAACCCTCGTGGTGGGGCTAGTAAGAATCGAACTTACGACCTCGTCATTATCAGTGACGCGCTCTAACCGACTGAGCTATAGCCCCGCAGGGGTACCAATCTACCTCACGCCTTCGGCGTTCTCGTCGGCCGGTGGGTCCCAGAGTTTAGAGGACATGGACTGACTCGCCGTGGCCAGCAGTACGCCGCTTTCGCTCCAGAGGAATGCGGTGCCCTGGGAGAACCCTCGCGCTAACGCGTGCATGTGGATGTCGACGAGGACCCACTCAGTGGGCACGAGCGTCGCGACGCGAATCGTGTTGTCGAGACTCTGCCCGATCGTGCGGCGTCCGAGTGGCTCACTCGCAGCACCGGCGAGAAGGTCGCCGAAGATCGCGATGGTCGCTGCCGAGGGTTCGAGGTGGCTGGGCACCCTCGCCCACAGGGCAGATATCGGCGAACCGGGGGTCCCGTCAAAACTGGCGAACGCTCGGCCACGCGCGATGCGCGTCTCGACGTGGTCGAAGATCGAGCGATCGAAGATGCGTGGCATCACGCGCGCCGGACAGTCCTCGGGAGCGGGTACCTCGGGCATCGTCGTCCACGGCCCGGGTGCGCTGAGTTTGCCGGATCCGAGTGCCGCGTTCACGGTGAGGATCTCACGTCCGTCGACGAGCGCGGTCGCGCGCGCTTGGGTGACCCGGTGTCCGACGGCTGCGAGATTCACCGTGACGGTGACGTCGCAGTCGAGGGGCGCGAAGGACAGGTAGTGGGCCGCGGCGTAGATCGTCGGTCGGCCGCTCGCTTCTTCGAGGGCGACGATGCCCGACGCGAGACCGCAGCCGCCGAAGAGGAACTTGCCCGGCGTGATCAGGCGCTCGGTGACGCGAAAGCGCCACGTCGCATCGTCCGTGCGCTCGATCGCTAAGAACTCGCGCATGTCCACGACGTCGAAGGCTACCGGAGTGATCCGGCCACGACGTCGGTCGTCTCGGGGGCAGACTGAGACGGTGATTGACCCGCGCTTCATCTACCTCGCGCTGGCCCTCGCCGCGCTGGGCGCGTTCGGCTACGTGCGCGACACACTGCGCGGCGTCACGATGCCCAATCGGGTCACCTGGTCACTGTGGGGCATCGAGGGAGTCCTCGCCTTCGCTGTCGAGATCCAACAACACGTGGGCCTCGCGTCGTTGATGACCCTGATGCTGGGTCTGGTGCCCTTCGCGGTCGTTCTCGCCTCCTTTAAGAACCCCAACGGCGTCTGGACGCTCGGCGTCTTTGATATCGCGTGTGGGGCGATAGCGCTTGCCGGACTGATCTTTTGGGGCTTCGTGCACGAATCGACGGTGGCGCTCGTCGCATTCGTCGGGGCCGACCAGGTGGCGAGCTGGCCAACGGTGCGCAAGTCCTGGCGGGCGCCGGCGAGTGAGTCGGCCGGGGTGTTCCTACTCGGCTGTGCTAACTGCGCGATAACGATCTTGACACTTCACGCCTTCACCACCGCGGGTGCGCTCTTTCCGGGCTGCGTCTTCGTGACCGACCTTGTCATGTCGGTACTGATTCTCACGCGCGTCGGGCCGCGAGCACGTGCGAACCTGGCGTCCGTGCGACAGATTCCTCGATAGGCGCGGCGTCACCGCGCCGATGACGTACCACCACCGATTGACCGAGCAACGCCTTTGGTACAGTTGAGTACCACGGGGATGTAGCTCAGTTGGTAGAGCGCGGGCTTTGCAAGCCTGAGGTCGTGGGTTCGATCCCCATCGTCTCCACTTCGAGGTTTCTACCTAAGTTGTATTACTGGGTCATCGGATTCTGGCGGGGTCACGTTGGTCGACCGGGTGAGTAAGTCCAACTACGAACTCTTCGGACTCGCCGTGCTTTTGGGTTATTTTTCGTAGAACCTCGGCACTCTCTACAGCAGGCGGCGGCGACCCACACATATGTGTTACCATATGGTTCATGGGACGTCGCGAGGTACTGGTGCAATTGGATGACGATCTCGTCTTTCGGCTTGATCGACTTGCCGCAGAACGCGGAACAAACCGATCAGAACTCCTGCGCAGGGGTGCCGTCGCGGTGCTCGACGCCGAGGAGCTCCGCCAGGCTGATACCGAACTGCAAGCGTCGTATCGTTTCACTCCACAGGATCCGATCGTCGTTGAAGTTGCCGCCCGACTGGCGGGCGAGACAATTCCAAGTTGGTAGCCCGGGGTGACATTATTTGGGCTGATCTGGGAAGCCCTGCTGGCCGACGTCCGGTGTGCGTGTTGACCCGAGACGCCGCCATCCAAGTTCTCTCGGCCGTGACCTGTGCTCCGATTACACGAACGATTCGTGGGATTCGTTCGGAGGTCGAAGTTGGCCCCGAAGAAGGACTTCCCGAAGTGAGTGTGATCACCTGCGACAACATAGTGACGCTGCCGATAGGCATGCTCGCCAGCAGTCGGGTCGGCCATCTCGGAATTGGGAAACGTGCCCATTTGGACCACGCGTTGTGCTACGCGCTCGATATCCAGTACTGAGTCAACAGTGCGGTCACGTGCAACAAGCTCGGCGATCTTGGCCTTGAAAACTTCCAGAACTACCAAATACGAGCCCTTTACGCGGTCAAGCCGAACTGGCGAGTCCTCGGCTCGATCGTTGTCCGATGAACGTCACCCCGCCAGAATCCGATGAGCCGTATTACTTCGGTTCCTTTGCTACGAAGCGACTCCGGCAGGTCTGCTTCACTACCCGGCCCGGCTTCGGCACCTCTGCGACACCTGCTCCACTTCTGTCGCGGACCGAGGTGGTGAACCTCACCGCAACGAGGGGTGTTCGACGCTCCGGTAGTGCTCTCGCCAGATGAGCCGGTAGACCCTCGTACGCCGTGGGATGGACCGCAGGCCCGGGATGAAGGGCACCAAGAGCAAGACGACCGAGAGCAGCATCATCAACGCCCAGACCAGCACGTCGCCGTTACCGCTCGAATTAAAGGGCGGTATCTGGTACCAGAAGGTGTAGAGCCAGAGCCACGCCTGTCCCGGGTAGTTCCCGGTCTCGTTCATCATGCCCCACTGGTCGCCGCCGAGGTGCTGACGTTCAGCCTGGTTCCCGAGGTAGTTCCCGTCCTCTAAGAACAACAACGGCAACGTGTAGTCGGTGTTGTAGAAGCCATTCTCGTTGCCCAGTGCTTCATCGAGGGCGCCCGAGCGGGCCATCGTCAAGAGGCTCTGCATCAACACCGGCACGGGACCGGCGTTCGTGACGGCCGGTTCGATGGACCCCTTTACGACGTGCAGGTGCGTCGCGGCCGTGCCGTAGTGGCGTAGCCAGCCGGCGCGCGTTGACGCCGATCCAGCGGACCAGGTGGCGAGTGCGCTCGTCAGGCCCGGCTGTGGTGGGAGCGCCTTCAGCGGATCGATGACGAAGGCGTTGACCGTGTTGATGCGAATCTTCGCGCCGACCCACTTCGCCAAGCTGAGCGGGCCGAGCTGTTGACCGGTCGAGTTGTCGTTATAGGGCGCGCCGTAGGTCGCGGTCTCCGAGGTCTGGTTCAACTGGCTGANNTCTTTGATGATGTCGTAGGGCGTGTGACCACCCTTCCAGGGTTCGACGTCGACGTCGGGACGGTTCCTTTGGCGACTCACGACGCCATCTCCGTCGTGTCCACGGTCTGTACCGACGTCTTCTCGGCGAACGGCGGTACGACGCCTTTGATACG
>PKZN01000159.1:0-4132 GCA_003133075.1 Acidimicrobiaceae bacterium | reverse complement strand
TGGGTCGAAATCCACTGGCTGTCGAAGTTGCTCTGGGAGAGGTACCCGGTGAAGGCGGCGGCGATGGAGGTGAGGAAGGTCACCACCCCGGTCATCCAGGTCAACGCCCGCCCGCCGCGCCAGGCGGCCATGAAGAACTTGCCCCAGAGGTGCACGACCATGGCGAAGAAGAAGATCTCGACGCTCCACAGGTGCAGGGAGTTCATGAAGTGACCGACCGACGAGCTGTGCCACCACTGGGGGCCGCGCAGCGCGAGCAGACAGCCCGAAACGATCACCACGAACAGCGCGGCCATCGTCGTGACACCGAAGACGTAGATCCACGACGCCACGTACGAGGGCTGCGTGTCGGGGAGGAGTTTGTCCGGGGGTAAGAGGTGGACGAAGCGNNAAGGGCAGCACCAAGGCCAGGACGAAGGTCACCACCATCAACACGATCACCACGAAGTTGGCGACGCTGATATCGATGAAGTGCCAATGCAGGTAGTGCCCGAGCGTGTTAAGCGGTAACAGCGCGGCGAATTGCGTAAGCGGTGTCATGGTCTCCTTCGTTCCCCGAAAGAGCATCACAGAATCGCTCGTCACGAGACTAGGGCCAAAAGTCCCAACTTCAGTGCCCTTCGACGAGGCGGTCCGATTAGGGGTGGAGACCCTCTTCGTGGGATTCGTGCGTCGAGGGTTCGAGTTGGAACGTGGCGTGAGCGATCGCGAAGTGTTCGCCGAGACACTCCTGAAGTGCGTCGAGGATGCGGGGCGCGTCGCCCAGGTTGAAACAGACCTCGCTGACCACGACGTGCGCGGACAGCGTGGTCTGTCCCGACGCGACGGTCCAGGCGTGCAAGTCGTGCACGTCGAGCACGTGGTCGACGCGGGTGAGGTGCGCTCTGACGTCGTTGAGATCGAGGTCCTCCGGGGCCGCCTGGAGCAGGATGGTACCCGCGTCGCGCAACAGGCCCCAAGACGAACGGGCCATCAACGCGACGACCACCAGCGACGCGACGGCGTCGGCGCGCTCCCAGCCCGCCACGATGATCACGATGCCCGCCGCGGCGGTCGCGATGAAGGCGTAGAGGTCACTCAGCACGTGGACGTAGGCCCCGCGGACGTTGAGGTTCCCCCGATCAGCCTTGGCCAACACGTAGGTCGCCACGAGGTTCACCGCGACGCCCGTCAGCGCGACCGCGAGCACCACCCCACCGTCGACGTGGTGGGGGGTGATGAGGCGTTGGACCGACTCGACCGCAATCAACAAGGCCATCGCCGCCAGGGTCACGCCATTGACCGCGGCGCTGAGGATCTCGGCTCTTTGTAGCCCGAAGGTCCAGCGACCGGACGCCGGTCGCTGCGCGAGGCGCAACGCCCACGCGCTCATCGCGAGGGCGAGTACGTCACTCAACATGTGCCCGGCGTCGGCGAGCAGGGCGAGCGAGTGGCCGAGGAGCGCGGCGACGACTTCAAAGAGGAGGAAGGCGAAGAGCAGACCCAGTGCGACGAGTACCCGCCGCTCGTCACGGGCGCGCACGAGCGGGGAGTCGCCCATCGCTAGGTCCGTTCCCTGGTCGCCTCGAGCATCGCTCCAGTGTCCCACGGGTCGTTTGGGTGGCGGATACTCAGGCCGGCTCGGCCGCGATGTCGTGCGACTGCGACACGGTGCTCGCCAGTGGCGTGGGCGCCCGCGTGGTGCCCGGTTCACGGTCGCGCGCGTGTTGTCGCAGGTTGAACTGGGTCACGCCGATGGTGAGGGCGACGGCGCCCAACGCGTGGATCTCCACCAGCCACGCCGGCAGGTGCGTGAGGTACTGCGTGAGCCCGATGGCCGCCTGGAGGAGTGAGATGAAGACGAGCCGACGAACGCCGAGCTTGAGAGCCGTCGGTACCGGACTGCGCCAGATCGCCGCCAACATACCCGTCACCAATCCGATGAAGAGGACTGCGGCCAGGGAGTGCACCCACGCCGCGGAGGAAAAGGCGAAGGGCAAGCGTCGAGCCACCAACTGGCCCTGGGAGGAGCCCGCGTGCGGACCCGATCCGGTGGCCCCGGTCCCGGTGAGCACGAGGACGAAGAACGGCAACCAGAGCCACCGCGCGAGGGCGCGGAAGTAGGGATCGCGGACGTCGTCACGCGCCCCGGGCCCGTAAACGTACTTCGAGTGGTGATAGAGCGTTGCGCCGAGCACCACCATCACGAGGCTGAGCAAGAGGTGGAGCGAGACGAGGTAGGGGTTCAACTTCGAGTACACGACGAAGGCCCCGAGCACCGCGTTGGCGACCACGCCGAGGATGAGGGCCCCCGAGTAGACCTCGAGGTCGCGACGGCGATGCTCGAGGTAGAACGCGGCGACGAAGGTGGCCCCGACGACGACGATCAGCAACAGCGTGACCAGGCGATTACCGAACTCGATCTTGGAGTGGTACGAGGAGGACGCGACGATCTGGTGACGAAAGCACGTGGGCCAGTCGGGACATCCCAGACCCGAACTGGTGAGTCGCACGGCTTCGCCAGTCAAGATGATGGCGATCATCGAGATGAACGTGGCGAGGGCGAACCAGCGAAACACCGGTCCCGTCACGCGACGGTGCGTCGAAGAAGGCACCGGCCTAGCCTAGGGAATCCGCCGACTCCTAGGATGTCCCCGTGACCGTAACCGCCTCCGCACCTCTCTCGGTGCGCGACGTCCTCAAGGGCTACTTAGCGCTCACCAAACCGCGCATTATCGAGCTGCTCTTGGTCACGACCGTGCCGACGATGATCGTGGCGGCCAATGGATTCCCGCGGCTGTGGTTGATCATCGCCACGCTGGTCGGGGGCACCCTGGCGGCGGGTGGAGCCAACGCCTTCAATATGGTCATCGACCGCGACATCGACGCGATCATGGAGCGCACGAAAAAGCGTCCCCTCGTCACCGGGGTGATGTCGGCGCGCTCGGCGACGCTCTTCGCCTTCGCGCTCGAGGCGGTGGCCTTCGCCGTTTTGGTGCTGTGGGTGAACCAACTTTCCGCTTGGCTCGCGCTCTCGGCGACGGCGTTCTACGTGTTCATCTACACCATGCTCCTCAAGCGCCGGTCCAAACAGAACATCGTGATCGGCGGCGCCGCCGGCGCGGTCCCGGTCTTGATCGGTTGGGCCGCGGTGACGAACTCCCTCGGCTGGACGCCGGTGTTGTTGTTCCTGGTGATCTTCATCTGGACCCCGCCACACTTCTGGGCGCTCGCCGTGCGCTACCGCGACGACTACCAAGCGGCCAACGTGCCCATGATGCCGGTCGTGGCCTCGCTGCGCCGCACGACCTTAGAGATCCTGGTCTACACCGTGATCATGTGGGCGCTGACACTCTTGATTGGATCGAGTGCGCACCTCGGATGGATCTACGCCGTCTCGGCGACGGTGCTCGGGGCGATGTTCACCTTCTACGCGCTGCGTCTGTTTCGTCACGCCCGCGTCGATAAGGCCAACGTCGCCGAGGCGATGCGGCTCTTTCACTTTTCGATCACCTACCTCTCGGCGCTCTTCATCTTGATGGCGGTCGACGTACTTGTCCGACACCGCTAGACGCCCCCGGCAACGTCCGTCGAAGAAGATGTTCGTGTCGATTGGCATCGGCACGGTCATCGCGGTGGCGGTCATCGCGGTCGTCTCGGTGTTCACCGGCGGCACGGTCACCAGTAAGGGTGGCCAGGCGGTCTCGCCGCTGGTCGGTACCACCATCAAGCCCTTCAGCGGGAACGGCGTTACGGGTGCGACCGTGCACGCCCCCTGGGCCGCGGGTCACCCGACGGTGATGGTGTTCTTTGGTAGCTGGTGCACGATCTGTCACAGCGAGATGCCCAAGATCTCGGCGTACCTCCAGCACCACGACGTCGCGCCGGTGTCGGTGCTCGGGGATGACAACAACGAGCCTCTGGGCGACGCCCAGTCCTTCGTCAAGAAACTCGGTTTGAACTTCCCGGTGATCTCCGATCCGAGCAACCAAATCTCGGTGGGCATCTTCAAGTTCTCCTTCGGTGACCCCGAGGCCGTCTTCTTGAACCGGCACGGCGTGGTGAAAGAGGTCCACCTGGGGGCAATATCAATCGCGCAACTGAAGGCCGGGATCGCGTCCTTGACGCAGAGTTAGTCGAACCGGAACGTGCG
>PKZN01000033.1 GCA_003133075.1 Acidimicrobiaceae bacterium | reverse complement strand
TTCATTGTCGCATGAATCGACTAGGTTTCACGCCGCGCGACGCGTGGGGACGTTGATCGACGGCGTCGCCTCGACGTGTCGTTGGTCCCGAGCCCCGGGTGAGGATGAACCCTCCGCGTTGGCCCAAGCGAGGAGAGGCGAAGGTGGCGGGAGCGTTTGGTACGCCCTGGCGAGCGCGACTAATCTGCGAGGACGAGGTGAGAGATGACGATCACATGCAAGGTGTCCGGAGAGTTCGCGCAGCACATCACCTGCCAGCTCAACGAGGGTCAGTCGGTGTACTCCGACGCCACCAAGTTCCGCTGGAAGACCACCAACGTGGCGCTGGAGACTCGCCTCTCGGTGCCCGGTGGCAAGGCTGACGCGGCCAACCAGCAAGCCAAATCGGGCGGCGGGGGCTTCTTAAAGGCCGCGATGTCCACCGCAGTCGAGGTCGGCAAACGAGCCCTTTCGGGCCAGAGTCTCGCGTTTCAGTGGTTCACGCCGGCCGGCGGATCGGGTCTCGTCTCACTCGCCGGCGACCTACCCGGTCAGGTGCGCGTCTTGGAACTCGATGGGAGCGTCGGGTGGCGAGCGGAGAGTCGCGCGTTTATCTGCGCGGAGAGCACGGTCAAGTACGACATCGACTTCTCGGGCATGATGCAGGGTTTTCGAGGCAAGAACGGTTACATCTTTGAAAACTTCACCGGCCAGGGGACGGTCGTCCTCGGTGGTGGGGGCACGTTGCTCGATCTCAACCCCAAGGACTACGGCGGGAAGATCCAAGTACACGGCGGCGCGGTCGTCGCCTTCAGCGACACGGTGACCTTCAGCGTGGAACGAGTCGGCGCATTGAACGCATCGACGATCATGACGGCGGCCTTTGGAGGTTCGGGGTTGAACCTGATTACCTTGACGGGCGACGGGCCCGTGATCTTGCAGTCGACACTGCACAAGGAGTTCGAGGACCAAGAAGAACAAGAGGCGAGTGGCACCAGTGCGGTGCGACAGGGACTCCTCGGTCGGATCTAGAGAGAAAGTAGGCAACAGATGGCGTTAATGGACAAGATGAAGGCACAGGCGCAACAGCTCGCCCAGAAGGCCCAAGAAGCCGGCAAGGCGGGGCAGTCGAAGTTAGAAGACGTCCAGGCGAAGCGTAAGTGGGACGGGCTGCTGCGCGACCTCGGTGCCGCGGTCTACGCCCAGAAGTCGGGCACGGCGACTGCGGACACCAACGCCGATGTTGAGCGAATCGTGAAGGAACTCACCGACCTCGAAGCGCAGAACGGGCCGATGGACGCCGATGTGGCTTCGACCCCCGAGAGCGACGCGACGCCCGACAGCGGCACCGCGCCCGACACCGAGACGACGCCCGAAGGTGGCTTCAAACTCTAGGACCGGTCTAACTCGCGCGACGACGTCGTGGCGCGAGTGTTAGCCGAGGTACCTACGCGACGGTGACGAGCGTGCCGATGGGTGTGTGCGGCCACAGTGTCGCGGCGTTGGCGAAGGGCATCTCGACACAGCCCAGACTTTGCGGGTAGCCGTACGAGGCGCGGATGAAGCCGTGTAGCGCGTCGCCGCCGTGGAAGTACGAGACCCACGGGATGCCCGGGTCGTGATACGCCTGACCGTCGGGCAGCGTGCCCGACATCGTGGTCACGGTGAAGCGCAAGTACACGGGGTAGGTGCCGTTCTCGGTGGGCGCATCCGAGACACCGGTGTTCACCAGGTTGGTCTGGGCGACGCGGCCGTTCTCGTAGAGCTTGAGATGTTCCGGGTAGTCCTTGTCGACGTAGACGTAGTTGTAACTCATGGGATCACGTTGACCAGCGATGACTGCTCGTGTGAGGGCGTGCCAGGTCGATGCGTTCATCTGGCCCGTCGTGGCCAGGTCGTGCACCGACTGGAATCGCATCAGGGCACCTTGGAACACGACGTTCAACGTGCCCACGCTCCACTGACTACGCAAGGCCCCGGGTAAGGACGGAAAGCGCCACACAAAGTGACCCGCGAGCAGCTTCGTCGGGGACGGGGGAACTGTCGTGGTCGTTGTCGGTACCGTCGTTGTGGTGGTGGGCAGTGTCGTCGTCGGCACCGTTGCGGTCGTGGTGGTGCCCGGAAGCGTCGTCGTTGTCGTCGTTGTCGTCGTTGTGGTGGTCGTCGTCGGCGGACTCGACGATTCGAGCGTGACGGGAAGGTAGCGAAGCGCGGCGAGGAACTGATCCGCGAGTCGAATCGAGTACGGGACCGCCGTAGAACGGACGTGCAGCGCCTGCGCGGACGTTGCCCCAAGGGGCAGGCTGACGGCGATAACACCAGTCACCACCAGGCAAGGAGCCCAGTGGCTCGGCAACTTCATGGGTCAAGGTTACTTTGCGCCATGAGGTCCGAATCGCGCACCGTGTTGCGAGGAATCCGATCGCGTCGCGTCCATTGCTCCCGAATGGAACTCGAGGGTCGCTCGACGTTCTGAGGCGAGGTGTTGAGTCACGTTCAGGGTTAGAGCCGACTCCAGGTCATTCGTTCTGGCAAGTAAATTAATGCGGTGAAGCCCTCTCGCGTGCCCAGGTTTTGGCGCGCGTTCTGGTTGCTCGGGGCCGGCAGTGCCCTGGTGGTCGGGTTGCTCGTGAGTCCCACCGCCGCCACCGCGACCGGAAACTCTGGCGCGACTTCCTCGACCTCGACCTCGACCTCCTCGACCACGTCGACGACCACCTCAACCACTACGACATCGACCACCACCACCACGACGACACTTCCGGGCACCACCACCACGACGCTGCCGACCACGACGACCACGATCCCAACGCTGCCGAACGTCATGTGGCCAACGAGAGGCAGCGCCGCGATCATCGTGCCGCAACTATCGGTCGCCGCGTCATCGCCAAATCAACCTCGAGTACCGATCGCCAGTTTGACCAAGATGATGACCGCGTGGGTTGTCTTACACCGCCTGCCCCTCGTCGCGGGAGAGAGTGGTCCGTGCCTGACGGTGAACGCCGCTGACGTGGCGCTCTATAACAACGACATCGACAACGATCTCTCGAGCGTGAAGATCATCCCGGGCGTCACGCTGTGCGAGAACCTGCTCCTTCGCGGCATGCTCGTGCACTCGGCGGCCGACTACGCGCAGTTGCTCGTGGTGCTCGCGGGGATGCACGAGCCAACGTACGTGGCGGCGATGAATCAGGCGGCGCGCTCGCTCGGACTCCATAACACCGGCTACGTCGACGTGACGGGCATCTCTAACGGCGACCGTTCGACGGCGCAGGACCAGGCCACCCTCGCCGCCGATCTGATGACCGAAGAGCCGGTCGTCCAGGGCATCGTCGACCTCCAAGAAGTGTCACTACCGGTGGCGGGCGTTGTGGAATCCTTCACCCCCTTCGTGGGTCAGGGCAACGTCGTCGGGGTGAAGTCCGGTTTCACCAACGCGGCGGGGGGCTGTGACGTGATGGCGGCGCAGGACAACTTCGTCAGTAGCGTCATCACGACCTACGCCGTGGTGCTGGGCGAGCACGGCCCCAATCCTTTAGGGACTGCGGGGATCGACGCCCTCGACCTCTCGCGTTCGGTGCGTTCACTGATCGCCCGGGTGAGGACGCCCACCGGCGTCGAAGTCGAGTGGATCGGTTCAAGCGATGACGTCGTCGCGGCCGTGCGGCACTGACCGCCAGTACAGCGTCGCTAGCCGCAGCTCGCCACGTACGCCGCGGTGCCGGGCTGCAGGGCCTCGCCTGAATTGGGGTTGACCATCAAACACGATTCGTCGACCGCGACGAACTGACTCGCGGGAATGGCCTTTAATTGATCGACCTCGCTGTAGGTCCAGCGTCGATCGGCGGTGCCCTGGAAGTACCAGTTGCTCCCGTTGTCGGCGAGGATCAACCCGTAGGTCTTCATCGTCGAGAGCACCGTTTGACAGAACCGGGCGCAACTCGAACTCGGCAACGTGAATGACGCGTTGAGTCGAAAACGAGCGCCCATGGGGGGACACGCGTTGTTGGCTTGACCGGCCTCGTGTCGGGCGGGCCAGAGGAACGACCGTTGCGTGCACTGAGCGGTGAAGCGGATGGCGTGGTCCATGGCGCCGGCGGCGACCTCGTTGAAGTTGACCAGTCCGGGCAGGATCGCGAGCCCCGCCGCGTCGGCCGACGTGTCGCCACTTGGACGGAGGGCGTTCGAGTTGAGGTTCCACATCGCTCCCGATCCGGCGTGGGAGTGTCCGTGCGGTTCGAAGTACGTGTCCCACGTCTCAAAGAGTGAGCACGCGGGTGAGCTCGCGGACCTCCGGGGGTCGACCATCAAGGCGTGGCGGTCCGACCCGCTCTCGATTGCCGTGGCGGCGCTCAGTGGGTAGAGCCCGCGATAGCTCTCGCTGGCGTAGAGAAACGTAACGTGCGTGAACACCGTGCCGGCGGGGACGATCTCATAGGGGATCCCGTACGGCTCGCTCGGCGTACCCGACGGCCCGTAGTCGGGGTGTAGCGAGGTCGAAGCGGCGTCGAGTGAGGCGAGCCACGTGGCACTGTCCTGATCGACCGGCAGCGTGGTGATCGGGGTGTTCCACACGTTGTCCGCGGGAAACACGGGGCAGTGCGTCCCCGGCACGGTGGTGCCCGCGAGCGCGTGGGTCACACGGGTTGAGGTGAGTTTCTCGTGCTTGGTCGTCGCGACGGCGGCCGGTACAGCGGTACCGCCCACGATCACGAGGGCGACCCCGAGGGCGAACCAGGCGCGAGTGCGGTAAGGGAGCGACCCGCGGCGAGGAAACTGCGCCGCTCGAGTCGCGAAGAACAATTACGGCTCGAGTGCTTCGTCGACGGTGAGTTCGGCGGCGGGGTCGGCCTGGAGGCGCTCGTCGGGGATCACCTCGCCACTGCGGACCGAGCGACCATAGGTGCCATCGCGCAGGCGCTGCGTCGCTCGTTCGAGGGCGGCGAGACGCTCGCGTAAAGCCGCGGCGACGGCTTCTTCTTCACCCTCGCTGATGAGGGATTCGGCGGGATCGGCCATGTCGCCTTGCTCGTTGGCTCCCTCGCGATCGTCGAGGCCGGCGTCATCGAGGTCGGCGAGGAGTGCTCTCACGCGAACCTCCTCGGCCTGTAGTAACGCTGCCGCCGTGGTGTCATCCATGATGTCTCCTGATCAAAGCCCACTCGAGCGTACCGTGACTCGGGACGTTTCACGAAGCCCACGTCTCACGCTGCGCCCGGGCGAGCTTTAGGAGCGGGCGGCCGCGAGTGAACCACTAGTCAGGCAAGTAGCTCCCGCTCGGGCCGGTGCCGCGAATGTTCGAGGGTCCCACCAGCGGATCGATCCCGGCGAGTTTCCAGTCCGTACGCGGGCAGTTGAACTGCTTGTAGAAGTGTTCAATGATCGCGTCGTAGTTGACCCGCCATCCGACGAAGTCACGCCAGGCCGCTTCGCGGTCGCTCACGAGCGGCACGCCGCTTCGCTCCAGGCGCGCGAGCACCATGTCGAACTCTTCGCGCGTAATGGTCACGTGGATGTTGGAATCGACGTTCTTCGGGTACTCGATCCGAAAGTAGTCCGCCAACCGTCGCAGCGTCAACCAGCCCGAGCGAATACACAGACCGGCGGTGGGCGAGGGCTTGAGGTCGATCACCGCGTTAAAGAGCGCCGCGGCGTCGAGCACGGTGGCGGCCGAGCCGATCCAGGTCTGTTTGGGATTGGGTGATCGGTAGTAGTTAAGGATGATGAGCGTCGTGTGGGTCTCGCCGACGTCGATGAACCACTGCTCCCATTCGCGCCAGAGTTCGTCCAGCCGCTCATAGGACTGGACGCTCTGCGCGATCTCCAAGACACCCCAGGGGGTGGCGGGAATGCCCGCGCGCACCGAGAGTCGACCAACGGAAAGCTCGCGCCGCTGGAACGCGCCATACAGCGTGGGGATGAACGCGATCAACAACGCTAAGAGCGTGAGTCCGACGCCCGCTTCCGCGAACTGCAACACGGAGAAGATCCCGCCGTGGGCCGGGGTGGTGCCGAGGGTGAGCAGCGACGAGCCCGAGACGGAGAATGCGCCCGAGAAGCTCGCCATACCGGCCGCGACGAAGCCGAGGGCGAAGGCGACGAGGCTGAGGGCGAGCCACATTGCTTGGTAGGTGAGCAGGACAATTGGCGCGAACATCGAAAGAATCCGGTCCCGCGTCAAATAGCCACGTTCGCTGCTCGCCAGTTTGTTAAAGAACACACCCACGACCCGGGCGACGACGCGACTGAAGCGGACGTTGGCGATCCGGGGCAACAAGAAGGTTCGAATCGCGGCGTCGAGCACGATGACCTGGAGGGTGAGGCCGGCGACACCGCACACGATGCGCACGACGGGGTTCATGTTCCGTTCCTCTCGCGACTCGATGGGACGTTCATCACTGTGACAATTGTCTAGCATTCGACCCCTTCGCGACAAATGGGCCTCCCCGGCGCTCGAAAGTGGGCGAAGCGGTCATCGATATCGATGACCGGCAACTAAAATGCTCTCAACACTGCAGGTGCGTTGAATTTGGGACCGCTCAAACGCGTTCGACTGCTCATAAGAGGAAGAGGCGGCCCCGTGGCCAAGGAGACTCACCACTCACTCAGGGCGCTCGACCATCAGATCGGGCTCTGGCCCCGTCGACCCCAGCCACTTCCGGACTCGCGGATTGGCAGTTCGGGCTTGAAGGGCATCCCGAACCAGGACACGCTCGAGACGATCTTCCCGCCGATTGCGGACTACGCGTTTCTTTCGGACTGTGAGAACACGTGCTTGGTCGCCCCGACGGGCGCCGTCGAGTGGTTCTGCATCCCCAAGCCGCACGACCCCAGCGTCTTTGGGACGTTGCTCGATCGAGCCGCGGGGTCGTTTCGCCTCGCGCCCGTGGACAGCGCGGTCCCGGCGCACCGCCAGTACGTCCCGGGCACGATGGTGCTCGCCACGACCTGGCAGACCCGAAGTGGTTGGCTGATCGTGAACGACTTCTTGGCGGTGGCCCCGTGGTACCGGACGGGGGAGCGCTCGAGCCATCACCGCCGAACGCCCGGTGACTTCGACGCCAAGCACGTGTTAGTTCGCACCGCGACCTGCCTACACGGGAGTGTCGATATCTTGCTCACCTGTGAGCCGTCCTTTGACTACGGTCGCGTGGACGCCGAGTGGGACTACGAGGGCTCCGCGTACAACCAAGTGCACACCACCAATAAGGACGTCCCGACGCTCACCCTGGTGGGGGATATGCGTTTTGGCATCGAAGGTCGCGCCGTGCGCGCGCGCCACCGCCTCACCGAGGGCGAGACCTCCTTCGTGGTACTGGGCTGGACCGACGCGCCGCCGCCGTCGTCTCGCGCCGAGGTCGACACCTGTCGCGCGGAGACGAGTCGCTTCTGGCGCGACTGGATCGACGGGGGCCGCTTTCCCGACCACCCGTGGCGCGAGTTCCTCCAACGCAGTGCGCTGACGTTAAAGGCCCTCACCTACGCGCCAACGGGTGCGCTGCTGGCGGCGCCGACGACCTCGCTGCCCGAAACCCTCGGCGGGAGTCGCAACTGGGACTATCGCTACACCTGGGTGCGCGACTCGGCCTTCACCCTTCGATCGTTACACGCCTTGGGCTTCGACACTGAAGCTGACGACTTCCTCGCGTTCTTAGGCGACGTCCTCGAGCCGCCCGGCGGCGGCGTGATGACGGGCCACAAGAAGCTCCGCGCCAACCTCCAAGTCCTCTATCCGGTTGACGGTGAGAACATCCCCGTCGAGTCCGAACTCGACCACCTCACCGGTTACGCCGGTAGTCGTCCGGTGCGCACCGGCAACGCGGCGTACAACCAGATCCAGTTCGACATCTTGGGCGCGATCGTCGACTGCGTGTTCGAGCACACTCGTACCCGTGACTCCCTGAGCGAGCGGTCCTGGCGCATCGTGGTCCAAGCCGTGGAGACCGCGCTGGCCTCCTGGAAGGACCCGGACCGCGGCATCTGGGAAGTCCGGGGGGAGCCGCAGCACTTCACGTTCTCCAAGGTCATGTGCTGGGTCGCGGCCGACCGGGGCGCCCGTTTGGCGGCGCTGCGTGGCGAACGTGATCGGGCGGACGCGTGGTGGCACGCCGCGCAGGAGATCCACGCGGACATCTGTGAGAAGGGTCTCGGTGAACGGGGTTGTTTCACCCAGTACTACGGCTCGAACGAACTCGACGCGTCGTTGCTGCTCCTTCCGCTCGTCGGCTTCTTGCCGGCCGGTGATGAACGCATACGCAACACCGTTCTCGCGATCGCCGACGAACTGAGCGACGGCGCATTCGTGTATCGATATCGAACCGAGACGACCGACGACGGCATTGGGGGCGAGGACGAGGGCACCTTCACGGTCTGCTCGTTCTGGTTGGTGTCCGCCCTCGTGGAGATCGGCGAACTCGAACGGGCGCGAACGCACTGCGAGAAGTTGGTGGGCGCAGCCAGCGCGCTCGGACTCTTCGGCGAGGAACTCGACCCGAAGACGGCGCGTCACCTCGGCAACTTCCCCCAGGCCTTAACGCACCTCTCGCTCATCAATGCGGTCCTGCACGTGATCGAAGCGGACCAGCGCGCGAATGAAGCACTGATCGGCCAGGCCGGTTCTCCTAGTTGGTGGAACGCGGCGGGCAAGGACGATCGCAGCACTACAATCACCTGATGAGTCGGGGCGGGAGCTCTCACCGCACGTTGTAAGGCCCTCACAACGTCGTTTGAGGGCCACGAGGCTTTTGATCAGGTACACACCATGGTGCAACAAGCCAACAGGTCCGACGGTCCGGGCGCGACGAGGGCGCGATCGTCCACGCGCGACGCGGCCAAGGCCGATCTGGTAGTCGTCGCGAACCGACTCCCGGTGCAGCACACCTTGAACCAGGGGGAAGAGGAGTGGCGCCCGAGCCCGGGGGGACTCGTCTCGGCGCTGACCGCGGTGCTGCAGAACCGTAACGGTCTCTGGATCGGGTGGGCCGGTACGTCTGAGCACGCGGCGCCACCCGCGCGCTACGAAGGCATCCGTCTTCGAGCGATTGACATCTCGAACGAGGAGTACGAGAACTTCTATCTGGGATTCTCCAACGCCACGCTCTGGCCCCTGTACCACGACGCGATTCGTGCCCCGACGTTCCACCGTCACTGGTGGCAGTCCTACATCAAGGTGAACCTGCGCTACGCGACGGCCATCGCCGACTCGGTCGCCCCGGGGGGCACCGTGTGGATCCACGACTACCAACTCCAACTCGTCCCGCGCATGCTGCGCGAACTGCGACCCGACGTGCGCATCGGATTCTTCTTGCACATCCCGTTCCCCCCGATCGAGCTCTTTATGCAACTGCCGTGGCGACGAGAGATCTTGGCGGGTCTCCTCGGCGCCGACCTCATTGGTTTCCAGGTGCCCCACGCGGCCTCGAACTTCTCGCGCATGGTGCGCCGTCAGTCCGCCGCGACGGGCACCGACTCGTTGCTCAACTACGAGGGTCGCAGTGTTCGCGTGGGCGCATTTCCCATCTCGGTGGACTGTGAACAGATCGTGAAGTTGGCACGCGACCCCGATATCCGAGCTCGGTCCGTCGAGATCAGGAAGGACCTCGGCAATCCCGAGGTCGTACTGTTGGGCGTTGACCGGCTCGACTACACCAAGGGCATCCAACAGCGCATCAAGGCTGTGTCGGAAATGTTCCAAGACGGATCACTCGCCACCGGCAAGCACGTCATGGTCCAAGTCGCGGTGCCGAGTCGCGAGACGGACGCGCACTACGAGCGAGAACGTCACAACCTCGAACAGGTCGTCTCAGAGATGAACGGCGAGAACGGTCACGTGGGCCAGCCCGTCATCCACTACCTCCATCAGAACCTGCCTTTTGACGAGCTGGTGGCGCTGTACCTCGCGGCCGACGTCATGTTGGTCACGCCCTTTCGCGACGGGATGAATCTCGTCGCCAAGGAGTACGTCATGTGTCGCACCGATCTGACCGGACGACTCGTGTTGAGCGAGTTCGCCGGCGCCGCGGCGGAGTTGCGCGGCGCCTTCATGGTGAACCCGCACGACCTCGAGGGCGTCAAGGAAGCGATCCGCCTCGCGATGAACGCCGGTCCGAAGGAAGCGCGCGACCGAATGTCGCGCATGCGCCGAAAGACCTACCGGCGCGACGTCTACGACTGGGCGGAATCCTTCCTCCTCGCGCTACAACAGACCGGGATGTAGGACTCGACGCCGCGGCGTCGAGGCGAACTCAGAGTTGATCGATGAGATCGGCGATCGAGTCAACGACGTGACTCGGCTGGAAGGCGTAGCGCGCGATCTCGTCACGTTGGGTCACTCCCGAGAGCACGAGCACCGTCTCGACGCCCGCTTCGACGCCGGCACGGATGTCAGTATCCATGCGGTCGCCGACCATGATGGTGGATTTGGAGTGGGCGCCAAGGATGTTGAGCGCGTCGCGGATCATGACCGGATTCGGTTTACCGACGAAGTACGGCTTCACGTTGGTGACGCTCTGGATGAGGGCGGTGAGTGCCCCCGCACCTGGCAGGCGACCCTCGGGTGTGGTGCCGAAGGTCTCGGGGTTGGTCGCGACGAAGGAGATACCCCGGTCGATCAGACGGATGGCGGTGGTGATGTCGTCAAATGAGTACGTCCAGGTCTCGCCGATGACGACGTAGTCGGGGTTGATGGCGTCTTCGACGTACCCGACGTCACTGAGGGCGTCATGAATCGCGGCCTCGCCGATGATGAACGCTCGGCCCTTCGGGCGCTGGTCGTGGATGAACTGGGC
>PKZN01000127.1 GCA_003133075.1 Acidimicrobiaceae bacterium | reverse complement strand
CCGCTTCGGCGCCTCGCCCTCGTGCACGGCGCCTGCAGCGAAGCCGACGTCGTGGCGCTGCTCGCCCTCGCTACCGAGATCAAGAGCGAGTTCCCGATCATCGTCGGGGACATCGGACCGGTGGTCGGTACGCACGCCGGGCCGGGCATCATCGCGCTCACCTTTGTCGAATCCTGAACTGCGGTCCGCTAAGTTCGTGGCGTGACTGACGCCAGCGAGCCGCGCGAACCCGATCTGGTCGACCGTTTCTTAGGAATGGTCGACCACGCACTCGACGTGGTGCACGACAAGGTGTTACGCCCGATCATCTTGGTGGCGCGGGTGCTGGCCTTCGGGCTGATCATCGCGATCGCGGCGGTGATCTTGGTCGCGGTGTTGGTGATCGGCTTCGTCCGTCTGCTCAACGTCTACGCCTTTCACGGCCGGGACTGGCTGAGTTACGCCTCGGTCGGCGCCTTGTCGGTCATCACCGGCATGGTGCTCTGGCGACGTCGTCGCCCCCTCAAACTAAGGAAGTAATGCCCGAACACACCCGTGTCCTGGTGATCGGTTCGGGCCCCGCCGGGCTGACCGCCGCGATCTACACCGCGCGCGCCCAGCTGCGTCCGATCGTCATCGAGGGCGAACCCTCCTCCACCACCGATCAACCCGGTGGTCAACTGATGCTCACCACTGACGTCGAGAACTTTCCGGGCTTTCCCGAAGCCATCTCCGGTCCCGAGTTGATGTCGCGCATGCGCGAGCAGGCCGCCCGCTTCGGTGCGGACCTGCGGGTGGAGAAGGTGCACCGTCTCGACGTCGCAAAGCGACCCTTTCGCGCGTGGCTCAGCGGCGACGAGGAGGCGAGCATCACGGCCGACGCCGTCATCCTCGCCACCGGTGCTCGTTCTTTGATGCTGAACGTGCCCGGCGAGGAGCGCTACCTCAGTCACGGACTGTCGACCTGTGCGACGTGCGACGGGTTTTTCTTCCGTGGTCAGGACATCGCTGTGGTGGGCGGCGGCGACTCGGCGTTGGAAGAGGCGCTCTTCCTCACCCGTTTCGCCACGAGTGTGACAGTTATTCACCGCCGCGACTCACTACGGGCGTCCAAGATCATGCAGGAGCGGGCCTTCGCGCACGAGAAGATCCGTTTCGAGTGGAATACCGAAGTCACCGAGGTCTTCGGTGACGACAAGGTCATGGGTCTCAAAGTCCGTGACACCGTGAGCGGCGAGGACCGCGTGCAGCTCGTGACCGGCGTCTTCGTCGCCATCGGGCACGTCCCCAACACCACGCTGGTCACCGGTCAAGTCGAGCTACACGACCACGGCTACGTCCGCACGGGACCGGGCTCGTTCACGAACGTCGAGGGTCTCTTCGCCGCCGGCGACGTGCAAGACGACATCTACCGCCAGGCCATCACCTCCGCGGGATCGGGCTGCGTCGCGGCGATCGACGCCGAACGGTGGCTCGAAGCGCAAGGAATGTGAGCATCAATCGATAAGGTGGATGCCGCAACGCTCCCTCGGGCGTTCGAGGAGGCAGACATGAGCGCCAGTATCACGACCCTGACCGACGCGACCTTTGATGAGGTCATCGGCGCCGCCGACAAGCCCATTCTCGTGGACTTTTGGGCGGAGTGGTGCGGACCTTGCAAGCTGATCGCGCCGATTCTCGAAGAGTTCGCGACCGAGCAGTCTGACAAGTTCGTCATTGGCAAATTGGACGTCGACGAGAACGTCGCGACGGCCACCAAGTTCTCGGTGATGAGCATCCCCACCTTGTTGTTGTTCAAGAACGGTGAAGTGATCGCCCGGCTCGTGGGCGCCAAGCCCAAGGGTGCCCTGCTCCAAGAGATCACCTCGAACCTCTAATTCCGCTGCACTCAGATCCTCTGCGCCTTGGCGACACGGGTTCGCGTGTGCGCGAGCTCAAAGACCGTCTCGCCGCGCTCGACCTTGCGCCCGCTCGGGCGCCCGATGACGTCTTTGACGCCGAGACGGTCGCGTACGTCGAAGCCTTTCAGCGTTCGCGCGGACTGCCCCTCACCGGAGAAGTCGACGCGACGACCTTCGAGCGCTTGAAGGAAGCGGGCTGGCTCCTCGGTCAACGACTCCTCTATCGCACACGACCACTGCAACGCGGCGACGACGTCGCCGAACTACAGGTGCGCCTCGCCCAACTCGGCTTCAATCCCGGTCGCATTGATGGGATTTTTGGACCGTTGACGGCCGATGCGCTCAGTGAGTTTCAACGAAACTGTGCCCTCGAGGCGAGTGCGACCCTGACGAAGGAGACCCTGCAGGCACTGCGTCGCCTCAGTGCGACCAGCGCAACTCGCAGCCTGGTGACCGACGCGCGCGACCTCGCGGGCTTCAACCCCATGACGGGCGGCGCCGTCTTGCTCTGTGGCGACGGACCCCTCGTGACGGCGCTCGCCGTCGCGCTCCAGACAGAAGTGCTGGTGAGCGCCCTTATCAATACCACCCAGGAGCTCGCGGCGCAGAGCGCCAACGATCACGACGTTGCCCTGGTGCTGTCGTTTCAAACCCTCGAGCACGTTGAAGGTCTACACCTTCACTACTGGGCGAGCTACCGTTCCCATTCGCACCGCGGTGAGTTACTGGCGAGTTCCCTCGCGTCGTTCCTGGCTCACCTCCCTGATGTCCCACGGGTGGAAGTTACGGGTATGGCGTTGCCTATTCTTCGAGAGACGAAGATGACAACGATCCATATCGAGCATGGGAATATCTCTGAACAGGTACTTCACCAAGCGGTCACCGCATTCGAGAGTCTGATCGGCCAGGTTATCCACAGTTCGGACTAGAAATTCTTTCCGAAACGCGGTTAATTAAGGGCCAAATGCCTTTTATTTAGGGCAAAATCCCAGTAACCCACAACTTCATCCACAACTTGGGGAAAACTTCAACGAGAGGGTTAGGTTGAGGGTTGAAGCTCACCGGGGTTTCGCGATGGCGATATAGAGACGCTCAAGGTCGTCGAGGTCCGCGAAGTCAATGATTATCCGGCCATTTCGACCCTTGAGGTCCACGTGAACCCGGGTGTCGAGGTAACTCTCTAGCAACTCTTCGAGTTCCGCGACGCTGGCGTCGGGGACCGGTCGAAGTCTCGGCGCGCCGTCGGGCGCTTTCGTGATTGCCTCGGGCGCAGGTGCCGGCTTGGGTTCGAGAAAGAGTTTGACCGCTTCTTCGGTGGCGCGTACGGACAGTTCGTTCTTCATCACTCTCGCCACCAGGGTGGCCTGCGCGGTGGGTTCGCTCACCGCAAGGAGCGCTCGGGCGTGACCGGCGGTGATCTGCGACGAGGCCAACGCACTTTGGGCCGCTTCGCCCAGTTGAAGGAGTCGTAACGTATTCGTAACATACGCTCGGCTCTTACCGACCCTTTGTGCGACCTGTTCGTGGGTGAGATCGAACTCATCGACCAACTGCTGGTAGGCCGCCGCCTCTTCCAACGCGTGGAGGTCGACGCGGTGGAGATTTTCAACGACGGCTTGTTCGAGCGAGAGGCGGTCGTTCACGTCGTCCTGCAGGAGAACCGGCACTACCTCCAGTTTCGCGATGGCCGCAGCGCGCCAACGCCGCTCCCCCGCGATCAGTTCGTACTTATCGGGCTCGCCGTCCACCGGCCGCACGATGATGGGCTGGAGAACGCCGAGTTCCATGAGCGACGCCGCGAGTGTGCGAAGGCTCTCGTCATTGAAGGTCTTGCGGGGCTGGAATTGGTTCGGACGGATCGAATCTACCGGCACCATACGCAGTGGACTCGATGGCGTCACCACTTCGGTGTTCTCGCCGGGTGCTTCCGTGTTCTCTGGGATGAGGGCTCCGAGTCCCTTCCCTAAACCTGGTTTCCTAGCCATTCATGATCTCCTCTGCTAGCGCCCGGTACGCGATGGCGCCCTTAGACGTGGGGTCGAAAACGGTGATCGGCTGTCCAAACGATGGCGCCTCGGCCAGGCGGACAGTTCGCGGAATGACGGTGCGACAGAGCTCGTTCTCAAAATGCCGCCGAACCTCTTTGGCCACGTCCGTGGAGAGCGTGTTGCGCGAATCGTACATTGTGAGCACGACTTTCGTGATCCTCAACTCTGGATTAAGGTTCTTCTGGACCAGATCAACGATACGTTGAAGCTGTGTGAGACCCTCAAGCGCATAGAACTCAGTCTGTACCGGGACCATTATCTCCGTTGCGGCGGCAAATGCGTTGATCGTGATGAGGCCGAGCGACGGGGGACAGTCGATAAAGATGTAGTCAAACTCCCCTTCGACCGACGTAATCGCACGCTTTAGTCGTAATTCGCGAGAAATGACCGAGGTGAGCTCCTGCTCGACGCCCGCTAAGTCAAGGGTTGCCGGAGCGACGAACAGGTTGTTAAATCCCGTTGGTTCGACGATGTCGACCATAGGCACGTCGTTGAGCAGGACGTCATAGACCGAGCGCTCAAATTGGCGGCCATCAACACCTAGACCGGTCGTGGCGTTGCCTTGTGGGTCTAGGTCAACCACCAGCACCCTCTTCCCGCGCTCGGCGAGTGCTGCACCAAGGGATGTCGTGGTCGTTGTCTTACCCACCCCTCCTTTTTGGTTGGCTACAGCAAATATCCTCATCGTGCTGGCGTCCGCCATGAGCCTCTTTCCGACCGTACTTTTCTACCGACACTACGTCGAACCCCTGCCATTCAACTCCCTTTTCGGCGGTTCGTCAAGTACCAATGTTTCACGTGAAACATCTCCTCACCACTTGANNGTACTTTGTTTCACGTGAAACATTCTCAACGAGTGCGTTTTCTTCCTCGCGCGCCCCGTGGATTTCTGTCTAGTGTCGACTCGGCAGTGCTCGGGTGCCCTCGTAGCGTGTTTCACGTGAAACATTCCCATCGAGGGTGCAGTCCCAGGTGCGAACCTGGTGGATCTCCACCAGCTGGGNNTCTTACCTGGTCGGTCTGCGCACAATGAGGGCTTAACGGTCTCTGGGCGCTCCCGCGGCGTGTTTGACGTGCAACGTCAAAACAGCGGCTTCTTCTTGGGAATACCGACCGCTCGAGGATAGAGGGGGTTCGTCGGAGCCACTTTCACCAACACCTCGAATCCCGCTCCGTACCGTGAGCGTCCTTGGGCCTTGAGGCCCAGCACTTCCAGTCCCACAGGGCTCCAACGTTCCTCCGTGCGGTCCGCGGGGGGCTCCGAGACGATCAGGACTCCCCCGACCTTCAAAAATCTCACCGCGCACTCCGCAGTTGTTGCCGGGGGACCAAACGAACGAGCTGTGACCAGATCAAAGGTCCCATCGAACTCCGGCCAGCGAGCCGCCTCCTCCGCCCGAGCGGTGACCACTTGTCCCCCGCCAGGCGCACCGGGCCATGCGAGTGCTTCGATCAAGAGATTGTTTCTCTTGGCCATTGAGTCCAGGAACGTCGCTTCCGTTCGCCAGCGTTCTAACAACACCAACCCGGGAAGCCCACCTCCGCTGCCCAGGTCCACGAATCGGGCCGGGGGAGCAGTGTGTAGAGCTTCCCAGCACTGGGCGAAGCCCTCCGCATGGGCGATTTGGGGCTCGATGGGTTGAGGGCCTAGAAAACCCCGCGCCCTCGATTCCTCGAGAGCGCGGGGCAGCCAGTCACTGGACATGCTGAGATTACGCCGGAGCGACCACCACGAAACGTCGGGGGTCCTCGCCTTCCGACCGAGTTACGACGCCCTCATTTTCCGACAGTGCGTCATGGACGGCCTTGCGGTCAGCGGCCGACATAGGCTCCAGTGCTCGTTCCTCACCGGTGTCCACGACCTCCACCGCCACCTGCTGGGCGAATCGGCCCAACGCCGCGACTCGGCGCTCCCGGTATTGGGCAACGTCGACCAGGATGCGATCGGTCCGACTCGGGCTCTTTGACTGAACCACGGTACGCGTCACCTCCTGCAGCGCCTGCAGCGTCGTACCGCGTGGACCCACTAACACGCCGAGTTCCGTCGGGGGATTGGCGGTTACCGAGACCTCTACAGTCTCCTCGTCCAACTCCTTGACTGAGACCTCGGCCTTGATGTCCATCGACGCAAGAAGTCCGACGAGGAACTCCTTGGCGATCGACCCTTGCTCGGCAAGCGAAATGCCCTCCGCCATACTGTCCTCCTTCATCGGACCCTTCATCGATTTCTCTACACGTTCCTTCGCCGCGGGGCGAGGTGTCGTGCGCTCCTTCGGCCGGCGAACCTCTCCGTCGACTTTCTTTTCCGTTCGTGGTCGGTCCGTCCGAGGAGTGCTCGACTTCGGTCGGTCCCCGTGTTCTCCCGATCGCCGAGAGCGCTTTGGGCGTGGCCCGCTGGGGCGTACCCGAGCTCGCACACGAGCTTCCCCACGAACTCTTCCAAAGAGTCCGGCCTTCGGCTCTTCGATGATCTCGACTTCCGCGTCGTCCCGGTGCACCCCAAGGTGGGCGAGTGCCCGGTCCATCGCCTCGTCAACTGTCTTGCCTGTCGTCTCTACCCATTCCATGGGTTATCGAGCCTTTCTCTTACGTTTCGCTTTTGAGCGCGCTTGCCCTTGCGGTTTCGGCGCCGAGCGAGGTTGGTTCGCTGGCCGACTCGTGGCACGCGGCTGATTCGCTGCTGGCTTCGACGTCGTCGACTTGATAGTTGCGGGTTTCGCGGCGGGACGCTCAATCACGTCGCTCGCGCCATCAATCGTGCTCCCGCCTGGCAGGGCCGTCTTTCCCTTATTGGGATTCGACACACCCGTTCGGAACATGATGTCTTGAGTAATTATGCGTATCCCTGTAGAAATAATCATATAGACCACAACAGCCGCAGGGATCGCTAGATAAAAGAATGCAAAAATAATCGGAAGTACTCGCTGCATGGCCTGTTGCTGGCTCGGCATCGCTTGGCCCGTCTTGCGATTCCTGTTGTTGATCTGCGCCATTTGGAAGTACTGCAGGGCAACTGCCACGGCCACGAAGATGAAGAAGGGGATGGCTGCACCGAAGGAACCGTGCGGGGAGAAGGGCTTAAGGCTCAAGTCCATGCCCCAGACCTTGATCTGTCCGCCTGAGTGAACCAGGTTCTTGTACATCGTCGACGAGTGCGGAATGTAGCGGGGGTGGGAGATCGCCTTACCGGCTTTGTTCACCACGGTGTAGGACAAACCCTTGATGACGTTGTAGAGGATGAAGAGGAACGGCGCCTGGAGCAGCATGGGGAGACAGCCACCCACGGGGTTCACCCCCGCCTCGCGATAGAGCGCCATCATCTCGTCGTTGAGCATTTGGCGGTTTTCGGGGCCTTTGTACTTCTGCTGCAACTTCTTGATCTCAGGTTGAAGCTTCGACATCGCCAGCATTGAACGCGTGCTCTTCACCGTCAGCGGTGTAAGGAGTCCCATGATGACGATGGTGAGGAGCACGATGGCGATCGCGTAGTTCGGGATTATCCCGTAGAAGAAGGCCAGCAACCAGCCGATCGCGTGGAAGACGGGGGAGAAAATCGACCCGAAGAAGTGGGTTACCTGGTGCATGGGCTGGAATTCCTTACTTTCTTAGGCTCGGGGACGAGATCGACGCCGTGGGGACCAAGGGGACGACAACGCAGGACGCGGCGCACGGCGAGCCAGGTACCGCGCGCGGCGCCGTGGGTTTCGAGGGCCTCTTTGGTGTACTCGGAGCACGACGGACAGAAACGACACGGCGCGACGCGCCCGGCGCGAGCGCGCTGGTAGAACCCCACCGCCGCCAGGAGCACCCGGGCGCCCGGCGACCTAGAGGGCGGTCGCTCGCTCAAGCGCTCGGAGGAGATGGGAGTGAAGTTCGTCATAGGAGAGATTTCCTGTCTCAATACCGCACCGGATCAGGTATGTCCCGGTTTTTGGTTGAGGGTCAAGGTCGTCGATGAGAGCCCGGAGTCGACGGCGGATCCGATTACGCAGGACCGCGTTGCCGACTTTTCGTCCGATCGCGTAGGCCACGTCCACGGAGTGGCCTTCCAGTGAGCCCGCTACGAAACTGATCCGTAGTGGTCCACTTTGGCCCCGTCCCGTGGGAGTCGCGAAGTTCGCGAACTGCCGGCGGGTGCGAACCCGACCGGGCACCCTGGTCAGACCGTCAATTGGTGACGACCCTTGTCACGACGGGCTTTGAGGACGGCGCGACCGGCGCGGGTGCGCATGCGCGCGCGAAAGCCGTGGGTCTTGGCCCGCTTCCTCTGATTTGGCTGATAAGTACGCTTCACGAAAACCTCTCTCAAAATATGCACTGCGCGTCGCGTGACCCCCTGGGGGTCGCTGGCGCGCCACAGGGAGCAATCTTAGCCCAGCCCCTCCGCGGCCCCGGCGGCCCTCGATGAATAGGTGTAGGGTGTCTCTCCCTGCCAGATATTGAACGGTTTTGCGCGAGAACCGCTTGTGGATAATGTCAGAAGTGAGCTGTGGAGGAACATTGTGCAAAGCGGTGAAGAAATATGGTCAGCTCTTCGAGACACCTTACGCGCCAACGCTTCTGAGTCCGTCTGGTCCGCTGGACTGAGCACGCTTCGCCTTGTGGATTACCGCGACAACGAGCTCGTCATCTCCGCACCCAACCAGATTCAATTACTTCGCGCGCAACAGCGCTACTTGCCCTTCATCAC
>PKZN01000133.1:21314-27981 GCA_003133075.1 Acidimicrobiaceae bacterium | reverse complement strand
ACTATTGAGTGAGGATGAACCGCTCTATCGCGCGTGCGAAACCGTTCTCGTCATTACTCGTCGTCGTAAAAGTCGCCTGGCTCTTGACGTCGGCGCTGGCGTTGCCCATGGCGATGCTGATGCCCGCCTTTTCGAACATCAGGACATCGTTCGACATGTCGCCGATGGTGGCGATCGTCGCGGGTTCTAAGTCGTAGGTGGCGGCCAAGAATTCGACGACTTTTCCCTTGTTGGCGTCTTGATGAGTGACGTCGAGGTAGTAGGTCTGAGAACTCGTGGCCGAGACGTCGGCGGTGAAGGCTTGGTTGACGGCAATCGTCGCTTTCGCGATGAGGTCGGGGTCGTCGCTGACGCCCACGACCTTCACGACGTCGCCGCGGATGCCGTCGAAGTCCTTCAGCTCATTGGGTACGAACTGGCAGACGTCGGACTCGTGCGCGACGTGTGGTCCGTCGAGGTCGAGCACGTACCACTCGACTCCCTGATAGACCCACACGCTGAGACCGCCCGCTAGGAGTAACTCAATCAGTGGTGCGACGACGTCGTCACGAATGATCAGCTCCTGCATGATCGACATATCGGGCTTCACCATCAGACCGCCGTTGAAGCCGGCGAGTGGCGTGGTGAGCGTCAACGGCTCGATCAACATCGTCAGTCCGCGGGGCGGACGGCCACTCGTGACGGCGAAGAGAATCCCCTCATCACCGAGGCGCTGTACCGCTCGGACGGCTTCCTTCGTGATTTCCTTGGACCCCGAGACCAAGGTGCCGTCCACGTCGGAGAGCACCAGGCGAATCGGCGTGCTCACTCGGGCAAGGTCCAGCGGTGTGGCGAGACGACGTCAGCGACGGAGGGCGGGCCCCACGATCCCTTCTTGTAGTACTCAATGGGTCGCGGTCGCTCGAGCAGCGGCGCCGCCACCTCCCACAGGCGTTCGATGCCGTCAGAACGAGTGAAGAGAGCCTGGTTGCCCAACATGACCTCCAACAACAGTCGTTCGTAGGCTTCGAGGTTGTTCTTCTCTTGGAAGGAGTCGCGGTAGTAGAAGTTCATCCGCGCCTGGCCCAGGTGCATCTCGGGACCGGGCTGCTTCACCAAGAAGTCGGCGTGGATCGAACCGGGGTCCTTGAAGTCGATGATGAGTCGGTCGGCGTCGGGGTGGTTGCCGTCCTTTTGATCAGGGAAGATCTCCATGACCGGCTCGCGCAGTCCAATCGTGATGATCTGGCGGCTCTCGGCCAAGCACTTCCCGGTTCGAAGGTAGAACGGCACGCCCATCCAGCGTGAGTTATCGACCCACGCGCGTAGCGCGATGAAGGTCTCGGTGTCGGAGTCTTGCGCCACGCCCGGCTCGTCGAGGTAACCAACGTACTGACCACGCAGCACCGTCACCGGGTCGAGAATCCGCAGCGACTCGAAGACCTTGTTGATCTCGTTGCGCAGGGGCTTTGCGGCCATCGACGTCGGTTGTTCCATGGCCAAGATGCCGAGTACCTGGAAGAGGTGGGTGACGACCATGTCGCGAAAGGCGCCGGTCTCTTCATAAAAAGCCCCGCGACCTTCGATGGAGAGCGTTTCGGGTACGTCGATCTGGACGTAGCGCACGTGGCCGCGACGCCAGAGCGGCTCGAAGAGTTCATTCGCGAAGCGCAACGCCAAGATGTTGTCGATGGACTCCTTGCCGAGGAAGTGGTCGATGCGGAAGATCTGTGACTCGTCGAAGAACTGCTCGAGATCGCCGTTGAGCTTTTGGGCCGAAGCCAGATCGGTGCCGAAGGGCTTCTCGCAGATCACTCGGGCGTTCTGGTTCAGTCCCTTCGCGCCGAGCAGGCGGATGACGTCGTGCATCGCGTCCGGCGGGATCGCCAAGTGAAACAGTCGTCGAACCGCGCCACCGATCGCGGCTTCCGCCTTGCCGACGACCGCACTAAGCCCGGTGGGCCCGTCGTCGGGGTCGATCGCGAAGGTGAGGCACGCGGCGAAGTCCTCCCACTCCTTGCCTGAGGGCTTGTCCGAGGCGAACTCACTCACGGCGTTAAAGGCGTAGGTGCGGAACTCCTCGTCGGTCATCTGTGAGGACGGTCGGGCGCAACCGACCACTCGGTACTTCTCGGGGAGCAGTCCAGCGACGGCGAGGTGGTAGAGCCCGGGCAGGATCTTGCGCCGCGCCAAGTCACCGGTGATGCCAAAGATGACAATGACGTGGTTGTCCGGCGTCGGGCGCGCGGTGGGCGCCGGGGTGGGCGTGGTCGTGGTGGCGGGGGGAGTGCTCACTCGGTGGGTTCCTTTTCTCGTACGAATGTTAGAGGGGTCACGAACCGGGTCCGTACGCGGCGCGGTCGCACATGACGAGCGACGCGGACGCCTCGACTCGACCGGCGGGGATTGACGTGTCGCCGTCGAGGAGGCGAGCGAGGGCGTCGCGCTTGTCCTCGCCGCTCACCAGCCAGAGCAATTGGTCCGCCGCGTCGAGCACGGGGTAGGTGAGGGTCATGCGCATCGAGTCCTGGTAGGGACCACTCATCGCCACGAGGCGGTCGGTCACCTCCAAGACGGGATCGTTCGGTATCAATGACGCGCAGTGCCCGTCGGGACCGAGACCGAGGTGGATGAGGTCAAAGCGCGCCGGGAGGGCGTCGGCGTAGCGACGAGTGGCGCCCTCGAGGTCCTCGCTCTCGACGTCCATCGGGTGAATCGGCGCGTCGGTGCCCGCGAGGGAGGCCCGTAGGTGCTTCAGGTTGCGCAGGTCACTGGATTCGGGAACGACACGCTCGTCGACTTGAAAGATCGCGGTCTTTGACCACTCGACGTTCTCCTTGGCGAGCTCGTCGAGCATGCGCCACGGCGTCGTGCCCCCGCTGATGGCGAAGCTGAAGGCGTGGGTCCTCGCCTCGAGGTCACGAACCCGACGCGCGACGAAGAGCGCGGCGGCGTGGGCGAGCTCTTCGAGGCTGTCATGTACCTGCAACTCGTGGCGCACTAGGAACTCTTCTCCGCGTGCCCCCCAAAGCCAGCGCGCATCGCCGAGAGCACTTTGGCCGTGAACTCGCCGGCCCCTCGCGACTCGAATCGCTGCCAGAGTGACGCGCTGATGACCGGCGCGGGAACGGACTCGTTGATCGCCGCCTCCACTGTCCAGCGGCCTTCTCCCGAATCCGACACGTGCCCGCTGTACTCGGCGAGTTCGGGTGACTTCGCGAAGGCGTCCGCGGTCAGGTCCACCAGCCAGGAGCTGATCACTGAACCGTGTCGCCACACCTCGGCGACGTCGGCGAGGTTGAACTCGTAGGTGTAGTACTGGGCGTCTTGCACGGGGGAGGTCTCGGCGTCGGCGGTGGCCGCCAACGTGCCGACGTTGGCGTGCTTCAAGATGCTCAGGCCCTCGGCGATCGAGGCCATCATNNCCGTTGTGGACCATTTTGACGAAGTGCCCCGCACCGTTGGGGCCGCAGTGCAAGTAGCCCTGGGCCGCGGTGGCGCCCGGGGGACGACCCGGTGTGGGGGACGTGCCGTCATCGCCGGGGGCGATGGACTTAAAGATCGGGTCGAGACGCTCGACGACGTCACTTTCGCCCCCGATCATGAGGCTGTAGCCGCGCTCGAGGCCCCAGACACCGCCGCTGGTGCCACAGTCGACGTAGTGGATGCCTTTGGCCGCGAGGACAGCCGCGCGGTCGACGTCGTCTTGGTAGTAGGAGTTGCCACCGTCGATGACGACGTCGTCCTGCTCTAAGTGTTGCGCCAGTTCGTCGAGGGCGGCCTGGGTGACCGCGGCGGGCAACATCATCCAGATCGCCCGCGGGCCGTCGAGTTTGGTGACGAAGTCCGCCAGAGACGTCGAACCGACGACGTGCTCGCCCTCAAGCGACGTGACCGCCGCCGTGTTGACGTCAAAAACCACGCAGTGGTGACCGTCGTTGACGAGGCGGCGCACGAGGTTGGCGCCCATCCGACCGAGCCCCACCATTCCTAGTTGCATCGGCTTAGTGGTGGTCATGGTCGAGTCCGTTCTTCTTGAGGGATCGGTAGCGCGTGATCAGGGTGTTGGTGGAGGAGTCGTGATCCAGTTCGGGGGTCTGCTCGCTCGTCAGTTCGGGGATGATCTTGACGGAGAGTTGCTTTCCGAGCTCCACTCCCCACTGGTCGAAGGAGTCGATGCCCCAGATGGTGCCCTGGACGAAGACGCTGTGCTCATAGAGCGCCACGAGGGTGCCGAGCACGTAGGGGGAGAGCTCACTCGTCAAGAGCACGTTCGAGGGTCGATTGCCTTCCATGACCCGGTGCGGGATGACCGCTTCGCTCGCTCCCTCGGCGCGCAGTTCGCCGTCGGTCTTGCCAAAGGCGAGCGCTTCGGCCTGGGCGAAGACGTTCGACATCAAGATGTCGTGGTGCTCACCGAGCGGGTTGAGGCTGTTGGCGAACGCGATGAAGTCAACGGGGACCTTGGTGGTGCCTTGATGGATGAGTTGGTAGAAGCTGTGTTGTCCGTTCGTGCCCGGTTCGCCCCAGTACACGGGACCCGTCTCGTAGGTCACGTGCTCGCCGGCGAGCGTGACGTGTTTGCCGTTCGACTCCATGGTGAGTTGCTGGAGGTAGGCGGGGAGGCGGTGGAGGTACTGGTCGTAGGGCATCACGCCCACGGTGGGGAAGCCGAGGAAGTCGTGGTTCCAAATCGCCAACAACCCGAGGAGGACCGGCAGGTTCGCTTCTAAGGGCGCACTTCTAAAGTGCTCGTCCATGGCGTGAAAGCCTTCGAGCATCGAGGTGAAGTGCTCGGGACCAATGGCGATCATCGTCGAGAGCCCGATGGCGCTCTCCATGGAGTAGCGCCCGCCCACCCAGTCCCAGAACTCGAACATGTTCGCGACGTCGATCCCGAAGGCCGCCACCTTTTGCGCGTTGGTCGACACCGCGACGAAGTGTTTGGCGACGGCGCGCTCGTCGCCCAGGTGATCGACGAGCCACGCGCGTGCGGAGGCGGCGTTGGTGAGCGTCTCTAAGGTCCCAAAGGTCTTCGAGGAGATGACGAAGAGCGTCTCTTCGGGGTCGAGGTCGCGCACCGCCTCGACGAAGTCGGTGGCGTCGACGTTGGAGACGAAACGGAAGGTGAGCTCTCGGTGGGCGAAGTGACGAAGCGCTTCGTACGCCATGACCGGCCCGAGGTCGGAACCGCCGATGCCGACGTTGACGACGTTGCGGATGGGCTTGCCGGTGTGTCCGAGCCATTCGCCACGACGGACCTTGTCCGCGAAGGCGGCCATGCGCCCCAAGACTCGGTGGACGTCCGCGACGACGTCGACGCCATCGACCACGAGCGAGGCACTCTTCGGCATGCGCAGCGCAACGTGGAGGACCGCGCGGTCCTCGGAGACGTTGATGTGCTCACCGGCGAACATGGCGTCGCGTCGCTGCGCGACGCCAGATTCACGCGCGAGCTGGGCGAGGAGCGTGAGCGTCTCGTCGGTGACGAGGTTCTTGGAGTAGTCGAAGTACCACCCGACTGCCTCGAGCCGTAGCCGGGTGCCGCGGTCGGGGTCGGCGTGGAAGACGTCGCGCAGATGGCGTGTTTTTAGGCCCTCGGCGTGGGCGGCCAGGGCCTTCCAGGCGGAACGATCGGGAAGGGAGTCGAGGCTCATCGTGTCATTCACTCACCTACCAAACTAGCGCGAGGACATAATTTCTCCTTCTTCGCCGGTGGTGCCCGCGTCGTGGAGCGCGGTCCGAGGTGCGCCGGAGCAATCCCCTCGACGGATGACATTGATTTTCGTGTTCACTAGTCTGGTTGTTGATTTGCGAAGAGTTCGTGAACGAATGGGGGAGCGATGACGTCAGGCCAGGGCAAGTCGCCCAGTCACGAACGACGCCAACGAGACCCCGAGCGCACGAAGCTCGAGATTCTCGCGGTCGCCACCCAGGAGTTCGCGGACCGCGGGTTCGCGGGCGCCCGGGTCGATGAGATCGCGGCGCAGACCCGCACCACCAAGCGGATGATCTACTACTACTTCGGCTCCAAGGAGCTGCTCTACATCACGGCGCTCGAAAAGGCGTACGAGGCGATTCGCATCACCGAACAGAGCGTCGACATCGACAACCTCGATCCGGTCGCGGCGGTGCGCAAACTCGCGGAGTTGACCTTTGATCGCCACGAAGCCAATCCCAACTTCTCTCGTCTGGTGAGCCACGAGAACATGCAACGAGCGCAGTTCCTCACCGCCGGCGGCGGCTTTCCCGGGCTGGATCGACCGGTCATCAAAATGCTCCAGTACGCCCTGGAGCAAGGTCGCACTAGTGGGGTCTTTCGTCGCGACATCGACGTCTTTGACGTGCACATGTTGATCAGTTCGTTCTGTTTCTTCCGGATCAATAACCAGTACACGTTCCGGGCGAACTTTGGTCGCAACCTGGTCGAACCCGCTCGACGAGCGATGTACCGCCAGATGATCGGCGACGTGGTCGTCCAGTACCTCACCAGCGCGCCCTCGTAGTCGCGTCCGATCGCCGCGAGGGCTTAGGCGTCGAGTTGGGTTTGTAGCTCGCCGAGCACGCGGTAGCAGTCGAGCACCGAGGCGACCGACGCGTTCGGCGCATCATGCTCGCGAATGGCCCGGAGGAATTCGCGGTCCTGGAGTTCGATGCCGTCGAGGGAGACCGCCACGTCGGTGACGTC
>PKZN01000133.1:16326-21304 GCA_003133075.1 Acidimicrobiaceae bacterium | reverse complement strand
CGACTCTTGAGTTGGATGGACATGTCCATCGGTATTCCGAGTTCGGGGTGATTGGGTCCCGCCACCACGCGCGCGACCTCGACGGGTTCGCCGCACTGGTAGGCGAAGAGGTCGACGCTGTGGGCGGCGTGGTGCCACAGCAAGTTGTCGGTCCAACTGCGCGGCTGACCGAGGGCGTTGGTGTTGGTGCGACGGAAGAAATACGTCTGTATGTCCATCTGTTGAATCGTGAAGGCGCCGCTCGTTACGCGCTGGTGGATCCATTGATGGGAGGGATTAAATCGTCTCGTGTGGCCGACCATGCACACGAGGTCAGTCCCGGCGGCGGCTCGAGCGACCGCCTGCGCGTCGGCCCAACTGTCGGCGAGGGGAATCTCCACTTGGACGTGCTTGCCCGCCTCGAGCGCCGCGATGGTTTGTGTGGCGTGGAGTTGCGTCGGGGTACAGAGGATCACCGCGTCGACGTCGGGTGAGGNNATCGATACGAGCGAGCGCGTCGAGGTGCTTGATGCCAAAGGCCCCGGCCCCGGCGAGTGCGACGCGAATCGGTGCCACCTAGCGTCCTGGTTCGGCGTCGAGGACGAGGTGACCGACGGCGGTGTTGGAGGCGGGTACGTGGTAGAAGCGGTGCAGCGGCGTGACGTGCTCGCCCAGGGCGCCGCGCATGATGAGCCACATCACCAACTCAATGCCTTCGGAACCCGCTTCGCGCAGGTACTCGAGGTGGGGTATCTTTCGGAGCGCCTCGGGGTTCTGCGTCATGTTGTCGAGAAATGCGTTGTCGAAGGGCTGGTTGATGAGTCCCGCGCGGGGACCTTGTAGCTGGTGGCTCATGCCACCCGTGCCCCAGACGTGGACGTTCAGGTCCTCGTCGTAACTCTCGATCGCTCGACGCAAGGCCTGGCCCAGTTTGAAGCACCGCTCGCCGGTCGGTGGTGGGTACTGGATCACGTTGACGGCGATCGGGACGACCTTGACGGGCCATACCTCTGGCTGGCCGAACATGAGCGACAGCGGCACCGTCAGTCCGTGGTCCACGGTCATCTCGTTGATGATGGTCATGTCGAACTCGTCCAAGATGAGCGACTGGGCGAGGTGACACGCGAAGTCCGAGTCACCGATGACCGGAGGAATGGGCCGCGGCCCCCAGCCCTCGTCGGCGATGGCGAAGACGTCCGCGCAGCCGATCGCGAAGGTGGGGATCATCTGGAGGGAGAAGGCGGAGGCGTGGTCGTTGTACACCAAGACCACGACGTCCGGGGGCTCCTCGGCGATCCATTTCTTGGACCACTCGTAGCCGGCGAACATCGGGGCCCAGTAGTCGCTCGCGGTGTGGCCGTTGTCAATGGCGGCGCCGATGGCCGGGACGTGGCTCGTGGTCACGCCCGCGGTGATGCGCGCCACGCTCAGCGACCTTCCTTGATCGACCGCACGCCCTCGGGTGAGCGGCCCCCGTGGAGCATCATGGCGGCGTACTCCTCGGTGCTCATGCCCGTCATCGAGGCCGCCGCCGTCTGGAAACTGATGCCGTCGGAGGAGAAGATCTTGGCCAGAAAGTAGATGTTGCCGCCGGTGGCGATCATGTGGTTGTAGTCACGATCGATGACGGCCTGCTTCTGTTCGTCAGTGAGATCCCACTCGTCGAGGTAGGCGCGCTCATCGGCCTTGAAACGTTCTCGGTTTTCGGGCTTCATCAAACTCATACAGAACTGGTTCAGGTGGAAACCTTGGTGCGAGCGCGCCGCGGTGAATACCGTCGTGCCAGGAATGTCGTCGAACTCTGGATTGTCATTCATGCGCTAAGTCTGCTCCCAGTAGAGCCGGGTGGGGTTGTCAACGAGAAGTTTGGCCTGGAGTTCCGCACTCGGGGCGATCCGGGGGATGAAATCGACGATCTTACCGTCGTCGGGCATGTAGCCCTTCAGATTGGGGTGCGGCCAATCGGTGCCCCAGAGCACTCGATTGGGGAACTCGTCGATGACGCGACGCGCGAAGGGCACGGTGTCGGAGAAGTCGGGCGGTCCCGAGATCGAGAGCCGTTCCGGGCAGGTGACTTTGCACCACACGTTCTCGCGCTCGCGCATCAGTCGCAAGAACTGTCCGAACTCCGGACCGTCGACGGACTTCGTGACATCGGGACGTCCCAGGTGGTCGACGACGACCGGGGTCTCGATCGACGTGAAGAGGTCCCAGCGCTCGGCCAAGTCCTCGGCTTCGAAGTACACCACCACGTGCCAACCGAGCGGGGCGATCTTTTCCATGATCCGGTAGTAATACGCGTCGGGTTCGGGATCGACGAGGCGCCGCACGTAGTTAAAACGCACCCCTCGCACCCCTCGCGCGTGCATCTCTTCGAGTTCGGCGTGGCTGACGTCCGGCTCGACGGTCGCGACGCCCCGGCTGCGTCCGGAGGACGAGTCGAGCACGTCGAGCATCGCGGCGTTGTCGGCCCCGTGGCACGTCGCTTGCACCACGACGTTTCTTTCGACGCCGAGGAAGTCGCGCAGATGGAAGAGCTCCTCCTTGCTGGCGTCACAGGGTGTGTATTTGCGTCCGGGCGCGTAGGGGAAGATCGCCCCCGGTCCAAAGACGTGACAGTGCGCATCCACCGATCCGGGTGGGAGTTGAAAGATCGGTCTGCTCGGCGACGGGTCGAAGACGAGCCAGTCGCGGTCCATCGTGAACGTGGTGGTCACGAAGACCCTCGCGCGGCGAGAACGCGGTCGAGCCGTGGGAAGACCCGTCGGGCGTTGCCGGAGAAGATCAACTCGCGATCGACGTCACGCAGCGCGGCGGCGTCGATGTAGCGCTTGGTGTCATCGAAGTACTCGCCAGTCTCGGGATCGACGCCGCGCACCGCGCCGAGCATCTCCGAGCCGAAGAGAATGTTCTTGACATCAATCACGTCGACCAGGAGGTCGATGCCGGGCTGGTGGTAGACGCAGGTGTCGAAGTAGACGTTGCCCATGAGGTGTTCGCTGAGCGGAGGTCGGTTCAACATGTCCGCGAGCCCCCGGTAGCGACCCCAGTGGTAGGGCACCGCCCCACCGCCGTGGGGAATGATGAGGCGAAGGTCGGGGAAGTCGCTGAAGAGATCCCCTTGGATGAGTTGCATGAACGCCGTGGTGTCCGCGTTGATGTAGTACGCGCCGGTCGTATGAAAGTTGTCGTTGCAACTCCCCGAGACGTGAATCATCGCCGGGACGTCGAGTTCGACCATTTTTTCATAGAGCGGATACCACGACGGGTCGGTGAGCGGGCGCCCGCGCCACCAGCCTCCCGTCGGATCGGGGTTGAGGTTGAGACCGACGAAGCCCATCTCCTCCACGCAGCGTTCGAGTTCGTCGATCGCGCGCTCAACGGGTGAGTCGGGGGACTGGGGGAGCTGGCAGACGCCGATGAAGAAGTCGGGAAAGAGTGAGACGACCCGGAAGATCAGGTCGTTGCACGCCCGCGACCACGCTTCACTGACCGCGGCGTCACCCACGTGATGTCCCATCACTGACGCCCGGGGCGAGAAGATGGTCATGTCCGCCCCGCGCTCGCGCAGGAGGCGCAGTTGATTGAGTTCGATTGATTCGATGATCTGCTCGTCCGAGATGTTCGGATACGCGGGAAATTGCTCGCCAGACTCGTACGCCGCGATTTCTCCTTCACGCCAGAGATCGTGCGCGCTCGGCGCCGTCGTGTAGTGGCCGTGGCAGTCGATGATCACGGCGTCGGCCACGTCGAGATGGGGACGAAGACATCACCACGCATCAGTAGTCGCGCCGTGCGCAACAGTGCGGCCGAGACAACGGCGACCACGCCGTCTCGCACCGAGACCTCCAGCGTCACGCTGAAGTACCCGGTCGGGTGTTCGATCTCGAGGGTCCGCGTACCCTCGCTCACGCCGAGGCCCGCGAGGTCAAAAGCCACGGATCCGGGGATGAGACAGGCCGTCGCCACCGACACCGCGCCAAAGACGCCAATCGCCTCGTGCACCTTTTTGGGAATGAACGTCCTCGTCGTGACGACGCCACCGTCTTTCGCGGGTGCCAGCAGCGTCACCTTGGGCACGGTCTTGTTCGTCACGTCACCGAGGTTCATCATCCGTCCGGCGGCGAGACGGATCTCTTCGACCTTCTCACACACCGCGACGTTGGATTCGATCGCACGGGGTTCCTCGTAGCCGCTGATCCCGACGTCCTCGGCCCGCAGACACACGACGGGCATCCCGTTGTCGATGCAGGTCACTTGTACCCCTTCGACCACGTCCATCGCGTGACCCGTGGGTAGGAGCGCGCCGCACGTGGATCCCGCCACGTCGAGGAACTCAACGGGAATTGCCGCGCTGGTACCGGGCACGCCGTCGATGTGCGCCGCGCCGGTGTAGTTGACGACGCCGCCGGGCGTCTCGATGCGAGCGACGGCGGCGCTGTGGGTGTTCTCCATCCAGATCCGCACGCTCGTGACCTCACCGCTGGCGCCGACGATGCCTTCTTCAAGAGCGAAGGGTCCGACGCCGGCGAGCAGGTTCCCACAGTTCTGATTGTCCGACACCTCGGCTCGGTCGGGCCACACCTGGAGAAAGAGATAGTCGACGTCGATCTCGGGACGCGTTGAGGGGCGAATGACCGCGACCTTCGACGTCAAGGGATGGCCTCCCCCCATCCCGTCGATCTCGCGCACGTCGGGCGATCCCATGGCCGCTAAGAGGACCGCGTCGCGCGTCGCCACGTCCTCGGGGAGATCACGGGCGTGGAAGTAGAGGCCCTTCGAGGTCCCGCCGCGTAGGACGAGGCAGGGAATCGCTCGCTGGGAACTCACGACGGCGTCTCCTCGACGTACCGCAGCCCTCGCTCGGCCAGTCGCTCACGCATGGCGTAGATGTCGAGGCCCAGTTCGCCCGCGGCGAGGCGCGCCCGTTTTTCTTCCTCGTTGGCTTCTCGCTTCCGACACGCGGCGAGGACCGTGGCGACTTCTTCTCGTGGCACGA
>PKZN01000133.1:6885-16257 GCA_003133075.1 Acidimicrobiaceae bacterium | reverse complement strand
CGTCATCACAGGAACTCGTCGGCGTCACGATCAAGAGGTCGCCGGGTCTCGCTTGCTCGACGGCGACGTGTATCGACCAGTTGTCGCCGGGCGCGACCTCACAGGTCAGGGCGTTCCCCGCCACCCGCACGGGTCGGTAGATCGGTCGAAGACGTGGCGCCATCAGCCCCGTTCGGCCTTGGGCCTCGTGGATCGTCGCGACACCGAAGGCCCCTAACGCGTCTACCAAGGAGAGTTCGGTACGAGGCGTGTTGGTGACGACGACAGCCATGAACTCCTCCGCTCGACGCGACCCGACTCATCCTTCGACGAGCGCGTCGCGTAGATTCACGCTTTAATTAACTGAACAGTACACTATAACATCGGACGAACTGGCACCCTCGGGAACCGGTTCAGTGTCCGTCTCGGCGTCGAAGGAGAGACCAGTGAAGGACCTACGCACGCAGGTGGCCATCGTGGGCGCCGGGCCCGCGGGGCTCTTACTCGGCCACCTCCTACGGCGCGAAGGAGTCGACAACGTCATCGTCGAGCGACGCAGCCGCGAGTACGTCGAACAGCGCGTGCGCGCCGGCGTCATCGAGTTCGGTATCGCGAACTTCCTCGAGGAGGTCGGCGCGGGGGAGCGACTGCGTCGCGAAGGGCTCACCCACCACGGCGTGGAACTCCGCTTCGATCACCAAACCCACCGGGTGGCGCTGAGTGAGCTCACGGAGGGAAAGACCATCACCGTCTACGGCCAACAGGAGCTCGTCAAGGACCTCATCGCCCTGCGCCTGGGTGACGGGGGCGAGATCATCTTCGACGCCGAGGTGTCGGAGTTGGACGAGTTGCTGGGCCCGCGACCGGTGGTGCGAGGAAGAGGCCTCGAGGACGAGTTTCGCATCGAGTGCGACTTCGTTGCGGGCTGTGACGGCAGTTTCGGGGTGGCGACGAGGTCGGTGCCGGCGACGGCCTTACAGCGTCACGAGCGGACCTACCCGTTTTCGTGGTTGGGTATCTTGGCCCAGGCTGCACCCACGACCGAGGAGTTGATCTACGCGCGACACGATCGGGGCTTCGCGCTCTACTCCATGCGTTCGCCCACGGTCAGCCGCCTCTATCTCGGCGTGGCGCCCTCGGACACGCTCGAGATGTGGTCGGACGAGCGGATCTGGGAGGAGCTCAACGTCCGATTGACCACCGAGGAGAGCCCGAAGGTGAACGAAGGACCGATCATGGAACGCTCCATCACCGCGATGCGCAGCGTGGTGGTCGAACCCATGCGCTACGGTCGGCTCTTTCTCGCCGGTGACGCGTCACACATCGTCCCGCCCACCGGCGCCAAGGGTATGAATCTCGCGCTCGGCGATATTCGGGTGCTCGCCGATGCCGTCGTCGCCCAACTACGCAGCGGTGACGAGCGGCTCCTCGACGACTACTCCGCGACGTGTCTGGAGCGGGTGTGGCGAGCCGAGGAGTTCTCTAACTACATGACCCAGATGTTGCACCCGAGCGAGGACGACTTTGAAAACGGCGTCCAGCGCGCGCGCTTACGTCAAGCGGTGACCACGCGCGAAGCCGCCACCGTGCTCGCGCGCAACTACTGCGACCTCAACAGCATTTAGAAGGGATAGACCGGCAAGTCGCTCTGCGCGGTGACCCACTGTGTCTCGGTGTAGGCGTCGAGGTTCGAGAGCCCACCCACCCGCGACCCGTTGCCGGAGCTGCCCGTTCCACCAAAGGGGATTACCGCTTCGTCAGCGACGGTCTGGTCGTTGATGTGGATCGCCCCGGTGGGGATCTTGCTCGCGAGTTCGAGCGCGCGAAGGCCGTCCCCGGAGAGGATGCCGAGCGAGAGGCCGTAGGGGCTCGCCGACGCGAGCGCCACCGCTTCTTCAAGGGACTCATAGGCGACAACCGGCGCCACCGGACCGAAGACCTCCTCGATGTAGGCCGGTGAGTTGGTGGGCACGTCCGCGAGCACGGTCGGTCGATAGAACAACTCCTCGTAGGTGCCGCCCGCGAGGAGTTTGGCTCCGGCGTCGACGCTGCCGCGTACGAGGGCGTGGACGCGGTCACGCTGTTTCGCGTCGATCAAGGGACCGAGTGCGACCTGACCGGACGCGGGGTCGCCAACGGGTAGGTGCTCGGCGTGCTCGGCCAACAACGTCGCGTAGTCGTGCGCGATGGTCGAGTCGACGAGGTGACGACCCGTCGTCATGCAGATCTGGCCCTGGTGCATGAAGGACCCGAACGCCCCTACTGATACGGCCTTCTCGAGGTCCACGTCGGCCATCACGATGAGCGCGGAGTTGCCGCCCAGCTCCAGGTGCACGCGCTTTAGATGTTGAGCCCCGAGCGCTCCAACGAGTCGGCCCGCGGCCGTCGAACCGGTGAAGGCGATGACGCGGACCTTGGGGTCGGTGACTAGGGCCTCGCCGACGTCGGCGCCACCGGGTAGTACCGACAGGACGCCTTGGGGGAGGCCGGCTTCTTCGAAGATTCGCGCCAACGCCACACCACCCGAGACGACGGTGCGCGGGTCGGGCTTCAAGATGACCGAGTTACCGAGCGCCAAGGCGGGCGCGACGGAACGTATTGAAAGAATCAGTGGAAAGTTGAAAGGCGCGATGACGCCGACGACGCCGGCGGGCACACGCCGCGAAAAACTCAGGCGCGACGCCTCGCTGCGCAAGACGTCGCCCGTCGGGTGCGAGGCGAGGGCGGCCGCTTCGAAGCACTCTTCGGCGGCGATGTGGATCTCGAGACCGGCNNCGCGCTGACTGGTCGCCGCGACGGCGGAGGCCTCGGCGACGTTGAGCACGTTGGCGCGACCGCTTCGCGCGAGCTCCGCGCCGGTGGCTGGTTCCACCACGGCGGCGTCACCTCCACCACCCGGTCGCCATCCATCGAGTGAAATATTTCCCCGCCACGGTCGCTCGTCGAGAAAGGACACATGAACCCCCTAGTTAAAACTTCCTTTTCTACTTACCACAGTTTTCATGAATTGCGCCTGGCGCTTTTCTCGCACGGCGCCACTCGTGCGGGCGACCTGCATAACTACCGGGACGCTCGTAGGATTCCCCAATGCCGTTTCGACGAGCGGCGTGAGGCGGTCGACGTGATGATGATGACATTCACCCACGGTCCGAACGCTCGTTGCGTCCTGGCACGCGAGCACGGTGCGATCGATGTTGGGGCTCCACAACCAAAGATCGACAGGCGCTCAGGAAGCAACGGGTTTTGTACGAAATAGTGTGTTAAGAATTGTCCAAACTTGAATGGGGGGAACATTATGAGTGGTGAAGATCAAAGTTCAGGGGGATCGCAAGAACTATCGATTCCCGGTTGGGGGAGCGTGGAGTTCGGACGCCGACTGGGACTCAAAGCACTCGGCGCGACCGCGGCCGTAGGGGGAATCGCGGCGCTGTCCAAAGCGTCCGCGGCGTCGGCGGCGACGAAATCAGACGTCATCAAAATTGGCTACGTCACGCCGAAGACGGGTGCACTCGCTGACTTCGCGGGGCCGGACGACTTCGTGTTGAGTCTGGTTCGAGGTTCGAGTTTCTTCTCCAAGGGCATGACCATCGGGGGCAAGAAGTACAAGTTCGAGATCACCGTGAAGGACAGTCAGTCCGACCCGTCGGTCGCGAGTCAGGTGACCACCGAACTGATCCAGTCGACGGGCGTGGACCTCATCGTCACGAGTTCTGCCCCCGAGACCACGATCCCCGTGAGCGCCGTCTGCGAAGGTGCGGGCGTCCCGTGCCTGTCGACCGTGTGTCCGTGGGAAGCGTGGTGGACCGGAGTCAGCTCCACCAACTCAATTGGTGATGCGGGTAACGCCGTTGGTTCGTCGCCGAAGTACTGCAGCATGTTCTTCTTCGGTATTCCGCAGTTCGTGCTGTGCTTCTTGCCGATGTGGAATCGAGTGAAGGCGTCCACGAACGCGAACAGCGTCTACGCCGCGATGTTCCCCAACGACGCCGACGGCAACGCGTTCGCCGCGGCCTACCCCCCGACGCTCGCCGCGATCAGTGCCGCGCAGAAGGGTACGACCTGGACCGAGGTCTTTGGTGGGGCCTACACCGACCTCACGACTGACTACACGACCATGATCGAGACCTTTAAGACCGGTTCGGGTGGACAGACCTGTGACTTCTTCATCAACTGCCCGCTCCCTCCAGACTTCAACACCTTCTGGAAGCAGGCGTCCCAACAGGGATGGGCGCCGAAGCTCGCCACCGTCGCCAAGGTCATGTTGTTCCCGACCGACGTCTACGCGCTGGGCAGCCTGTCGAACAACGTCGCCACCGACTGCTGGTTCTCGCCGAATGCGCCCTACAAGTCGTCCCTCACCGGGATGACGGCGAACGCGTTTGCGTCGAAGTACCAAGAGGTCACCAAGAACCAGTGGGTCCAGTCGATGGGTTCGACCTACTCGCTCTTTGAGATCGTCATCGAGGCGCTCAAGTCGGTGAAGAATCCCCACGACCGCGAGGCGGTGGCGCACGCGTTCAGCGAGGTGAAGTACGTCGGGATGTGCGGACCGCTCAACCTCTCGGCCTCCACGAGTCCCGCCAAGGGCATCGGTATCATCAACCCGGTGGGCATCCAGTGGAAGCCGGGATCGACGTCGCTGGTCGGCCACAAAAAGTATGCGTGGTCGCCCTGGGTCGTGGACAACACCCTCAACAAGGACATACCGATTCAGGCGCCGCTCGAGCCGACCAACGCCTGAGCCCGCCCCTCGATGTCGCTCCTCCAACTGGAAGGTATCTCAAAACGTTTCGGCCGGGTGGTCGTCGCCGAAGAGGTCACCTTCCAGTTGGAAGAAGGCGCGTGGGTGGGTGTCGTCGGTCCCAACGGCGCCGGCAAGACCTCGCTCTTCAGCATCATCTCGGGTGACATAAAGCCGGACGCCGGACGACTCAACTTCGACGGGCGCAACCTCGCTTCGTTGAGCGCCCCGGCGCGCTGCCGCCTCGGTATCGGTCGCACGTACCAGATCCCCCAGCCCTTTGAGCACATGACGGTATTTGAAAACGCGCTCCTGGCCGCGCAGCAGGGTGCACGGGAGCGAGGACGCGATAGCTACACGCGAGCGTTCTCATCCCTCGAGCGAACGGGACTATTGGAGTTCGCGAATCGACCGGCCGGCACGATGGGACTGTTGCACCGAAAGCGCCTCGAACTCGCGCGCGCGCTCGCGACCAATCCACGACTGTTGTTGCTCGACGAGATCGCCGGGGGGCTGACTGATCTCGAGGTGGTCGAACTCACCGCGGTTCTGCGTGACCTCCACGACGACGGCATCACCATCTTGTGGATCGAGCACGTGGTGCGGGCGCTTCTTTCCACCGTCGATCGACTGCTGTGTTTGGCGAACGGGGAGATCGTCGCCGACGGGGAGCCGCGCCAGGTGCTGGCGTCGGAGGCGGTGCGTCGGGTCTACCTCGGCGGCGCGATCATCAACGAGGCCACCACGCACTGATGAGTTCGGATACGACGGACTCGCCGAGCGCGCCGACGCTGCTCTCCGTTGACCACCTCACGGTCTTCCACGGACAACTCTGTGCCGTCGATGACGTGAGTCTGAGCGTCGGCGCGGGAGAAGTGCTGACGATCATTGGCGCGAACGGCGCGGGAAAGTCGACGCTGTTGCGAACCATCGCGGGTCTCCATCGACCAGCTTCGGGAACGGTGACCTTCGAAGGGGAGGACATCACCCACCAGGCGGCGCACCAGCGAGTGCGTGTGGGCATCTCGCTCGTGCCCGAAGGACGTCGCCTCTTCGCGTCGCTGACGCTGGAAGAAAACCTCCTCGTCGGCGCGCACCGTGCGGCGGAGGGTCCCTTTGATCTCGCTCGGGTGTATGAACTCTTCCCCTGGATGAAGGATCGACGGCGCGGCAAGGTCTTCCAGTTCTCCGGGGGAGAGCAGCAAGCCGTCGCGATCGGGCGAGCGCTGGTCGCCAACCCCAAGGTGTTAATGCTCGACGAGGTCTCCCTTGGTCTCGCGCCCATCGTCATTGAAACGATCTACGAGGTCATTCCCGACATCGTCAGCCACGGGATCGGCGTGCTGCTGGTCGAACAAGACGTCAGCCAAGGTCTGCGGGTAGCGACGAGGGTGCACTGTCTCCTCGAAGGGAAGACCTCGCTCGTGGGTACGCCCGACTCCTTGAGTGCCGAAGAGATTGAACACGCGTACTTCGGGGCCGATCTGCCCGACAACGCCACCCAGGTGCAACCGTCGTGACCTGGGCGAACATTCTCATCCAGGGGGCGCTGATCGGCGGGTTCTACGCGCTCTTCGCGTGCGGACTCTCCTTGATGTTCGGAGTCATGAAGGTCATCAACCTGGCCCACGGCGACATCGCCGTTGTCGCGGCCTATTCGGCCGTCTTTCTCGTCCCGAAGCTACACGTGGCCCAACTCTGGGCCTTCGTGGTGATCGTGCCGCTCTTTGCGCTGATTGGCTACGTGGTGCAGCGCACCTTGTTGCAAAAGGCCATCGACCGTGATCCCTTCACCACGCTGTTGGTGACGTTTGGACTCTCGGTCGTGATCGAAAACCTCCTGCTCGAGATCTACAGCGCGAACGGCCAGTCGGTGAACATCGGCGAGCTCGTGGCGAAGTCCTGGCAGGTGAACTCGGTGATCTACGTCTCCTACGTGTCCCTGGTGGTCCTGGGCACTGCGGTGTTGGTCCTTGGGGCCCTGCAGATCTTCCTGTCTCGCACCAGCAGCGGTCGCTTGATTAGAGCGGTCTCTGACGACCGCGAGGCGGCGCAACTCTGCGGTGCGAACTACAAGCACGTCTTTGGCGTGGCGGCGGCCATCGCCTTCGCCACCGTGGCGTTGGCGGGCATCGCCTTTGGCATCTCCACCGAGTTCGATCCGACCGCCGGCGGCATCAACCTCCTCTACGCCTTCGAAGCGGTCGTCATCGGTGGGATCGGTTCGCTCTGGGGCACCTTGGTCGGTGGCATCTTGCTGGGCGTCGCCCAACAGTTCGGTGCCCACTTCAATCTGGAGTATCAAACGCTGGCCGGCAACGCCTTGTTTCTGATCGTCCTGGCGATTCGCCCCCAGGGACTCTTCGGTCGAAAGGTCTCGCTCAATGAGTGATACGACGCTGCCATCGAGCGCCGAGTTGCCCTTGTTGATCGAGCGCTCCACGTTCTCACCCATCTACACGTTGGTCGGGACCGTCATCGTCTTCGCGTTCTTTACCGCCGCGCCGTGGATCTTGGCGGCGTCGTGGGTGTCGGTGCTGTCGAACTTCTTCGTCTTGTTGATCATGGCGACGATGTGGAACCTCCTGGCGGGCTACGCCGGCATGGTCTCGATTGGTCAGCAGGGGTTCGTTGGCCTCGGGGCCTACGCGACGCTCTACTTCGCGATCAAGGGGATGAGTCCCTTCGTCGCCATTCCCTTCGCCGTGTTGGCCTGCGCGATCATCGCGTACCCGATCACGTATCTGCTCTTTCGACTGCGCGGTGGGTACTTCGCGGTCGCCACCTGGGTCATCGCCGACAGCGCCATGCTGCTCATCTTGACCGTGGCGCTCCTCGGGGGCGGAACGGGTAAGTACCTGCCGGGACTGACGAACCTGAGCCCGAGCGAACTCGACCACGACACCTACCTGGCCACCTGGTTCGTCGCCTTTATCGTCTTGGTCGCGACGTACTTCATCTTGCGCAGTCGACTCGGTCTGGTCCTCTCCTCTCTGCGTGACAACGAGACGGCCGCACGGAGTTCGGGCGCGAAGGTCACCTCCACCCGACGTCTCATCTACGTCATCGCCGGTGCGGGCTGTGGCGCGGCGGGATCGGTCCTGGCGATCAGTCAGCCCTTCGTCCAGCCCGGTAACGCGTTCAGTTTGAACTGGGCCGCGGAGATGCTCTTCGCCTCGATGATCGGCGGGATGGGTACCATCGAGGGTCCCATCATTGGCTGCATCATCTTCTTCGTCCTCCAGCAGTCACTCCAGAATCTCGGTGCGTGGTACTTAATCATCTTCGGCGCGGTGGCCGTGGTGATCGCAATCTGGCAACCGCGGGGGATCTGGGGACTCATCCGCGACACGACGCACTTCGAGTTACTGCCCGTCGGCTACCGCGTGAGTGCGAGTTCGCTGGGTACACGGCGACGGCCGTCGCGCGACGTCAACTGAGTTCACCTCGCTCTTCCTCGTGAGGCGAGCGGTGTCCTTACGCGTTGACGAGTCCTTCGCGGAGTGATTCGCGCTCGTCGAGAAAGGCCCACCACGCGTCCCCGACCGTGCGCGCTCCGGCGGCGACGTCCTCGAGGTTGGGAGTTCGTGAGGCCAGCGCGTCAAAGGTCCAGGTCGCGTGGTCGCCTTCGATGGAGCCGTGCTCGTGCCAGAAGACCAGTGCCTCCTCGCTCGCCCCGTAGTGGGCGGCGAGTCCTTCACCCTTGGTGTCGGCGACCGCCGCGCCCTGACTCTCGTAGGCGAGGAGACCGGCGAGGGCGTGCGTTGGTCCCTGGGCGAGGACCTGGTCGTAGGCGTCGAGGAGCCGAGCCATCGCGGGCGAGACCTCGACGTCCTTCGCGCCGTAGTGGCGTGCGAAGAGCGCGAAGAGTTCGACATGGCTCGGGGGGGAGACCTCGTCGATAAGGTTCGCCTCCACCAGGTCTCGGGCGGCACCGTCGGGCAACTGATCAAGGATTCCTTGGAGAAATGACGGCAGCATCGCCTCGAAGAATCGGTACTGCTCGGCGTATTGGGTCAATTCACTGGGAGCGAGCGTCCCGGCTTCCCAGCGTCGATAGAAGGGGTGAGCGAGCAACTGGCGCTCGGCAAGAGCATCGTCAAATCGATTCTGGAGGTCGGCGTTCATGGCGAGAATGTAGCACTGAGCGGTTGTCGTGGGAGAGCATTCGCTGACCACTGCCGTTCGATCTCGCACGCCATCACTCGGACGTGCGACCTTCGAGGTAAGGGAATAGGGGAGAGCGAAGGTAGACTGGCACGTGACCGCTTCGACTCCTCCTCCTCGCCGCGCGTCCCAAAACCCGAAATCCCCGCGCGCCGCGCGCCCGGTGACCGGCGCGAAGGGTGCGCCCGGAGGGGCGAAAACCACGACGGGACACGCAAAGGCAGCTCCTCGACGCGTTGACCGTGCCGCCCCGGGCCAACGCCGAGATGACGCGAGGGCTACGCCGTCACGGTCACCACGGGGCGATCGCCCGACCTCGGCGACCAAGCGAACGTCGCGAACCTCCGAAGGCCCCAGGGCTTCTCGCGGCGCCGAGGGAGCACCACCGCGAGCGGCTCGGCCGTATCGAAAATCCACCGACGGAACAACCAGTCGGACCGACACCGGACCGCGTCGTCCGTCGAGTCGACCCCGGGCCAGCGGCG
>PKZN01000133.1:0-6819 GCA_003133075.1 Acidimicrobiaceae bacterium | reverse complement strand
CGCCAACACCACTAACTCCCGAAGAGCGTCAGCGTGACGCCGCGCGCGAACACGCTCGCGCGAAGGGTTGGGGGAGCGTCGCGCGTAAGGGTGCGGTGAACATCAGCAGTACGGGACCCGAACTCGGCGACGCCAAGAGCCAGGGTCGTACGCCTGACCCACTCGGTTCCTGGGAGTCCGTCGCGTCAACCCCACCGCGCAGCACCGCGGCGCCCAAGGCGAAGACTCGAGCGAAGTACACGCTGCCCGCCGACGTCGCCGCCAACGTACGAAAGGCCTTCATCGGGACGGCCTACATGCGCGAGAAGACGGTGAACACCCTCACGAGAGCGGCGGAAGCGTACGACCGCAAACGATACGAAGAAGCCTTGCGTCTGGGACGGACCGTGGCCGACGCGACGCCTGGGGTCGCGGCCGTTCGCGAACTCACGGGCCTCGCCGCCTACCGCGCGGAACGCTGGGCCATGGCCAAGATTCATCTGCGCGCGTACTTCACCATCTCAGAGGACCCCGAGCACTTGCCACTCGTGATGGACGCCGATCGGGCGAACCACCGCTACCGCGCGGTGGAGAAGACCTTTGAAGAGGTTCTAGCGAGCGAACCGACCGCCGAGGTCCTCGCCGAAGCTCGCATCGTCATGGCCGAGACCTGGGCCGATCAACAACACTACGAAGAGGCGATCGACCTGCTCATCAAAGCCGGCGCCGCGAAGAACCTCCGCAACCCCTCGTACCGTCACGTGCGTCTCTGGTACGCACTCGCCGACGTCTACGACCGTGCGGGCGATACGAGTTCTGCGCGTGAACTCTTTGCCCGAATTGTCCTGGCCGAACCCGACGCCTACGACGCTGCGGACCGATTGGTCGAACTGGGCGCCACACTCCCGCGCAAGAACCGCAAACGGCGGGTCACGCCGACGTCGAAGAAAAAGGTCGACTAGGCGCTCGCGGCCAGCGCCGCCGCGACGGCGAAGACACCCCCGCGGAGGTCGCCCACGAGCCCAACGTTCATCTTGTTCATCATGTACGCGACGGTCAGTCCGAGGTCCTGGTCCATAATGATCACCGAACCGCCGAACCCTCCCCAATAACACGCTCGCGGGCCGATCGGCACGGCGCTACTCGCGAGGCCGTAGCCGAGCCCGAAGTTCACGTCCATGCCCAGCACCTGGTCGACGCCGCTCGTTTGGACCTCAAAGATCATCTCTCCCGTCTTCTCGCTGAAGAAGCGATGTCCATCGACCTCGCCGCGGTTGGTGACGACCTGTTGGATGGTCGCGACCGAGCGGGCGTTGCCGTGACCGTTCGCGGCGGGAATCTCCGCCGCGCGCCACCAGCGATGACGCGGTGCGCGCGCGTCAATCGGGGGAGAGCTGAGAGCGCGGTAACGAATAGAGCTCTTGTCGAAGCCGTAGTCTTCGGTTTCGTCGGGCGCGATCACCACGCTCACCCGTTCCTCTTTGCTCTCGGGCAGGCCAATGAAGAAGTCGGCGCCCAGTACGTCGGCGACTTCGGTCTTGAAGAACTGTCCGATCGTCGTGCCAGTAATACGCCGGACGACCTCTCCGAGTAAGTAACCCTGGGTGATCGCGTGGTAGCCGGACACCGTCCGGTCCTCCCACCATGGCGCTTGCACCGCGAGCGCGTCGGTGCAGCGTGACCAGTCCGCGAGCGCCTCGGGTTCAAGCCGTTCGCTCCAGCCCGAGAGCCCTGCGGTGTGGTTCATCAGGTGTCGCACCTCGATGTTGGCCTTGCCCGCTGCGGCGAACTCGGGCCAATAGGTCGCCACGGGCGCCGTGAAGTCGAGTTCGCCTCGGTCGAAGAGCATAAGCATGACGAGGAACGTCATGGTCTTGGTGGTGGACCACACGTTCACCAGCGTGTCGGCGGTCCAGGGCGTCATTCGGGCGGCGTCGCGGTAGCCGCCCCAGATATCACAGACCAACTCGCCGCGATGGATGACGGCGACCGACGCGCCGACGTCCACGCCTTGATCCAAGTTGTCCGACAGCTGTTGGCGCAGCACGTCGAAGCGTCCGGTTGTCGTGCCTTCTACCTGGGCCATATTTTCCCCTTGACTGAGTCGCACTCAGAGAAATGCGATCCTACGATGTCATACCGCTGAGTCCGACGAGGGATCGCGCGTGCTCGATCTCTCCCATGTGGCGCAACGCGTGCTGGTAGATCCAACACTCGAGGGCGTCACTACGGGTGATGCCGCGCTCCCCGCCGACTCGGGCCGAGAACGTGTGGGCGACGCTCGGGCCATAGGGCGCGGCGACGATCACCTCGTCGAAACTGGAAGGGTCAATTGAGGCCACGTACGATTCGGTCGCCGCAAAGACCAGACGTTGGAACTGCAAGAAGCTGTCGTAGTTGCCGATGCGTTGACCCATCATCTCCTCGACGCTGCGTTCCTTACCGTGGTCGTCGATACCCAGATCAATCTGTTGTGCCCACCGGGGTGAGAACTGAGGTGCGGGACCTCCGGTGAAGACGATGGTGCCGTCTTCAATCAGCACCTGATGGACGAGCGAGAAGGCAATCGGCAGTGACGTCGGCGCCACGACGGCGTTCACCTGTTCGAGGTCCATGGTGGCGCACGCGTCGTAGTAGAGCGAATGCGCGGCGACCAGTCGACGAAGTAACGACGATCGATAGGCGGCGTCCACGTCGACACCCTAGTGAGACTCCTCACGAGCGCGGCGAAGCTCGATGTCAACTCGTCGTTGTGGCGGCACCTTGTAACATTCCCGCATGGATATTGCCGCACTCTTGGGCGAGGACGCGTCCTCACTGCTCGACCACCACGCCACCGCCTTTCCGAAAGAGCTCCTGACGGTTCCGGGCCCCTCGTTCCTGACTGACGTTTTCACCTGGAGCGATCGTTCGCCCAGCGTGTTGCGCAACCTGGGGACGCTCTACAACCACGGACGACTCGGTGGCACCGGCTATCTCTCAATCCTTCCCGTCGACCAGGGCGTCGAGCACTCGGCCGCCGCGAGTTTCGCTCCCAATCCCGAGTACTTCGACCCCGCGCGGCTCTGTGACCTCGCACTGGCTGGCGAGTGCAACGCCGTCGCCACGACCGTCGGGAACTTGGGCATCGTCTCGCGGCGGTACGTGCACCGCATTCCCTTCATCGTGAAACTCAATCACAACGACTTGCTGCGATACCCGAACTCCTTTGACCAGCAGATGTTCGCCTCGGTCCAACAGGCCGTTGACCTCGGTGCAGTGGGTGTGGGGGCCACCATCTACTTCGGCTCGCCGGACTCGATTCACCAAATCGAAGAAGTACGTGCGGCCTTCGCCGAGGCGCACCGCCAGGGGCTCTTCACGGTGCTGTGGTGTTACATACGCAACGACGCTTTCGTCACCGGTGGTGTTGACTACCAGGTCAGCGCCGACTTGACGGGCCAGGGCAACTACCTTGGCGTCACGATCGAAGCCGACATCATCAAGCAGAAACAACCCGTGAACAACGGGGGATACAACGTGGTCAAGTTTGGCAAGACCGACCCGCGGGTGTACTCCGAACTCACGACGGACAACCCCATTGACTTAACTCGCTGGCAGGTCGTGAACTGCTACGCCGGGCGAGTGGGACTGATCAACTCCGGTGGCGAGTCGAAGGGCAGTAACGACCTCGTGGACGCGGTGCGCACCGCCGTCATCAACAAACGCGCGGGCGGACAGGGGCTCATTGTCGGTCGAAAGGCGTTTCAGCGCCCCATCGATGACGGCGCCGCACTCATGCACGCGGTGCAGGACGTCTACCTCGATTCATCCATTTCCGTCGCGTAAGGACGACGAGCAATACGCTTCTGCCGTGGATGAGAGCGAGAGCGCTGACGCGGGGTGGCTGACGTGGCCCAACGTCATTACGGTGGCGCGATTGGCGTTTCTCCCGGTGTTCTTCTGGCTTCTCTTTGGAACCGGTCACCGCGCCATTGCGGCGTGGCTCCTCGCCACGCTCGGGGCCACGGACTGGATTGACGGATTCGTCGCGCGCCGACTCCACCAAGTCTCCAACGTCGGCAAGATTCTCGACCCGTCGGCGGATCGCGTGCTGGTGGTTGGCGGTCTCCTCGCCGTGGCGGCCGCGGGCGGGGTCCCGTGGTGGTTCGCGCTCGCGACGCTCGCGCGCGAAGTGATCGTGTCGGCCCTCACCCTCGCACTCGCGGCCTTGGGCGCGGCGAGAATTGACGTCCTGTGGTGGGGCAAGGTCTCGACGTTCGCCCTGATGACAACGTTTCCACTGTTCTTGTTGACGTCGAACGCTCACCACGCCGCCCTAACGACTTGGCAACACGACGCGCGCGACGCGTGCTGGGTGATCGGCGTGATGGGTCTCACGCTGTCGTGGCTGGTGCTGCTGGGCTACGCGCGGCCCGCGCTGGCGGCGCTGCGCGCCGGGCGTCAAGGTCGAGGAATCTTGTAAGTTGGCTCGCATGCATACACCCAGTGAACTTCGTTACTCCAGTGATCACGAATGGGCCAAGCTCGAGGGTGATCGTGTGCGCGTGGGTATCACGGACTACGCACAAGACGCCCTCGGCGACGTGGTCTTCGTAGACTTGCCCAAGGTCGGAGCGACGCTCAGTGTGGGCGGCGTGTTGGGTGAAGTGGAGTCGACGAAGTCCGTGTCGGAGATCTACGCACCCGTTGCGGGAACCGTGGCCGCGGTCAATACCACGCTCAGTTCATCACCCGAATTGGTGAACAGTGATCCCTACGGCGAGGGGTGGATCTGTGAGATTACGACCTCATCGAGCGGTGACTTCGACGCGATGCTTGACGCCACTGCGTACGAGGCCCTTACAACGAATTAGCCCAGACTTCAAATTCGAAAGTTAACTAGTGTGAGGGCGTGAACTGCCGACGCTGTGGAGAGATACTCAACGCCAACGCCAATTTCTGTTGGTCGTGCGGTGCACCACAACACGAGTCGAGCTCTCCCGAAACCATCGCGGTGCCGGTGATCAGTGCACCCGACGCGATGCACCCCGATGCGAACCGCGGTCCGCAAGGTGAGCATCGTGACGAGCTGGTGATTGCCGCGGGACCCCAAGCGGGCACGCGCATCGAACTCGTCAACGACATCACGACCGCGGGTCGTCACGAGGCGAGCGACCTCTTGCTCGACGACGTGTCGGTGTCGCGACATCACGCGGTGTTCACGCGCACGGCGAGCGGACGCGTGACGTTGCGTGACCTCAACTCGCTCAATGGCACCTACGTCAACGGCAAGCGAGTGGAAGAGACGACCTTGCACTCGGCGGACGAAGTACAGATTGGTAAATTCAAACTGGTCTTCTGGGAAGCGTCGTCGTGAGCGGCGGATCGGGCGTCATGCGCATTGGCGAAGTACACGCGCAACTGAGAAAAATCTTTCCTGACGTGGAGCTCTCGAAAATTCGCTACTACGAGGACAAGGGACTCGTACAACCGAGTCGGAGTCGAAAGGGATATCGCCTCTACTCCGAGCGCGACGTCGAATGTTTGACCGAGGCGATACGCCTCGCTCACGAGGAGTTCGTCCCACTGCGCGTCGTGCGACTTCGACTCATCGAACAGGGACTCTTGGCCGCGCCGAACGTGACCTCGACGCCTCGCCACGCCGCGCGCGAAGCGGCGACCAGTGTGGTGAGCGCCCCCGCACCTGCGCCCGTGGCCCGTGCGGTCATGGCCGTGGTGACGACGACGAGCGACGAATCACCGGCTCCGGTGAAGGAGTACTTCACCACCAATGAACTCCTCGCCACCACCGGGCTCGAACCCGAGGAGTTCAATCAGATCCAAGCGCTAGGTCTCATCACGCCCGTGGTGATCGAGGGAGAGACGATGTACGGTGCGCTCGACGTGCGAGTGGCCGCACACTCGAGGGCGTTGCTCGCACGCGGGGTCGACGCGAGATTGCTCGGTTCGCTCCGTCGAGTCGCCGAGCGCGAGATTGGTGTCATTGACGATTTGACGGCACCACTGCGACAAGGTGGTGCGGGCTACTCGCGCGAACAGATCGTGGCCATCACGGGTGATGTGGCTCGCGAAGTCGCGTCACTACGCAGCGTCTTAGTGGAGCGAGAACTCAACGACTACCTGCGCGCCTAGACGTCCCTTCGTCAACGACGCGGGTCTAGGCTGAACGCATGATCGAAGTGGTCCTGCGCGCCGTTCGGGTCGACGTGGGCAGTTCCACGCCACTTTTGTTGTTAGAAGAAGTCGGCGGTGAGCGGGTGCTACCGATTTTCATCGGAGCACCGGAGGCCGCGGCGATTGCCTACGCGCTCCAAGGTGTCGTGGCCCCTCGGCCGATGTCGCACGATCTGCTCGGACACGTGATCGCGGCGCTCAACGCGAAGGTCTTCTCGGTCGAGATCACCGAGCTCGTGGACAACACCTTTTTTGCGAACTTGCGACTCGTGCGGGCGAACGAAGAGATCATCGTGAGCGCGCGTCCGAGTGACGCAGTCGCGCTGGCGCTGAGGGTGGGCGCGCCAATCTTGGTGGGCGACGACCTCATGGCCGACGAGGGCAAAGTGATGCAACTCGCCTACGACGAAGAGGACGAGGAGTACGTGGCCCTCGACACGCCGAGCGAGGCCGACCTCGTGGCGCAACTGCGGGAGTTTCTCGATCAGGTGCGCCCCGAGGACTTCGACGCGTGAGACGCGGGATCATCTCGGTCGTCATCTTCGTTGCCTTCGTCGCAATCTTCACCCTGAGTCGTCACGCCATCACGTCAACCACGACCACCACCACCACTACTTCGAAGCCGCCGGCCACGACCACCTCAACGACGAGCACCACCCTCGC
>PKZN01000132.1 GCA_003133075.1 Acidimicrobiaceae bacterium | reverse complement strand
GTCTCCAATGCGACGATTTCAATGGTGGAATCCAATCAGGTCAGCCCGTCGATCTCGGCACTGCGCCAGATCCTGGCCGGATTTCCGATGGGTATCGCGGCGTTTTTTTCGGCGGTCGACCAAGATGTCGATCAGGTGGTGTTCCGGGCCGGCGAGCTGAGCGAGATCGCCGGCGGTCCTGTTTCCTATCGTCAGGTCGGCGCCAATCTCGCCACGCGCGCCTTGCAGATCCTGCACGAGCGTTACCAGCCCGGCGCCGAATCCGGCCGGCCCCGCATCAGCCATCAAGGCGAGGAAGGCGGGATCGTCATCAAGGGGCGCCTGCAGCTTGAGGTCGACGACCATCGCTATGAATTGGGACCCGGCGACGCCTATCTGTTCGATAGCCGGCGCCCACACGCCTTTCGCAACATCGGCGACGGCGAACTGGTGATCGTCTCGGCCTGCACGCCACCGAGTTTTTGATCTGCCGGCGGCTCGGCCGAGCGACGATCGCATTCGTCACGGGATGCCTGCCGGCCGGCCGTCGCCCAGTCGCGAAACTGTGAAGTGATCGCAATGGCGTCGCCATCGCTTGCGGCGCGTGGCAAGCCGTCGTCCGGACGGCGGCGCCATGATCCCCGAAAGCACATTAAATCGAGTGAATTGAAGTCGGTAGTTTATTAATTCTAAATTACCGGGGGCTAAATTTTGACACTATTCAAGATTTTGACATTTTTTGACGGGTGTTCTGGTCCGTAATCGTGGTTATTGGCGAATCAGTTGCAAGCATGCTAATCTTCCACTGCATGATAAAAGCAATGTGGGAGAGCATCCATGTCAGAGAGCTTGAATTTGCATGCCGCAGAATGTTTGGAGGCGGCAGCCGAATTGCACCGCTTGGCCGCTGAATTCTCTTCGCTCGGCAATGCCTGCGCCGGCGCCAAATATACGGCGCGCGCCCATGCCGAAGCAGAGCGGGCCCTCAATGTGTCGCGGGCGGCCAGTGCGTCCTATGAAAGCCAGATCCCGATCCATGCCAAGGTGGCCTGATACGACGCCGGTGGCCTCAGTCCTCGGCGCTCGCTTCGTCAAGGATCGCCATTGCGTCGGCCGATAGCTGCAGGGACGGCGCGGCAATCAGGTCTTCGAGCTGCAGGAGGCTCGTGGCGCTGGCGATCGGCGCGGCGACGGTCGGTTTGGCGATCAGCCAGGCTAGCGCGACGCGCGCCAGCGTCGTATCGGCCTCATGCGCCACCTTGTCCATCGCCGCCAGAATCTTGAAACCACGCGCGTTCAGATATTTACCGACCGAGCGCTGGCCGCGCGCCGATTGGGTAAGGTCGGCTTCACGCCGGTATTTGCCTGTCAAGAAACCATTGGCGAGCGAAAAATAGCCAATGCAGGAGACTTGCCGCTCCAGCGCGAGCGGCGCCAATTCGGCTTCATAGCCCAGACGTGAATAGAGGCTATATTCCGGCTGGATCGTCTGATAGCGCGGATATCCGTCGCGATCGGCGAAATCGAGCGCCTGCGCCAACCGGTCGGCGGTGTAATTCGAAGCGCCGATGACACGCACTTTGCCTTGCTTGATGAGGTGCGCATAGGCTTCCAGCGTTTCCGCGAGTTGGGTGTTGGGATCGTCTTTGTGCGATTGATAGAGATCGATGTAATCGGTCTGCAGGCGCTTCAAGCTGGCATCGACGGCATCCATAATGTGACCGCGAGATGCGCCGACATCGTTGCGGCCAGGGCCTACACGTCCGAATACTTTGGTGGCGATGACAACTTCCTTCCGTGCGATGTTCAAATTCTTGAGAGACTGCCCGAGAGTCTTTTCACTTTCGCCTTCGGAGTAGACATCCGCGGTGTCGAAGAAGTTGATGCCCGCTTCCAGTGCTTGCTTGATGAAGGGACGGCTTTCCGGTTCTTCGAGCACCCACTCGCGCCATTTTTTCGAGCCGTAGGTCATGGTGCCGAGACAAATGCGGGAGACCTTGAGGCCGGTCGAGCCGAGGGGAACGTACTCCACGACGGGGGCTCCTTGTGTTCGCGTTTCTTATGAAGTTATCGGGCGACGCGCCATCGTGCGAACGTCCGACGCGACGGTGCGAGCCGTTGTTTGACGCGACGGTGGACGCCGCCGCACGACACGCGCGATGAAGTGGTGAAGTCGGTAACGTGCACGAAACATGAGCGTGATAGGAAAGAACATCAATTCAACTTTCGTCGACGTTGATGCTGCCCTGGCGTGGGACGAGGTCTACTCCGCCCCGGGCGTACCGCGACCGCTCTATAAAGAGATCGTCGACGTACTCTCGAACCTGAAAACGGTCGACATCCGTACCCGCTTCGATCAGCTCGGTCGAACCTTCGCCGAACGCGGGGTCACCTTCGCTTTGGGCGGCGAGGAACGTCCTTTTCCCTTGGACCTCATCCCGCGCATCATCGCCGCGACCGAATGGGGCGTGCTCTCGGCCGGTATCCGCCAGCGCGTCTTGGCGCTCGAAGCGTTCTTGGACGACGTCTACGGAGCGGGCGAGTGTCTTAACGACGGGGTGATCCCTCGCCGGATCGTCACCTCGAGTTCACACTTTCGCCGTGAATCAGTCGGCATCGTTCCTCGATTTGGACCGCGTATCACCGTCTCGGGCATCGACATCATCCGTGACGAGTTGGGCAATTTGCGCGTGCTGGAAGACAACGTGCGAATCCCTTCGGGGATCTCCTACGTCATCGAGAACCGTCGCGCGATGACCCAAAGTTTCGGTTCGCTCTTCACGCACTACCGCGTACACCCGGTGGACGAATACCCGGCGCGCCTCTTGCGCGCGCTGCGGCTCTCGGCGCCCGAGGGAGTGCGTGACCCGACCGTGGTGGTGCTGACGCCGGGGGTGCACAACGCGGCCTACTTCGAACACGTCTTGCTCGCTCGGCTCATGGGCATCGAACTCGTAGAAGGTAGCGACCTCAAGGTCGTGGGCAACTGCGTGTTGATGAGGACCACGCGAGGCGAGCGACCCGTACACGTGATCTATCGCCGTGTGGATGACGAGTGGCTCGATCCGCTGCACTTTCGACCGGACTCGGTGGTGGGGGTCGCGGGACTGGTGAACGCCGCGCGTGCGAAGACCGTCACGATCGCCAACGCCATCGGTAACGGCGTGGCGGACGACAAACTGATCTACACCTACGTGCCTGATCTCATTCGGTACTTCCTCCACGAGGAGCCGCTGATCGACAACGTCGAGTCCTATCGCCTCGATGAGCCCGAGGTCCTCCACGAGGTGCTCGAACACTTAGAGCGCTACGTCGTCAAACCCGTTGACGGCTCGGGTGGCAAGGGCATCATCATTGGCCCCCAGAGCGACGAGGCGACGTTGCTGGCGGTGCGAGAAGAGTTGTTGGAGGACCCACGCGGCTACATCGCCCAGCGCACCGTCGCCCTCTCGACGGTGCCGACCTTCGTCGATGACCAACTGGTACCGCGCCACGTCGACCTGCGCCCCTTCGCCGTGAACGACGGCAAGGAGGTTTGGGTACTGCCGGGCGGACTCACGCGCGTCGCCTTACCCGAAGGGGCACTCGTCGTGAACTCGAGCCAGGGCGGGGGGTCGAAGGACACGTGGGTGCTGGCCGACGCCGTCTCGCCGACGCGCGGCCCAGTCGAAGACTCGGCGCCGTTGAGTGAGGCCGACGTGTTGGCCCGCGCTCGTCGACCGGAGCGTCAACACGGTCCCGAGCCCCAGTCGGGCTTCGATCAGTGAATCGGGGCATGCTCGCTCGGCTCGCCGAGTTGATCTACTGGACCGGACGGTACGTCGAGCGCGCCGACGACACCTCGCGCATCGTCGACGCCTACATTCACCGGATCGCGGAGGACCCCTTCGGCGACTCACAAGTCACGTGCCGTTCGCTCTTCGCCATTTTGGGCATGAAGCCCGCGGGCGAGGAGGCGGTGAACGTTCAGACGGTGTTGGAAGAACTCGTCTACGAGTCCGAGAACCCCAGTGCCATCACCGGGGCAGTCCTCGCCGCCCACGACAACGCCCGGCGCGCCCGAGAGGTCATCTCGTCCGAGATGTGGGTCTGCCTCAACTCGACGCGCAACGACCTCGGCGCCCAGCGAGAAGAGGCGTCGCGCGTGGGTCCCGCGAGTTACCTGCGCTTCATCCGTGACCGTTCCGCGCTCTTCGCCGGGTTGACCGACGCGACCATCAGCCACGACGAGACCTGGGCCTACCTCGTGCTCGGACGGAGCCTCGAACGCATCGACATGACCGCCCGTCTCCTCCAGGGTCGGCTCTTCGCGGCGGAGCACTCGCCCGACTGGCTCACGCTGCTGCGCGCCGCCGGGGCGATGGAGTCCTACCTTCGTTCGTCGGTGCGCCGGTCGGACCCCGAGGCGATCGCCTCGTTTTTGCTGCTGGACCGGGTCTTTCCCCGTTCGGCGTACCACTCGTTGATCGTGGCCGATCAGTGTCTCGATGAACTCACGCGTGCGAGCACGCACCTCGACGTGGTCGATCAGGCCCGCCGTACTATTCGCACGACCCAGTCACGCTTGGAGTACATGGACCCCCAGGCGCTGCTGTCGAACCTGTCGGAGATCTTGACGTTGCTCGAGACGACCAGCGCGACGGCGAATAACCAGGTGACGTCGAACTACTTTCGCCAGAGCGTCGCGACGAGCTGGGCGAGTGAGGTCGGCACGTGACCCTCGTCGAGCCGAGCATGCTCTTCAAGATTCGCCACGTCACCGGTTTCAGTTACGACGGCGTCGCCGACTCTTCGTACAACGAGGCCCGTATGACCCCGGTGACCTCACCTCGTCAGCGGGTACTGGAGTCGTCGTTGAGCGTGCACCCCTTCGCCGTTCAGTCGACGTACCGCGACTACTTCGGGACCATCGTGACCACCTTCGACCTTCAACAGTCCCACCACCGACTCCAGGTCGTCGCCGAAGCCACGGTCGAGACCATGGGCGAAGTACACGGGGGCGACAACGTCCCGCTCAGTTCGCTGCGTTCGGGCGCCACGCTCGACCTACTCGCGGAGTACCTCGCTCCCACGCCGCGCACCACCATGTCCATTGGCGTCCTCGAAGAGCTCCGCGCTCTCGTCTCGGGACAAGAGCAGGTCCACGCCGTCGTCGAGGCGGTCATGGCCTGGGTCCGTGAGCGCGTCGCCTACGTGCGTGGCGCGACCCAGGTCTCTTCGACCGCCCAAGAGGTCTGGGAACAGGGCGCGGGCGTCTGCCAGGACCTGAGTCACGTGACGATCGCACTGTTGCGCTGCGTGGGGGTGCCCGCACGCTACGTGTCGGGTTACCTCTACGCCAAGGATGAGGACCGCGTCGGCGAGAAGGTCGTCGGGGAGAGCCACGCCTGGGTCGAGTACTTCTGTGGCGACTGGTTCGGCATCGATCCGACCAATGGGGGCACGGTGGGCCTGCATCACGTGGTGGTCGCGAAGGGTCGCGAATACGGTGACGTGCCTCCCTTAAAGGGCATCTACCACGGCGACCGCTCGAGCGCGCTCGGCGTGGTCGTCGAGATCACCCGCGTCGGCTGAGCACGTCCGCGCCACTCCGGTCGAGTCGGCAACATTAAAGTAACCGCTACGCCTCGTTTCGATCCTTAGGAGTTCGCCATGTCTACTCGGCCCACCATCGTGGTCTGTGAAGGGGACCAAACGGGTCAAGAACTCCTCGAGCAGTCGCTGCGCGTCCTCGAACCCTCGGTGATCGGCTTCGAACTCGACTTCGTACGTTTTGATCTTTCACTGGCCACGCGTCAGGCGACCAACAACGGCGTCGTGCACGAAGCGGCCGCGGCGATGAAAGAAACGGGACTCGGCCTCAAGGCGGCGACGGTCACGCCCACCGAGATCGGCTCCGTGGGCTCACCCAACCGCGTCTTGCGTGAGGGCATCGGCGGCACGGTGATCGTTCGCACGGGTCGGCGGATCCCCGGGGTGACCCCCATCGTGGCGCTCAGCTATCCGGTCGTGGTGGTGCGCATGGCCGTGGGCGACGCCTACGGCGCCGCCGAAGGTCGTGACGGGTCGCCGGGCACCTACGAAGAGTCCGCCTGGCGCACTGAGCGTATCGACCGATCGACGTGTCGCTCGGTCGCCGAGTTCTCCTTTCGCGCCGCCGCGTCCCTCGGCGGTCTCGTCTACGGGGGACCGAAGTGGACGGTGTCCGCCATCTACGAAGGGATGTTGAAAGAGGAGATGGACGCCGCCGCCACTCGTCACCCGGCGGTCAACTACCGGCCCATGCTGATCGACGCCGCCTACGCCGGACTCATGACCGAGGGATGGGACTCGCCCGTGGTGATCCCCGCGCTCAATCGCGACGGGGACTGTTTGAGCGACCTGGTGCTCGCGATGTTCGGCTCGATCGCCGGAGCGGAGTCGGTGCTGTTGGCGCTCGATGAGAACCTCGAGACCACCGTCGCCATGGCCGAGGCGCCCCACGGCACCGCGCCGTCCTTAGAGGGCAAGAACGTAGCGAACCCGATGGCGATGTTGCTCGCCTGCGCCGCGGTGCTCGAGCACGCCGGCTACCGCGGGGACGACGGGTGCGCGGACGCCGCGGTCGCCCTACGCGAGGCGACGTTGGGCGCCGCCGCGCAGGGCGTGCGTACCTTCGACCTCGGCGGGGACGCCTCGACGAGTGAAGTCGTCGACGAGGTCATCATCCGGCTGCGTCGTCGTCGCTGAGCGTCACGCGCCGTGACGTCGGCGGCGATGAGATGATGGCGAGGAACGATAACGAAGGAGACCCGATGGAGAATCGACAGATCGTGCTGGCCGAGCGACCGAGAGGCCTCGTTGACGCATCGACCACGACACTCGTCGTGACGCCACGGCCGGTGCCCGCTGAGGGCGAGGCGCTGATCAAGGTCGGGCTGCTCAGCATCGACCCGACGATCAGGACCTGGATGGACGACGCACCCGGCTACATGCCCGCGATTCAACTGGGCGAGGTGATCCGTAGCGGGGGCACCGGCGTCGTCGTCGAGTCGAAGACCCCACGCCTCGAAGTCGGTGACGTCGTGTTCGGGATGACCGGCTGGCAGGAGTGGGCCATCGCGAGCGACGCGAACCGGTTCGCGGTCTTGCCCAAAGGACTCGGACTCGACCTCGCCACGGTGATGAACGTGCTCGGGGTGACGGGTATCACCGCGTACTTCGGCGTCTTGGACGTCGGGCAACTCAAAGAGGGCGACGTGGTGGTCGTGTCGGGCGCGGCGGGCGCCACCGGCTCGGTCGCCGGTCAGGTCGCCAAGGCCCGCGGGGCGAAGAAGGTTGTCGGTATCGCGGGCGGTGCCCAGAAGTGTCTCGAGGTCGTCGAGCGTTTCGGATTCGACGAGTGCCTCGACTACCGCGAAGAACACCTGCGGCGGCGACTGCGCGCGGCCTGTCCCGACGGCGTGGACCTCTACTTCGACAACGTTGGTGGCGCGATACTCGACGACGTCTTGGCGAACCTCGCGATGCGCGCGCGCATCGTGCTCTGCGGCGCGATCTCCCAGTACAGCGCCACCGAGCGCTACGGCCTCGAGAACACCGCGTCGCTCATTACCCGTCGCGCACGGATGGAAGGTTTCTTGGTGTTCGACTACACCCCGCGCTACGACGAGGCGCGCGCCGCACTGGCGGTCATGGTCGCCACGGGCCAGCTTCATCACCAAGAACACGTCGTCGCCGGTCTCGAACACGCGCCCGACGCCTTGAACCTCCTCTTTAGCGGGGAGAACCACGGCAAGACCCTGGTGTCGGTCGACGAGAGCGTGCTCCTTGGCTGAGGCGTCGCTCGAGGGGGCCGACCCGCGCAGCTGGCACGCCGTCACCGTCGCACTCTTTCTCGTCGCGCTGGTCGCCGGGTTCGCGCAGTTCGGTGCCGTGGCGTCGCTCGCGGACGTGGCTCGACACTTCGGGCACCACACCTCGACGCACTCGCTCCAGAGTGTGGTGGGACTGTCGGGCTCGGTGCTCGGGATCGGCCTCGCCGTCTTGCGTCTCGCCTCGTTGGGCGCCCTGCCCCTCGCGTCACTGGCCGACCGCTGGGGTCGAACGACGGTACTGCGCCGCACGTTGCTCCTTGGTCTCGTGATCACCGCGTTCGCCTCGCTCAGTCCCTCCTACTGGTTCTTCGTACTCTGCTTCGCGCTCGCGAGGCCGTTGCTCTCAACCACTTCAACGATCGTCTCGGTGGTGACCGTCGAACTCTCCAGCACGAAACGTCGGATAGACCGANNCCAATGCTGCGCCGGGTTCCCGAGCCGACCGTGCGCCGTGACGACGTGCCGCTCGCGCGACTCGGTGCGGTGCCCGAAGGGATGCGGGTGCGGGTCTTGATCGTGGGGGTCGTGGTCTTTCTCATCGGAGTGATCTCGGGCCCGGCGAGTGGCTTCACCTTCGTCTACGGCGAGAGCGTCTTGAAGATCAAACCCGAGGTCGTGGCGCTGGTGGTGGCGCTGTCGGCCATCACTGGCCTCGCCGGTCTGTTGACCAGCCGGTACTGCGCGCGAGCCTTCGGTCGTCGCTGGACCGTGGTGCTCGGGACCCTCGCGACGGCGGCGACCGCGTCGCTCGCCTACGGCGGGGGCAAGGACGCCTTCGTGCTCGGTTACATGAGCGGGGTCTTCGCCGGCGGTCTCTTGGCCCCCGCCATCGCCGCGTTGAGCACGGAGCTCTTCGCGCACCACTTCCGCGCCACCGCTGCGGGGTGGGTCGTGGTGGCCGGGGTGCTCGGGGCGATGACCGGACTGCTCGTCTTTGGTCTGATCGGTGACAGCGTGCACGTGACCGGTGCGGGGTCGCTGCGACTCCCGGCGCTGCTCACGTTCTTGCCGCTTTTGCCGCTGCTCGGCCTGCTCGCGCGGCTGCCGGAAAGTTCGCGAATGGAGCTCGACTAACGCAGTTCGAGGTCGGCGACGAGCGCCAAATGGTCGCTGCCGCCGTCGCGGGTGAAGCTCGCGACGCGGTGCCACGGGCCACGACCGAGCACGTGGTCGATCTGGGAGTGGGGACGTGGCGTCGGCCACGTACGGCCCTTGGCTAAGGATCGCCAGCCGGGTAGGTAGAGCCGCAGCAGTGGACGCCAGGCGTTGAAGTCGCCGGCCACGAGCACCGCGACGCCGGGCTCGAGCGTGGCGACGTAGTCGTTGATCCGTCGGTACTGGAGGTGCGAACCGTGCGAGATATGCGCGCCGTGCACGGCCACCACGTAAAAGGAACGGTCCTGGTCGCGCAGTCGCGCCACGATGAAGGCGCGTTGGACCTTCTCGCGCGGCAGGCGTCCGAGGGAGACGGTCTTGATGTCCTCGATCTCGAAACGGGTGAGCAACGCCAGGCCCCACGTGCCGGGCTCGACGTGTTCGCGCAGTGCCCGACTGGCGAGCTGGGACTTGGTGAGGTCCCGGTGTTCGGTGAAGAAGAGTCCCCGCTCGCCGACGAAGTGGGCGAGACGTGGCTGCCAGCCCGCGCCGCCGACGCCGGTGGTGACGCGCTCGCCGTGGGCCAGTGGCGCGAAGCCCCCGGCGACGCGCAGCGTCGCCGAAAGGTCCGTGAAAAAGTCGTGCCCCTCGTCGGCGCGCCAGAGCTCGGGTAGGACGATGACGTCGGCGTCGAGGTCCTTGACGACCTCGAGGGCCCGAGTGGGGCGGCCCCAACCGTCGACTCCGGCGTGAAGATTAAACGTTGCGACACGCACCGTTCAACACTACCGAGGTGCCGCGACGGTGTGGCAGTCTCTTATGGTGGAATCCGTCGACGTGACCTTCGGGCATCGACTGTGGTGGGTCGACGCGTTCATTGGGGAGAACGAGCGAGGCAACCCCGCGGTCGTCGTCCTGCTCGAACACCCCCTCCCCGACGACGAACTCCAACAGATCGCCTTCGAGATGGGTGTCTCCGAGACGGCCTTCGTGCGGCGCGTCGGGGACCAGTGGTCGCTCCGGTGGTTCACCCCGACCGTCGAAGTCGATCTCTGCGGGCACGCCACGTTGGCGGCGTTGCACGTGTTGGTGAACGAACTCGGCGCACCCGGCGGGGAGCACTTCTTCGCCACGCGCGCCGGTGTGCTCTCGGGGCGGCGCCTGAACGACGGTCTCTTGGGGATCGACCTGCCGCGCGTGGCGCTCTCGTCGCTCGATCCGACCGTCTTTAACGACGCGCTGGGTGAGGTGCACGAGAGCTTTCAAGCCGGTCCCGAGATCGTCGTGGCGGTGGTGTCGGACTACGACACGCTCTGCGGTCTCAACGTCGATCCACTCGGCCTCTTCGCGGTGCCCGGTTCCATCGTGGTGGCCGCCTGCCACGGCGGTCCCGGCGTCGACGTCTCGATTCGGGTCTTCGCCCCGCGCCTCGGCCTCGGGGAGGACCCGGTCACCGGCAGCGCCATGTGCGCAGTCGCGCCGTGGTGGGTGGAGAAGGTTGGTTCGCCCACCGTGGCGGTGCGCCAAGCCAGCGCTCGCGGGGGGATGATGTACGCACGACTCTTCGAGCACAATGTCGAAGTCGCCGGGATGACGCGGACCTTCCTCAGCGGCGAAATTCGTCCGTGAACGACGGCGCGCTCGGACCGGGACCGCGCACGCGCGTGCGACGGCTCGCGACGAAGGCCAACTACGACGAACGGGTCATCTATTCGATCCTCGACGAGGCTCGCCTCTGTCACGTGGCGGCGATGGTGCGCGAGCGGCCCGTCGCGTTGCCGACACTCCACGCGCGAGACGGCCGCACCCTCTACCTGCACGGCAGCCCCTCCAATGAGATCCTCAAGTCGATCACGCGCGACGGTGAGGCCTTCGTGACCGCCACCCTCTACGACGGACTGCGCCTCGCGCGCAGCGGCTTCGAGTCCTCAATCGCGTACCGGTCGGTGACGGTCGTCGGCGCCGCCCGTGAGGTCACCGACATGACGGAAAAGGCGAGGGTGCTCTCGCTCTTCGTCGAGCGCGTGTTGGCGGGACGTGCCGAAGAGGTGCGCGCGTCGAGCGAGCAAGAGCTGCGATTGACGATGGTCGTCGCGGTCGACATCGACGAGGCGTCGGCCAAAGTCTCCTCGGGGCCGACCGAGGACGATGAGCACGACGCGGCGCTGCCGATCTGGTCGGGCACGGTGCCCGCGCGACTCGTCTTTGGCGCGCCGGTCCCCGACTCCAATGGTGCGATGGCCACCGGGGACATCGAGGTGCCACCTTCGGTGGCGGCGTTACTGCGCGAGTCGTGAGTCACGAGGCACTGCGCCAACAGATAGCGCGCATCACGCCGGTCAACGACCGAGAAGCCGTGTCCATTGCCGCGACGTTAGAGCGGCTCACCTGGCCCGGCGACCCGTTCAGCGAATACGCCGATGAGCACCACCTGACCGCCTCGGCATTCGTCCTCTCCTCGCGCGGGATCATCCTGCACCGACACCGACGCCTGGGCATCTGGGTCCAGCCCGGTGGCCATATCGACGCCGGTGAGACGCCCGAGGCAGCCGCGCTACGCGAGACGACCGAGGAGACCGGACTCGTCGTTCACCACGTCGATCCGGTGACGCTGTTCCACGTGGACGTGCACCCCGGTCCGAAGGGACACACGCACTACGACCTGCGCTACGTCGTCCTCGCCGAGCCGATCGATCCCCACCCGCCCGATCACGAGAGCCCCGAAGTGGACTGGTTCGACTTCGTGCTCGCGCCCGGGCGCGCGGAGCCGGGACTCGCGCCGGCGTTGGACAAGCTCGCCCGGTCGCGATCGACCTTCGGCGTGAAAGACTGACGAGGTGAGTGAGACTGACGCGGTGCGCGCCGTGATGGAGGCGGACCGCTGGATTGACCGCGTGAACTCCCAAAAGACCCACCTGCCCGAACATCGCGAACTCGTCGCGCTCGAGAGCGAACTTCGAGGTCTCCTCTCGGATTTGAAGATCGCCGAGTCCGCTCTGGCCCCCGTAAAGGCCGCCGCCGACGCGGCCGCCGCCGAGTCGGAGCGTCTGAAGCGCCGCGCCCGCGACCTCGATACCACGCTCGGGGCCTCGACGGCGAACGCGCGAGAGCTCACGGCCCTCCAGGTCGAGCTCGGCCACGTCAACGAGCTACTCGCGCGCAGCGAGGACCGCGAACTCGAGTTACTCCTCGAGCTCGAGCCCCTCGAATCGCGCGTGAGCGAGATCAAGCATCGTGCGCAACCCGGGGTCGTTCGACGAGGCGAACTGCGCGACGCGGTCGCCCAGTTGCAGGCGTCCTTGGATGAAGAGCTCGTCTCGCTGCGCACCGCTCGCGCACCGCTCGCCGAGCAACTCCCGGGTGCCCTGCGCGCTCGCTACGAAGCGGCCCTCGCGCGCGTGGGCACCTCCGGCGCCGCCCTCGTCGTCGAGGGACGCTGCGACGGATGTCGCCTGGCGCTGTCGCCACTCGATTTCGACCGCTTCAAGGCTCAGGCGCCCGAGACGTTCATGGACTGTCCCGAGTGTGGACGGCTTTTGTTGCCGTGATCATCCTGGTTCGCCACGGACAGACGACCACCAACGCGCAGGGACTGCTCGTTGGTCGCAGCGACCCGCACCTCACCGAGCACGGCGAGCGACAGGCCCGGGCCCTGGCACCCTACTTAGAGGGGGTGGAGCAGGTATGGACCTCACCCCTCGCGCGCGCTCGAGAGACCGCGGCCCTCGCCCTGCCCGGTCTCAGCGCCCGCGTGAAGGAGGCCTTCATCGAGGTCGACTACGGCGACTTAGACGGACAACCGGTCAGCGCCTTGACCGGTGAGCACTGGCGCGCCTTCGAGCACGGTCACGAACTCGCTTTCGGCGGGGGAGAGTCGCTCGCCGAAGTCGACCAGCGCGTGCACGGGGCGTTGGATGAGCTCCTGGCCGACGAGAGGAGCCTGCTGCACGACGCCCGGCGCCACCTGGCGATCGTGAGTCACGTCTCGCCGATCAAATCGGCCACCGTCTGGGCCCTCGGCGCGAGTCCCTCGACGGCCTGGCGCACTCGACTGGAGAACGGTTCGATCACCACCATTGGCGTGCGGGGCGCCACGCCGCAGCTCGTTCGCTTCAACTCGGTCCCGCGCCTCGATTAATGGAGCGCCACGCTCAGTGCCCAGAAGTTCAGTCCCGCGCCGACCAGTGTCGCGGCGTGGAAGAGTTCGTGGTAGCCAAAGACCCTCGGTGAGAGGGCCGGTCGCTTGAGCGCGTAGGCGAGCGCGCCCAGGGTGTAGGCGAGGCCCCCCGCGGCGACCAGGGCGAAGCACCAAGGTCCGCCCCCTCGGTAGATCTGGGGCAGGACCGCGACGGCCATCCACCCCACGACGGCGTAGGGCATCGTGTTGACCCACTTGGGCGTGTCCAAGGTGAGTTGGCGAATAGCGATGCCGACGGCCGCCCCGCTGGCGACGACGAGTAACAAGACCAAGCGGATGGTGCCGTGCATGGTGAGTCCGGCGATCGCCAAATAGCTGCCGGTAATGGCCAAAAAGATCGCCGAGTGGTCCGCGCGCTTGAAGGCCCGACGATGCGCGGGGGTCCAACGGACCCGGTGAAACAGCGCGCTCGTCACCAGCATCGCCTCGACACCCACGAGGTAACAGAGCACCCACCCCACCTGGGCGGCGTTGTGGGCTCGTACGAGCAAGATGGGCGAGCAGAGCGGTAAGAGGACCGCGCCGGCCACGTGGAGCCAGCCCCGCAGCAGCGGTCGAGTCGGCGCGTCCGGTGAGTTCGAGGAGATCGGAGGAGCAGTCGCCACGTTCTCACCCTACGGCTGGACGTAGAAGTGTCCAGAGACAACGGAGCCCGCCTGTTCCGTTGCCAGAACAGGCGGGCGTTCGATGTTTGGCCCCCCCAGCCAATAGGCAAGAAATTAGTTCGTCCTCAACCACTACAGTCGTCGGGAAGGCCTTTAAACACACTGTTGTGAGCAATTTCACATGAAGGAGTCACCATGGAACGTCGCACGCTAGGTCAGGGTCTCGAGGTCTCCGCCGAGGGACTCGGGTGCATGGGGATGAGTGAGTTCTACGGAGTCGGTGACGACACGGAGTCAATCGCGACGATCCACGAGGCGCTGGATTCGGGCGTCAACTTCCTCGACACCGCGGACATGTACGGGCCCTTCACCAATGAGCGACTGGTCGGCGCGGCCATCAAGGGACGTCGCGACGAGGTGGTGCTGGCGACGAAGTTCGGCAACCAACGCGCCGACGACGGTTCGTTCCTCCGTATCAACGGCTCGCCCGAGTACGTGCGGGCGGCCTGTGACGCGTCACTTGAGCGACTCGGGGTCGAGGTGATCGACCTCTACTACCAGCACCGCGTGGACCGCAGCGTCCCTATCGAGGAGACCTGGGGAGCGATGAAGTCGCTCGTCGAGGCCGGCAAGGTCCGTTTCCTCGGCATCTCCGAAGCCGCGTCGGCGACGATCGAGCGTGCCCACGCGGTACACCCGGTCGCCGCGCTGCAGAGCGAGTACTCGCTCTGGTCGCGCGAGCCCGAAGACGGCGTGTTGGCGACCTGTCGGCGCCTGGGGATCGGCTTCGTGGCCTACAGCCCCCTCGGGCGGGGATTTCTCACCAACGAGGCGGCCGCACCGCGCGACGCGGACGGCGACTTTCGCAGTCGTCAACCGCGATTTAACGGCGAGGCCCTCGAGCACAACCTGGCGCTCGTGGGGAACCTGGAGGTGATCGCTCGCGACAAGGGCGTCACCGTCGCTCAACTGGCCCTCGCCTGGGTCCTCACGCGCGGCGACGACGTCGTGCCAATTCCCGGCACCAAGCGGCGAACCTGGCTGCGCGAGAACATCGCCGCGGAGTCGATCACCTTGAGCGACGACGACGTCGAGGCCCTCGAGGCGGCGGTGCCGCGTGAGGCCGTCGAAGGCGAGCGCTACCACGCCCAGGGGATGTTGAACGTCAACGTCTAACGAGGCGGAGTTCGCCCGCGCGAAGCTCCACGAGCACGTCGGCCCACTCGATGACCTGCTCATCGTGCGTCGCCACCACCACGGTGGCGGAGGTGGAATCGAGGAGGGCCAGTACCGCTCGGGTCTCCTCGTGACCAAGTCCCGCCGTGAGCTCGTCGAGCAAGACGATCACCGGGGCCGTGTAGAGCGCCCGGACCAACGCAATGCGCGCCTCTTCACCGCGTGAGAGGGTGTCGAACCTCGTGGCCCGCTCGGTCGCTANNGCGTAGCCCCGGGTGAAGCCCGGCTCGCTCACCACGTAGGCGAGGCGCGCGCGCAACTCGATCTCATCCAGCGTGCGCAGCGCTACGTCGCCCACGAGGACCGCGCCCGCCGCGACGTCGTCGAGGCCCGCCAACGCGCGCAGCAACGTCGATTTACCGACCCCGGACTCGCCCACGAGCGCCACGTGTTGCCCGGGCTCGATACGCAGGGACGCGTCGCGCACGAG
>PKZN01000081.1 GCA_003133075.1 Acidimicrobiaceae bacterium | reverse complement strand
GATGTCCGTGAAGGGGCCGTCGGGATCGAGGGTCGCGCGCCAACCCCTCGGACGGGCGCCGGGGTCACCCTCGCGTTGACGCAGTTCGGTGAGTTCTTTCATCCAGGGAACGTCGCGACCGAATCCGTTCCACCAGATCTGCAGCGCCCCGTCGTCGCGCAGGACTCGCGCGAACTCCTCGGTCGCGTCGGGTTGGGCGAACCAGTGCCACGCCGAGGAGGAGAAGACCGCGTCGAAGGACTCATCTGGTGCCGGTACCGACTCCGCGCGGCCGAGGAGGACCTCGACCTCGGGGCTGCGTCGGGTGAGGACCGCGCGCATCGCCTCGTCGGGCTCGATGACGCTGACCTTCGCGCCGAGGGCGAGGAGGAACCTCGTGAGCTTGCCGGTGCCGGCCCCGACCTCGAGCACGTCGAGTCCACGGAGGTCACCCGCCAACGCGGCCGCGTCGGGGGGTGGAGCCGGGCGAAATCGGTCGTACTCCTCGGCGACGGTGCCGAACTTGAGTCCGCGGCCGTCGTCGCTCACGAGGGTGCGGTGGACTCCCAGAAGTGGTGCGTGAGGTTCGCGATGGGCACGCGGACCTGCGTCGTGGTGTCGCGGTCGCGCACGGTGACCGAGTGGTCGTTGAGCGACTCGAAGTCCACCGTCACGCAGTAGGGCGTGCCGATCTCGTCCTGGCGACGGTACCGCTTGCCAATGGACTGAGTGACGTCGTAGTCGCACATGAAGTGCGGCTGGAGAGCCGCGAGCACGTCCTTCGAGACGCCTTCGAGTTCGGGCTTCTTCGAGAGCGGCAGGACCGCGATCTGGTACGGCGCGAGTCGCCAGTCCAGGCGCAGTACCGCGCGCGTCTCGCCCTCGACGACGTCCTCGTGGTACGCGGCCAAGAGGAAGGCCAACATGCCGCGCGTCGCACCGGCGGCCGGCTCGATGACGTAGGGGGTGTAGCGCTCGTTCGTCGTCGGGTCGAAGTAGTCGAGGGTGACGCCGGAGAACTTCGCGTGCTGGGTGAGGTCGTAGTCACCGCGATTCGCGATGCCCTCGAGTTCATCCCAACCCCAGGGGTAGTAGAACTCGACGTCGGTGGTACCGCGCGAGTAGTGCGAGAGATCTTCTTTGGCGTGTTCGTGGCGGCGCAGCATCTCGGCGGGGATACCGAGGTCGACCCACCACGCGAAGCGCGTCTCGATCCAGTGGCGGTACCACTCCTCCGCCTCGGCCGGGGGTACGAAGTACTCCATCTCCATCTGTTCGAACTCTCGGGTGCGAAAGACGAAGTTCTGCGGCGTGATCTCGTTGCGGAAGGACTTGCCAACCTGGGCGATGCCAAAGGGCGGCTTCTTGCGCGTCGTCGAGAGCACGTTGGCGAAGTTGGTGAACATGCCCTGGGCCGTTTCGGGTCGAAGGTAGGCCACCGATCCTTCGCCTTCGACGGGACCGGCCTGGGTCTTGAACATCAAATTGAAAGCCCGCGGGGCGGTGAACTTCGTCGACCCACAGTTGGGACACACGCCGTCGATCTTGTCTTCGCGCCAGCGCTCCTTGCATTTCAAACAGTCGACGAGGGGATCAGTGAAGGTCTCTAAGTGGCCCGAGGCGGCCCACACCGCGGGCGGGCCGAGGATCGCGGCGTCCAGGCCGACGACGTCGCTGCGCAGTTGCACCATCGATCGCCACCAGGCGTTCTTGACGTTGCGCAGCATGTTGACGCCGAGTGGGCCGTAGTCGTAGGTGGAGCGAAAACCACCGTAGATCTCAGCGGAGGGGAAGATGAATCCACGCCGTTTGGCGAGGTTGGTGACCTTATCGAGCAGCTCGGGGTCGAGCTCGGGCGCAGATTCCATCAACCAAGGTTACTGGAGTGCTCGGCGCTCTTAAGGCGGAGGATCACTTGGTTCGCCACGAGCCTGGCGCTCGGGCGCAGCGTCACGCGGCCGTCGTTGACCTCGATGAGGTGGCCGATCTCACTGAGTGAGTCGAAGGCTTCGCGCGGCACGCCGCGCGCCGTGCGCAGGGCGAGTGAGTCGCGCTCGAAGTCGCGGGTCGATTCGTCGAGGAGTTCCTCGCCCCCGAGGGGCGACTCACCGCGACGCACCAACTCGACGTAACGGTCGGGCGTGCGTACGTTCCAGTAGCGCCGGCCACCGCGGTGCGAGTGCGCGGCCGAGCCGAATCCCCGGTAGTCCTCGTCGTCCCAGTAGACGTGGTTGTGGCGACATTCGTGCCCGGCCCGCGCCCAGTTGGAGATCTCCTCCCAGTGGTAGCCGTGTTCTTCGAGCGTCGCGCCGACGAGGTCGTAGGCGTCAGCGGTGTCGTCTTCGTCGGGGTGGCGCAGTGGGTCACGGCCGAGCGGTGTCGCCGGCTCTGGGGTCAGCGCGTAACAGCTGATATGCGGTGGCGGACTCTCCAGCGTGAGCAAGTCACTCAGCGTCGCGCGCACGTCACGGAGGGTCTCCGCCCGTGATCCAACGATCAGGTCCATGTTCCAGGTCGCAAAGCCCGCCGCCGTCACCGCGGCCGATACCTCGCGATGCGCCATCGTCCCGTGGCGTCGACCAAGGTCGGCCAAGACCGCCGGCTGCGTCGATTGCACGCCAAAGCTCATGCGGTTCACACCACCGCGGCGGTAGGCGAGCAGGCGCTCGAGGCTCGCGTCCTCGGGGTTGCACTCGACGGTGACCTCAACGTCGGCGGTACGCTCGATCGCCTCCAGGATGCGCAGTAACTCCTCGGCCGGTAGTCGAGACGGCGTCCCGCCGCCAAAGAACACCGAGGTCGCCGCGGGCAGTCCGTCGTCGCGCGCGCGGGCGATCTCGGTGAGGACCGCGTCGACGTACTCGCCCATCAAGTGGTCACGGTCGCTGTAGGTCGCGAAGGCGCAGTAGTCGCAGCGGTGTGCACAAAACGGCACGTGCACGTAGACGCCGAAGCGGGGGGCGGCGTCGTTCACGCGCACCTCAACGTTGCTCGAGCGCGCCCAGGGGCGCGGCGGCGCCCGGAGCGCGCAGCCGCTTGCCGAAGTGGGCTTCAATGGACTCTTGGGCGAGGGCCGTGACCTCCCCCGCGCCGGGCGGGTCGCTCTCGCGCAGCACCGACGCCAGTTCGCCGCCGACCACTCGACGCAGCAACGCCAGCGCCACCCCCGAGAGCGCGGTGCCGTGGCGACACTGGTCACAGAGCGCCCCGCCGACACTCGCGTCAAAGGCGACGAGTGGTCCACCTCGGCCACAGTTCACACACTCCTCGACCACGACCTCTGACCCGTCGAGGGCGAGGAGGCGAAAGTAGAACGACGCGGGCACCAGCGCGGGCTCGAAGGTCGAGTCATCGAGGGTCATCAGCACACGCGTCAACAACTGGAAGATGGCTTCGTCCGCGACGCCGTCGGAGGGTATCGCGTCGACCGCTTCGACGACGGCGTAACCAGCCGAGATGCGCGAGTAGGACGAGCGCAACGTCGTGAGCCGCTCGACGTGGGCCACGTGACGCACGATGTAGAACTCACCACGGGTCTTCACGAGGTTGACCTTGACGTAGGCGAGCGCCTCTAACGTGCCACCGAGTCGACTGGTCGTCTTGCGCACACCCTTCGCGAGGACCCGCACCTTGCCGTGTTCCTTGGTCCAGAGCACCACGACCCGATCGGACTCACCGGACTTATAGGTCCGCAGCACCACCGCTTCGTCGTCGATCTCCTTCACCGCTCGGGGTCGTCCTCGGGGTCTCGAAAGTGCGGTTTGCGAGCCGGTAGTCCCATGAAGCGCTGGAGGGCCACGCCCATCACCACCAGCGCCGCGAGGATCGGTGGTACGAGCAGGGGCTCAATCAAATTCGTCGCGCCACTCAGCGCCAGGACCCACAACGCGAGATAGAGCACGATCGCCACCGCGATCGTGGCGCGGGTCCACCTCACTCGTCGACCCCGCCGAAGCGTCGATCGCGACGCTGGTACTCCCCGACGGCGTCAAAGAGGTCCTCGCGGCGAAAGTCCGGCCACAGCACGTCGGTGAAGACCAACTCCGCGTACGCCATCTCCCAAAGCAGGAAGTTCGAGATCCGGTACTCCCCCGACGTGCGGATCACTAAATCAGGATCGGGCAGCTCGGGGTGATAGAGACGCTCTTTGATCTTCTTCTCATCGATCTTCTTAGCGGGGACCTTCTCATTCACCAGTTCTCGCACCGCGTCGACAATCTCCGCGCGGCCGCCGTAATTGAAGGCAATATTGAGCGTCAGACGCTTGTTGTGCTGGGTCAACTCCGCCGCTTCGTCCATGCGCGAGAGCACGCCCTTTGGGACCCGCCAGTCCCGGCGACCCGAGAACACGATGCGCACCCCGTCGGCGTGCAGCTCGTGCTGGCGCCGCTCGAGGAGTCCCCGGTTGAAGTTCATGAGGTAGCGCACCTCATCGACGGGACGACGCCAGTTCTCGGTTGAAAACGCGAAGACCGTCAGGGCCTTCAGACCGAGCGACAGCGCACCGTAGGTCGTATCGACCAGGGACACCTCGCCGGCCCCGTGACCTTCCGTGCGCGCAAGGCCCTTTCGCTGGGCCCAGCGACCGCTGCCGTCCATCACGATGGCCACGTGACGGGGCACGCCCGTGCGCTCTAGGAACGCGGGAAGGGCTGTCGGACGCGGGTCGGGCACGGAAAGAACCTAGTGCCTCCCCCTAAAATCACGGCCCCGGCCCGTAAGGTCGTCGGGTGAAGAGTTTCGACCCGGACGACGAAACGCCCCTCGTGGACACCCCGCCCGAAGACGGCGTCCAACTCGACGACGATCTCGTCGAAATCGATGCCGACCGGGCCCTCGCGCTGCTCGATGAGATCACACGCGACCTGCCCGGAGGCGGCGAGAGCCGCGAGGGACAACGCGCGATGGTGCGCGCCGTCGCGTCGTCGATCTCTCGACGTCGACACCACGTCATCGAGGCGGGAACCGGCGTCGGGAAGTCACTCGCCTACCTGGTGCCCGCCGTCATGTCCGGGGGACGTGTCGTGGTCGCCACCGCGACCAAGAACCTGCAAGATCAGCTGGCCTCGAAGGACGCGCCCCAGGTGGCCGCGCACGTCGCGAGCGTGCGCGTCGCGGTCCTCAAGGGTCGACAGAACTATTTGTGTCGTAACCGGGCCGACAGCCTCGGGGCGGGGGCGCAGTTAAGTTTCGACGACGGGGAGGACGTCCCGCGGGGTGTCGCCGACCAGATGCGACGGGTGCTGGCGTGGGCGAACGAGACCACCAGCGGCGACCTCGACGAGCTGCCCTTCGAACTCGACGGTCGAGCTCGCCGCGCGCTGACGGTAACCCCTCAAGAGTGCCTGGGGCGCTCCAAGTGCCCCCAGGGGGCGAACTGCTTCACCGAACTCGCGCGGGACCGAGCGAGCGAGAGTTCCCTCGTCATCGTGAACGCGCACCTTTACGCGTCGCATTTGGCGTCGGGATCGATGTTGTTGCCGAGTCATGAGTACGTGATCTTTGACGAAGCCCACGAGATACTCGACATCTTCGCCACGCTGCTGGGGACATCGCTCAACGCCGCGCGGCTACGCGCCCTCGCCACCGGCGCTCGTTCCCTGCTCGACGAACAACACCGTCTCCACGCCGATCAACTCCTCTCGAGTGCGGATCGATTCGCCGCACTCTTGCTCGCCCAGTACGAACGCAGTGAACTCAAGGGACTCGACGAGGCATGCACGCTCGAACTCGCGCGCGCCAGCGAGCTCGTGACGATCATCGTCGAGTCACTTCGTTCGTTGGCGACCACCTCGGCGGACAACGAGTTTCGAAAGGTTCGCGCGCTCGGGCCCGCGGTCCATCTAGCCAACGACTTGGACCGCGTCAACAAGGTGAAAGACGGCGAGTTGCTGTTTCTTTCTCGACGCGACCGCGAGATCGACGTCGAGATATCACTCGTCGACGTAGGTCCGCGCCTGCGTGACGAACTTTGGAGCAACGTCACGGGAATCTTGACGTCGGCGACGATCCCCGACACGCTGCCGCGCAATTTGGGTTTGACCGACTACGAGTTCGAACACTTCTCGAGTCCCTTCGACTACCAAGACCACGCGCTCCTCTACGTGCCCGAGGACTTCCCCGATCGCAATGCCCCCGGCGCCGAAGCGGCCATCATCGAAGAGCTCATCGGTCTCATCACCGCCGCGGGTGGCCGCACGTTGGCGCTCTTCACGAATCGCTCAGTGATGCAGCGCGTCGCCGAGGCGGTCGAGGTGCAACTCGATACTGAGGTCCTCGTCCAAGGGACGCTCTCGCGTCAACGCCTCATCGAGCGATTTCGTGCATCGGCCGAGGCGAGTCTCTTCGCAGTGACGAGTTTCTGGCAGGGCATCGACGTGCCCGGACATTCGCTGAGTTTGGTCACGATCGACCGCCTCCCCTTCAGCGTTCCCAACGACCCCCTAGCCGAAGCGCGCAGGGAGCGCTCGGAGAGCCCCTTCATGGAGGTCGACCTTCCGCGTGCCACGATGTTGCTCGCCCAGGGTGTCGGACGACTGATCCGTAACAAGGACGACCGCGGCGCGGTGGCGGTGCTCGACACCCGACTCGCCACCGCGCGGTACCGTTCGGTGATGTTCAGGAAACTCCCCCCCATGCGACGAACTCGAGACGGTGTCGAAGTGCGTACTTTTTTGGAAAACCTTCGCGGGTGAGGGTTTCTTCGACCACGACGAGACAGCCGGTCGTTCCACGACACTGCGGCGATGGCAGTTGAAATGAGTACGGCGGAGGCGAGTGTGACGCCGAGCGAGCAGGCTCGTACCGACGCAGACTCGACGCCGTTACCACGCGTTCGGAGGGTCGCCGTCGTCATTGGGAGCACGCGCCCCGGTCGGATCTGCCCCGGTATCGCGGCATGGGTGAGCGCGGTCGCGCGGGTCGGCGGCACGCTGCGCTACGAGACCCTCGACCTCGCAGAGGTCAACCTGCCGTTTCTCGACGAACCCCTGATGGCCGCCCTCGGCAACTACGAACACGAACACACCAAAGCTTGGAGTCGGATCGTTTCGGCCTACGACGGTTTCATCTTCGTCTTTCCCCAATACAACTGGGGATACCCGGCGCCACTGAAGAACGCGCTCGACTTCCTCTACGCCGAGTGGGCCGAGAAGCCCGCCAGCTTCGTCACCTACGGCACCCACGGCGGCAGTCGCGCCGCCGACCAGTTCAGCGGTCTCTTGCGGGGCCTCCATATGATCGAACTCGCCGATCATTTAGAGGTGGTAATCACCGACGAGGACGTCGATGCGAGCTGGCAACTGCGCGACCTCGATGCAGTGATGTTCCCCTACACCGAACAGACCCGGGCCATCGACGCGCAGATGGTCGCCGCGCTCGAGGGGTCGGCGTAGTCCCGTCCGACGAGCGGCGCCCGTCCCCTAGTAGCCGAAGCGGTCCAAGACGTCGTCGCGTTTCTGCCAACCCGGCTCCACGCGCACCTTGAGTTCTAAGTACATGCCCTCGGGTAGTTGACTGCGCGCGGCGATGCCGACGTCCTTTAAGAGCTGGCCCTTCTTCCCGATCACCATGCCCTTTTGGGATTCGCGCTCAACGAGGATCTCGACGGTGACGTGCGGCCACTCGAACTCGACTACCCGACAGTGGATCGAGTGGGGCAGCTCCTGCTTGGTCTTGCGCACGAGTTGCTCGCGTACCAGTTCCGCGATCCACGTCGCCTCGGTGACGTCCGAGACCTCCTCGTCGGGGAAGAGGAAGGGCGAGTCGGGCATGGCTGGACGAAGAAAGGCCATCAACTCTTCGGCGCCCTCCCCGGTCTTGGCCGACAGGGGAAAGTACTCCACGCGCGACGCGGCGTCGAGGTGGTGTTTCTCGGCGGCGATCTCATCGACCACGACACTCGCCGCGAGCAGCTGCGACGCGACCGACTCCTTGCCGGTGCGATCGATCTTGTTGACGACGACGACGAGCTTCGGACCGTCAGCGCCACGGCCGTGGCTGAGCATCGTCTCGATCACGTGACGGTCCCCTGGTCCAATGGGGGCGTTAGCTTCCACAACGGCCGCAATGACGTCGACCCCGTCGGCCGCCGAGCGAGCCGTGTCATTGAGGCGCCCACCGAGGGTGGTCCTGGGACGATGGAGTCCCGGGGTGTCGACGAGGATGACCTGGACGTCGCCCTCGGTGACGATGCCGCGGATGGCGTGACGGGTGGTGTTGGGTGACGCGGCGGTGATGGAGACCTTGGCGCCGACCAACTGATTGACGAGCGTGGACTTTCCGACGTTGGGGCGGCCCAGTATTGCGACGAAACCGGCGCGGGTCATAGGTGGATCGGCAGTGGCTCGACGAGGACCTCTTCGACGCGGCGCCCGTCCATGCGCACCACCGTCAATCGGTAGCGCTCGGTTATCAATACGTCACCGACGTCGGGCACCCCGCCCTTTAAGTCCAGGACCAGCCCCCCGACGGTGTCCCAACCATCCTTGGGCAGTTCCAGTCCGTACTCGTCGTTGGCGTCGTCGATGTTGAGCCGACCGCTCAACTCGACGCGGCCCCCGAGGGACCGCTCATCGTCGTCCTCGATGCTCGGGTCAGACTCGTCGGTGATCTCCCCGACGAGCTCTTCGAGCACGTCTTCTAAGGTCACCAGCCCCGCGGTACCGCCGTACTCGTCGACCACGATGAACAGGTGGCTCTTGGCGTTACGAATCTCGTTCAACAACGACGCCACACGCTTGGTCTCGGGGACGAACTGGGCCTCGCTCATGTGGGCGCGCACGGGCGCCGCGCCCTCGCCGTTCGCGACGAGTCCGGCCAGGAGACGAAGGTTGACGATGCCCACCACGTCGTCGATTCCCTCACCGAGCACCGGCAGGCGTGAGCGACCCGAGGTGACCGCGACGTCGAGGGCTTCGCGCACCGTGACGGTGTCGTCGATCTCCACGATGTCGGTGCGCGGGACCATCACCTCGCGCACGATGGTGTCGCCGAACTCTAAGACCGAGTGGATGAAGTCACGCTCGTCCGATTCAATGGCCGCATCCTCGTGGGCGACGTCGGCCATGGCCAGCACCTCGGACTCGGTCATGCGCGGACTCGCGCCCTTAGGTCCAAAGAGGCCAATCACCCCGTCGGCGACCGCCAGCAGCACGACGGATATCCAGCGCACCGGCCAGAACCGAAGGATCCGGCCCACGACCGGGGCACTCAAGAGCGCCGCCTCGTCGGGGTGCTGCACCGCGAAGTTCTTCGGGATCGCCTCGAAGGCAACGAAGATGACGATGACCTCGCCCGCCGTCGCGACGAAGACGCCCGCCGCACCGAAGAGACGTCCCGCGAGCACGCCGACCATGGTGGCCGAGACCAGCTGACAGATCAGCACGAGCAACAACAACGGATTGAGGAACTTTTCTGGCGCCTCGGTCAGCGACACCAACGCCTTGGCGCCGTGGCGACCCTGGTCGCGCAGCGACCTGGAACGGGACTTGCTCATGCGCGTCAAGGACGTCTCGGACATCGCGAAGAACCCCGAGAGCATCAGCAGAATCGCTACCGCCACCGCGAGGTACGTGTCCCCCGCGCGCCAGACCGCGGCGATCACGGCGTCGTCGAGCGGTAGTGGCGAGCGAGGAGCTCTCGCTCGCGCGCCTCCATACGCTCGGCTTCCTCGTCCTCGGCGTGGTCCCACCCGAGAAGGTGTAAGACCCCGTGGACGATGAGGAGAGCCACTTCGTCGTCGAAGGCCACTTCGTGTTCGATGGCGTTGCGCGCGGCGACCGCCGGGCAGAGCACCACGTCACCGATCAACTGCGGTATCTCGGGCTGGGGTGGTTCCCCGGGTCCGCTGCCACCGGCGTCGGGCACACGACCCGAGGGCTCGACTTCGCCGTCGATGGGGAAGCTCAAGACGTCGGTCGGACCGTCTTTACCCATGAACTGCTGGTTGAGGTCGGCGATGGTGGGCTCGTCGGCGAAGATCAAGGAGACCTCGGCCAGTCCGCGCACGCCCTCGTCCGCGAGGGCGCCGCGCGCGAGCACGATCCATCGCTCGAGGTCAATCTCGAAGTCGTGTTGCTCGTCGGCCGCGTAGATGTCGATCGTCATGAGGAGCGTTCGTAGGCGGCGACGATGTCGGCGACGATGCGGTGTCGCACGACGTCCTTGGTGCCCAAGTACACGAAACTGACGCCTTCGACCTCGGCCAGGATCTGATCGATGTTCACCAGTCCACTCTTTTTTCCGTTGAGGTCGATCTGCGTGACGTCACCGTTGACGACGGCCTTGGAGTTAAAGCCAATGCGCGTCAGGAACATCTTCATCTGTTCGGGCGTGGTGTTTTGCGCCTCGTCGAGAATGAGGAACGAGTCATTCAACGTACGTCCGCGCATGAAGGCCAGGGGTGCGACTTCAATGGTGCCGTTCGCGATCAGTCGAGCGGCGCCGTCGGCCCCGACCATGTCGTAGAGGGCGTCGTAGAGCGGTCGGAGGTACGGGTCGACCTTCGCCATCAAGTCACCGGGCAAGAAACCGAGGTTCTCGCCCGCCTCGACGGCCGGACGCGTCAAGACGATGCGTTGGACCTGGCGGCGATGGAGCGCCTGGACGGCCTGGGCGACGGCCAAGTAACTCTTGCCGGTGCCCGCTGGTCCGATGCCGAAGGTGACGATCGAACTCTCGATGGCTTCGGTGTAGCGCTTCTGGCCCGCGGTAGAGGGACGAATGGACTTGCCCTTAGCGCCGCGCACCACCTCGTGACGTAGCACCTCGCTCGGACGAAGGTCGTCGGCGACCATGTCGACGGTGCGCGCGATCTTCGTCGTGTCCAAGGACTGCCCGCTTTCGAGCACGAGTATGAGTTCGTCGAAGAGTCGCAGCACGGTCGCCGCGTCGGGACCGGTGACCGCGATCTCGTTGCCCTGGACGCGGATCTTGGAGTTCGGAAACGATCGCTCGATCACGCGCAGGTGTTCGTCGCGCGCGCCGAGGAGGCCCGCCATGAGGTGGGTGTTCGCGACCGAGGTGGTCGCGGTCAGTGCGTCGTCCGCCGGAGCGTGTGAGGTCATCCGGGCGGCCAGGTCATCCGGCGGCCGCCGAGTACGTGGATGTGCAGGTGCGGCACTGTCTGTTGGCCGTCGACACCGACGTTGACGACCAAGCGGTAGCCGGTGTCCTTGACGCCCTCATCGGCCACCACGCGCTGGACGAGGGCGATCAAGTCGTCCATCACCGGGCGCTCTCCGTCGATCTCATTGATGTCGGTCACGTGGGCCTTGGGGATCACCAACACGTGCACGGGTGCCTGGGGGGCGATGTCGTAAAAGGCGAGTGCCGTGTCGCTCTCGGCGACGAGCTGCGCGGGGATGTCGCCCGCAACGATCTTGCAGAACAGGCAGTCACTCATCTAGTGCTCTCATCATTACTCATTTCGCGCGCCGTCGAAGGTGAAGCCCCAGCTTCCCGCCTGGAAGGCCAGGAGCGACGCGGCAACCACGCCGGCGGTCTCGGCGCGCAGCACGGTCGGACCGAGTCCGACGCGTCGGCGCCCGAGGTCCCATTCATCACGCGCCCATCCGCCTTCGGGTCCGATGGCGACGCTGCGCAGCCCCGCCCAGTTCCCCGTCGCGCCGAGGTCGCAGACGGCGACGAGGGGCTGGACCTCTTTGACCTTGACGGGGTCGCCAATGGTGACGTCGTAGGTCCGGCGACACTGACCCGCGGCCTCTTCAGCGATGCGGCGCCAGCGTGTGAGGGTCTTCTCGCGCGACTCACCCTTGAACTTGACGACCATACGCGCCGCGATCAAGGGCACGATACGACTGACGCCCACCTCGGTGGCCTTGGCGACCGCCCACTCCGCGCGGTCACCTTTTAACGGCGTCAGGTACAGCGTGGTCTCGGGTGCGCGAGGGTCCATCTGGACGTCGCTCACGCGAGCGAGTGTTCCCTCCAAGACCTCACAGATTGACCACGAGCCCTTGCCGTCTGTGACGACGATCTCTTCGCCACTGTCGGCGCGCAGCACCTTACGCAGGTGGTGTTCGTCGTCCCGTGAAAGTTCCGGCTTCGCCGGGTCCTCCACGCGAAACTGCGCGAGCGCGGCGACGCGTCGTGGGAACTCCGCGTAGTTCACTTCTTCGCCTTGCGTCGACGAAACAGCCCACCACTCGACTCCTGGACCGCCTCACCACGGTGCGTCGCCCACTGGCGAAGTAGCGCCTCGGAGGTCTCATCGAGTTCCGTGGGCACGTCGACCACGAGATGAATGAAGAGGTCGCCACGACCACGACCGTGCAAGTGCTCGACCCCCTCGTGACGGATGCGATGCACCGTGCCATTTGCGCTGCCGGCTTCGACGTCGATCGCCACGCTCTCGCGCAAGGTCGGCACGGTGATGGTCGCGCCGAGGACCGCCTGGGAGAACGCCACGTGCGCCTCGTGATGCAGATCGTCACCGTTGCGAAGAAAGCGCTCATCGGCGAGCACGCGCAGGTGCACGAAGAGACGACCGTTGGGCCCACCTCGTGGACCGGCCGGACCACGGTCGGCGAGTCGCATCGTCGAGCCATCCTCGACGCCCGCGGGGATGTGGGCACTCAACGTCACGCTCTCGCGCCGGCGCCCCTCGCCGCGACAGTCCACACAGGGCGTCTGGATCCGCGAGCCCATCCCCTGACAACGCTGGCAGGGTTGCGAGGTGACCATCTGGCCGAGGATGGAGTTGCGAACGCGCCGCACTTCGCCGGCACCTTGACACTCCTCACAGGTGATCGGTGAAGTCCCGGGCGCACAGCCCGATCCCTCACAGGTGGAACAGCGCTGGGGCAACGTGACGGTCACTTCGCGCGTTGCGCCGAAGGCGGCCTCTTCTAACGTGATGTCGATGGCAACCTCGGCGTCGGGCCCGCTTTGGGGTCCTCGTCGGGCCTGGGCGCCCCCCATGCCACCGAAGAACATGTCGAAGATGTCCTGCACCGAGCCCGCGCCGAAGGGGCTCTGTCCCGCGCCGACGTCGGAACCGAAGCGGTCGTAGTTGGCTCGTCGCTCAGGATCAGAGAGGATCTCGTAGGCCTGGCTGACTTCCTTGAATCGCGCTTCGGCCTGGGGGTCGCCGGTGTTCGCGTCGGGGTGGTACTGGCGCGCGAGGCGACGATACGACACCTTCAACTCTTCTTGGCTACAGCTGGCGTCCACTTCGAGCACGGCGTAGAGGTCGGGGTTAGCCACGATCCTCACCCCCGAAGTGATGCGTGAGATGTTGCGACACGGCTTCGGCGGCGGCCATGACTTCTTGGTACTTCATACGCGTGGGGCCGAGCAGGCCAACGGCGCCCACCGTCTCACCCTCAACCGAGACCGGCGCCACGATCACCGCGCACGACGAGAGCGGCTCGTAGCCGTGCTCGGAGCCGATAGCGACCGAGACGCCCTTTTCCAAAATGTCCTCGACCAGGGAGACCACGAGGAGCTCCTGTTCCAAGATGCTGAGCACCTTGCGCACGGTCTCGACGCCCTCGAAGACTTCGGCGACGCGCGAGGAGCCACCGATGTAGACCTGTTCCCCGTCCATCGTCGGGGCTTCGGCGTGCAGTACCGAGACGGCTTCTCGCACCAATTTGGCGACGGTGTCGGTACGCGAGGGGACCTGCACGGTGGCGTCGAGCGTGGTGCCGATCAACAGGGCGTTCAACTGCCGCGACGCCTCGGTCACCTCGACGTGGGTCGCTTCAAAGCTCGCGAGCACGCTGTGTTTGGTGACCGTTCCGTCGGAGTAGACGGTGACTAAGAGGTGGTGACGCGCGTCTAAGTTGACCAACTGCACGCTTAAGACGCTGGCGCGACTGTGACCGGTGCCGACCACGACCGAGGTGTACCTCGTGAGTTGACTCAAGAGCAGCGACGTCTGTTCGAGGACGTCTTCGACCTCACCGCGAACGTGGGTGAAGAACTCCTTCACCTGGAACTGTTGGGCCGGGCCCAGGACGCCCGAGGCGAGGTGGTCGACGAAGTAGCGGTACCCCTTGTCCGTGGGCACTCGTCCGGCCGAGGTATGGGGTTGGGCTAAGTACCCTTCCCGCTCGAGGGCGACCATCTCGGTGCGCACGGTCGCCGGGGAGACTCCGAGGTCCGCGTGGTGCGCCACGGAGGAGGAACCGACCGGCTGTGCGGTATCGATGTGCTCGATGACCACGGCCTCGAGGATCGTGGCCTTGCGCGCGTCGAGGTCACTCACCAGTGGTGCGGGGGTTTTCGCTCGCCGGGCCATGTCTCTCCTTGTTAGCACTCGATTTTACCGAGTGCTAACACGCACCAGACGACAGGGCCGCCGGTTCTATCGTTGCGCCATGGAGACCTTCGAGGCGCCAGCGCGTACCAACGTCGTCTTTTCAGGCGAAGAACGCACCCAACTCGAGTCATGGCTCGACTTTTACCGGGGCACCATGCTCTATAAGTGCGACGGGTTGACCCCGGACCAGTTAAAACAACGCCCGGTCGCCACCTCGATGATGTCGCTCCTTGGGCTACTTCGCCACCTGACCTTCGTCGAGCAGATCTGGTTCGAGTCGAGGTTTGCGGGCCACGACGTCGTGGAGTACTACAAGACCGAGGCCGATCGCGAGATCGACTTCCGCGACCTCGACAGCGCCGACGTCGACGAGGTGCTCGAGCTCTATCTCGCGTCGATTTCGACGTCGCGCGACCTCGCGAAGGGCCATGATCTCGATGAAATGGCCGTCAGAGCGCGCCGGGGCGTCGAGGTGGACCTGCGCTGGATCTACCTCCACATGATCGAGGAGTACGCCCGGCACTGCGGTCACGCCGACATACTGCGCGAGTTGATCGACGGCGCGACGGGCTACTAACTAGTTCACAAGCGGGCTCGAAACGCCTTCTCGTCAGGCACGCGAGCACGCCGCACGCCACCAACGGCGAAATCAGTGATTTAAAGCGCCCGGTCGCGTTTAGGTTGGGCCTAGGTGTCCAGTCGGGCGGCCACTGCGAGGCCAAGAAGTTTGTCCGCGCACGGTTTGTCTGGGAGGCCTCTTACAAAATGAACCACGTTACGACGTAGTCAGATCATGACAAAGGACGTTCCTACCCCTCGAGGCGTGGGCACTCCTGAGGGGATTTTGGAACAGGGTCCCCAGCGTTCGATTCGCACCTGGACGTACGTCGCCGCCGCGCTCGTCCTCCTGGGCGTCTTAGGTTCGTTTTTCGGGGCGCGCTACGACGCCACCGCGGCGAACGATCGTGCGCAGCGGTCCTTCGCTGCCACCTCTCAGGAGATCGGCACGTCACTGCGCGTGTCGATCTCGCGCCAGCAAGACCTCATTGAGAGTGCCGAGTCGTTCTTCATCGGAAATCCAAACGCCACCAAGGCGCAGTTCAACGCGTGGGGCAAGACCACCGGCGTCCTTCGCCGCTACGCCAGCGTCATTGAACTGGGCATCATCTCCTACGTGTCCCAAGCAGATCTCGCGACGTTCGCGAGGGCCGAGTCGATTCGACAGCGTTCGCCCTTTGAGCTCACGCCGGCGGGGGTTCGCCCCTACTACTGCTTCGCCACCGTCGGATTCGCCCGTCCGGGCGACATCGTCATTCCGAAGGACTACGACGTCTGCGACTCGCCCATTGGCTCGCCCATCACTGACGCTCGGTCCGAAGGTCGCAGCGACGTGCTCCCCTATACCTATAACGGCGTGAAGGTCTTCGGCGTCGAGACCCCCTTCTACCGGGGCGGCACCGTCCCCGCGACCGTGGCCGGTCGCGACGCCGCGTTCCTCGACGTCGTCGGTGTGCTCTTGACCCCCGGCACCATCTTGACGAGTGCCCTGGCGGGCCACCCCAACATGGCGGTCGCGCTCTACTACGGCCAGGTGAATTCCAAGATCGTCTTTCACAGTGGCTCCGTCACAAAAGTTGGCCGCACCGCCAACGTCGCGATGCACGACGGCTGGTCGCTGCACACCGCCGGCGTTTCGGGCGGTCGGGGCATCCTTCACGACGCAGGAGCCCTGTTGTTCCTCTTCGCCGGGATCGCGCTGTCGCTCTTGCTCGGCGCCTTGATCCTCCTGCTCGGCGCGGGGCGGGACAAGTTGAGTCTGCTGGTACGCGACCGCACCTCACAACTCCAGTTCCAGGCCCTCCACGACTCCTTGACGGGTCTGCCGAACCGGGCCTTGATCGTCGACCGAATTGAACAGATGCTGGAACGAAACCGACGTCGAGGAACCCAGGGCGCCGCGCTCTTCGTCGACCTCGACGACTTTAAGAACGTGAACGACTCACTCGGCCACGAGGCGGGCGACCACCTCTTGGTCCTCGTCGCCTGGCGCATGAAGAGCACGCTTCGCGGGGCCGACACCATCGGCCGCATGGGCGGCGACGAGTTCGTGGTCTTGATCGACGGCGGGGCGGACACGCTCGCGCCCGAGATCGTCGCACAACGTCTCCTCGACGTGATGCGTCAACCCTTCGTGTTAAAGGGCGCCCTCATCCCGCTCTACGTGAGCACCAGTGTCGGCATCGCCGTTGGCGACCGCCAGAACGGCAGTGAGCTGCTGCGCGACGCGGACGTGGCGCTCTACCAAGCGAAGAACGCCGGCAAGAATAAGTTCGCCTTCTTCAACTCGAAGATGGCCGACGTCTCCGAGCGCCGCATCGCCCTCGAGTTCGACCTGCGCTCTGCCATCCGGGACAATCAGTTCCACCTCGTGTACCAGCCGATCTACCGCCTCGAGGACCTCTCGGTCATCGGCGTCGAAGCGCTCCTTCGCTGGCACCACCCCAGCGAGGGCGTCATCTGCCCCGACGAGTTCATCCCGATCTTGGAGCGCACCGGTCAGATCCGCGAAGTCGGCGCCTGGGTGTTGCGTGAAGCGTGTCGCCAGATGACCGATTGGCGCGCGCGCGGCTACGACCTCGACGTCTCGGTGAACGTGTCGGCGCGCCAGTTCGACGACGACTTGATCGTCGACCAGATCCGCGAGGCTTCGCGAATCGGGGGCTGTGAACGATCGTTGATCGTCGAGGTCACCGAGACCGCTTTGATGCTCGACGTGGACGCCACGGTGCGGCGCCTCACCCTGATCAAAGAGCTCGGCGTGCGCGTCGCCATCGACGACTTCGGCACGGGCTACTGCTCCCTCGCGTACCTGCGCAAGTTCCCCATCGACTGCATCAAGATCGACCAGTCCTTCATCGCCTCGATCACCACCTCGACCCACTCGGCGGCGCTGGTGAAGACCTTCATCCAACTCGGACGCGACCTCGGGGTGACGACCCTCGCTGAGGGCGTCGAGACGATCGAACAGATGGACATGCTGCGCGCGAGCGGCGTCACCGAGGTCCAGGGGTACCTCTTCGCCCGTCCCCTCGACCCCCTCGCCCTCGAGACCCAGATTCTCGAGTCGACACGCCACCAGAAGCCCCAGACGCGACCTCGCTCCCTCTAGTTACTCCTCAAGTTTGAGCGCGGCGACGAAGGCCTCTTGGGGTACCTCGACGCGACCGAGGTTCTTCATGCGCTTCTTGCCCTCTTTTTGCTTCTCGAGCAGCTTGCGTTTACGCGTGATGTCCCCGCCGTAACACTTGGCCAGCACGTCCTTGCGACGGGCCTTGACGGTCTGGCGCGCGACGACGCGACCCCCGATCGCCGCCTGGATCGGTACGTCGAACATCTGGCGCGGGATGAGCTCTTTCAGACGCTCCGCCATCTTTCGTCCGTAGACCTCGGCGTTGGACTTGTGCACGATGGTGGAGAAGGCGTCGACCGGTTCGTGGTTGATGAGTAGGTCGACCCGTACGACGTCGGAGGTGACGTAACCCGCGGGCTCGTAGTCGAGCGACGCGTAGCCCTTGGTGCGGCTCTTTAGGGCATCGAAGAAGTCGATCACGATCTCGGCCAAGGGGATGCGGTAACGCAGTTCCACGCGTTCGACCGAGAGGTACTCCATCTTGATCATCTCGCCGCGTCGCGACTGGCCGAGGTCCATGACGGCCCCGAGGTACTCCGCCGGGGTCAGTATCGTGACGTCGAGCATGGGTTCATCAACGTGTTCGAGCCGACTGGGATCGGGCAGGTCCGTCGGGTTGTCAACCAAGACTTCGCTGCCGTCAGTTAAAAAGGCCCGGTAGACGACCGACGGCGCGGTCGCGATGATGGCCAAGTTGAACTCGCGCTCCAGGCGTTCGCGGACGATCTCCATGTGCAGCAGTCCTAAGAACCCGCAGCGGAACCCAAAGCCCAACGCGTGGGACTTCTCGGGTTCGTACGTGATCGAGGCGTCGTTCAGTCGAAGTTTGTCGAGCGCGTCGCGCAGGTTCGCCAAGTCGTCGCCGTCGATCGGGTAGATGCCACAGAACACCATGGGTTTGGGGTCCTGGTAACCCTCCAGTGGCGCGGCGGCCGGGTGATTGGCCTCGGTGATCGTCTCACCCGAGCGCGCTCCCCCGACGTCGCGGATACCCGCCACCACGTAGCCCACTTCACCGGGCCCGAGGCGCTCGACCTTGATCATCTCGGGAGTGCGGATGCCGATCTCTTCTAACTCGTGGTTGGTGCCCGCGCGCATCATGCGGATCCGAGTGTCGTCTTGCAGCGTGCCCTCGAGCACGCGGATCGAGGAGATGACCCCGCGGAACTGGTCGTAGTAGGAGTCAAAGACCAGTGCTTGTAACGGCGCCGCGGGGTCGCCCACGGGGGCGGGAATGCGTTCGATGATGGCGTCGAGTAACGCCGCGACGCCCTCGCCGGTCTTGGCCGATATCGAGAGGATCGTGGCGGCGTCGATGCCGAGTACGCGCTCGAGTTCGTCCTTGCACCGTTCGGGGTCGGCCGCAGGTAGGTCGATCTTGTTCAGCACCGCGACGATCTCTAAGTTGTGCTCGATCGCCTGGTAACAGTTCGCCAGCGTCTGGGCTTGAATGCCCTGGCTGGCGTCGACTAAGAGCACGGCGCCCTCGCAGGCCGCCAGGGAACGACTGACCTCGTAACCAAAGTCCACGTGGCCGGGCGTGTCGATGAGCTGTATCAGGTGCCCCTGGTAGCGGACCCGGACGTTCTGAGCCTTGATCGTGATGCCCCGCTCGCGTTCGATGTCCATTGAGTCGAGGTACTGGGCGCGCATGAGCCGGGGGTCGACGGCCCCGGTGATCTCCAAAATCCGGTCCGAGAGCGTCGACTTGCCGTGGTCGATGTGCGCGATGATGCTGAGGTTTCTGATGGTGCTGGAGTCAATTACGGGAGTGGCCACGGTCACCCAAGGCTACTGTTCGTCGCGTCAAATTCTCCCCGGTGGAACCAACGCCGAGCCCTCTGGTAGCATCGATAGGCCCGCGCAGAGCGTTGCGCACGAAGAACGAGGTTGTCGTGGCCAATATCAAGAGCCAAATCAAGCGGAACAAGCAGAACGTGGTCGCGCGCGAGCGCAACAAGGCCGTCAAGTCCGAACTGCGCACCCGCACCAAGAACGCCGTGGCCGCCGTCGGCACCGAGGACGAGGCGTCGACGCTGCGCATCGCCGTCAAGCGCATCGACATGGCCGCCTCCAAGGGCATCATCCACAAGAACCAGGCCGCCAATAAGAAGAGCGGGCTGATGAAGCGACTCAACGCCCTGCGCGAAGAGGCGTGACTCCTAGCGCCGTCGCGCACTGAAGGAGAGGCGCGCGAGTCGCGCGACGAGTACTTCGATCACCGTCAACTCGGTCACGTCGAGGTCGCTCTCCAAGTCCTTACCCCCGTAACTGACGCCGCCCTTTAGGGCGAGATCGGCCTCGGTCAACCAACGCACCGCGGTCGAAAGACGTTCGGCCCCGAGTTGTCGTCCCTGTTGGAGCGCCTTGCCGGCGGGAAAGGCGTTGACACCGAGCAGTGCCGCGGCCTCTTCCTTGGTGTGGGCGTCACTGCCTTCGACGCGCGCCATGTTGAGGTAGTGACGAGCGAGCATCGAGATGAGCTGTAGGCCCGCGCGCTGGCGCGATTCGAGCATGCGACGCGCCACCGAGATGGCCTTGGTCGCGTCGCCCGCGTCGAGGGCGTCGGTCAAGTCCCAGGCGGGCACGTCGCCCGCGTCGCCGAGGTAGGGCTCGACGCGCGCGAAGTTCAGGGGCGCGCTGCCGAAGATCGCCTGGAGCGTGCGCGCCAGGGCGTCGACGCGCGCGACGTCGTCGCCGACCTGCTCGGCGATACGTTGGGCCGTCGCGTGATCGACGACCACGTCGTACTCGACCATCTTCTCCTTGACGAAGGTCACGCGTTCGGCGACACGCGAACCGACGTTGACCTCGACGACGGCGCTGGCGGCTTTGACGAGGCGATTGGACTTCGCCCCAACGACCGCGAGAATCAATACGGTCGCGGGCGTCGGGGTCGCCATCCACGCCGAGAGTGCCGCGACTTCGTCCGCGACGAGAAGTTGCGCGTCGCGCACCACAACGATGCGTCGATCGACGAGGAACGCGGGAGTATTGAGCGCCTCTAAGACGCGCGGCAGCGTCGACTCGCCGGCCGCGGTGACGTCTTTGGCCGTGAAGTCCTCGAGCGCGAAGGCCGGATCTAAGTCACCGAGCGCGTCGACAATGACGTTGTGCAACGCGTCGTAGACCATCGTCGCGTCGCTGCCGACGACGCACGTGCTGGCGCTGGTCACTGGGGCACTTCCATCAGTCTCGCCAGGGTGTCGCGCACGCGAACGGTGCCTCGTACTTCATGGACCCGAAGGATACGACAGCCCTGCGTGACGCCGATCGCCACCGCCGCTAAAGACGCCGCTCGACGCTCGGTGACCTCTAGGTCCAACAACGCCCCGAGGAACGTCTTGTTCGACGCCGAGAGCAAGAGCGGCGAGCCGAGTTCGGCCAGGGCCGCAGAATTGCGGAGTAGCTCGAGCGACTGCGTCGCGGTCTTGCCGAGGTCGAGCCCGGCGTCGAGGATGACCTGTTCGTGGGTGAGTCCCGCGGCCAGGGCCCAGCGCCGACGTTCTATGAGGAACGCACCAACGCTCTCGGTGACGTCGTCGTAGTGCGGGTCGGGGTCGGCCACGCGGGGGCGCAGGCGGATGTGCGTCGCCACCACCGTGGCGCCCGCCGTCGCCGCCTCATGGAGGTACTGGGGATCGGCGAACCCGCTGATGTCGTTGCCGACGCACGCGCCCACGGCGTAGGCCTCGCGAGCGACCGCCGCTCGCCACGTGTCCACACTGAGCGGCACGTCGAAGCGCCGGGCCAACTCGGCGATGACCGGTACCACGCGGTCGAGCTCTTCCGCTTCGCTGACCTCCTCGCCGGGACCGGCCTTCACTCCCCCAACATCGAGCAGGTCCGCGCCCTCTTCGACGAGCTCTTCGGCGCGTCGAAAGAACGCCTCAAGTTCGAAGGTCGCGGCCGGTGCGTAGAAGGAGTCCTTCGTCCGGTTGAGGATCCCCATCACCAGCGCGCGCGTGGTGAGATCGACGCGACGGTCCCCGAGCGCGACCACCAACGGCCCCACGGGCCGAAAGACCGGCACTAGTAGAGGCGACTGGCGAGGCGGCGACGGTAGGACACGTAGCGGGGATCCTGGGGGCCGAGCGCGTCGAGCACCTCGAGCAACTGCGTCTTTAAGGCGTCGTTGGTTGCGGACTGCTCGAGGAGGTGTTCGAGCGTCAAGTCGAGGTCGCCGTCGAGTCGCACGCCGCTGCGCTGAAGTCGAATGCGCGCGAGCACCGTTTTTGCCGCCAGCACGTTCGGGAAAGGAACCAGCAGCGCTTCGGCGTCGTCGAGTTTGTCTTCTTGACGTAAGAAGTCCGCCAGAGCGACCGCCGCCTCCGAGTTCGTCGGGTCCATCGCGACCGCCTCGCGCAGCGACGTCTCGTCCCCCGCGTCGAGGAGTTGATCCACCTTCGACGCCCCGGGCGCGAGTTTCTCGATGAACGCGCGGACCTGCGCCTCGGGCAGCGCACCGACGAACGTGTCGACCACTTTGCCGTCGGCGATGGCGAACACCGCCGGGATCGACTGCACCTGGAACGCGGCCGCGATCTCACGATTCGCGTCAACGTCAACCTTGGCCAGTTCGACGGCGCCGTTGGTCTCCTCGACGACCTTTTCGAGGATTGGCCCGAGCGTTTTACACGGCCCGCACCACTCCGCCCACAGGTCCACCACCACGGGCACGGTCTTCGATCGTTCGATGACGTCAGTTAAAAATGTGGCGTCGGTGACATCTTTCACGACGGCCAGCCTAACGGGCGATGCCGATTTCTGGAGGGGTCAGTCCTCACTGTTAGCCTCGATTCGTATGGGCAACGTGACGGGAATCGACGAGACGAACGTCACCGCGTGGCTCGAGGAACACGTCGGCGCGCAGGGCCCGATCGAGTTCGATCTCGTCGCGGGAGGACGCTCGAATCTGACCTTCCGCGTCACCGACGCGACGGGCGCGACCTACGCCCTGCGACGCCCACCGGTGAGCCACGTCTTGCCGACGGCCCACGACATGGTGCGCGAACACACGATCATCGAGGCCCTCTACCCTCTCGGCATCCCGGTCCCGCGTCCGCTCGGGCTCTGCGTTGACGACGCGGTCAACGAACGTCCCTTTTACGTCATGGAGTTCGTCGAAGGCGCCATCGTGCGGGACCGCGACCAGGCTGTGGCGGCCTTCAGCGAAGCCATCCGAGGTCAGATCGGTGACAACTTGGCGACGACCTTGGCGCGGTTGCACGACGTCGACGTCGACGCGGCGGGACTGGGCGAACTGGCGCGACACGACGGCTACATCGAGCGACAAGTGCGCCGCTGGCGTGGGCAGTTCGAGCAGATGAAGGTCGACGGCGTCGACCACGAGACCGTGGTTGAAGAGGTCGGGGACCTGCTCGCTCGAACGATCCCGATCCAGCAGCGCGTCTCGGTGGTCCATGGGGACTACCGCTTGGACAACACCGTCCTCGACGACGAGGGCAAGGTGCGGGCCATCTTGGACTGGGAGATCTGCACGTTGGGTGATCCGATGGCGGACCTCGGGGTGCTGCTGTGTTACTGGACCGAACCGGGCGACGCGTCGGCGACCTTGCTGGGCGCGGCGCCGACGACCGCCCCGGGCTTCGTGACCCGCGACGAGGTTTTAAAGGCCTACGCCGCACACTCGACGCTGGACGTCAGTGACGTCGCCTACTACCAAGCCTTTGGGTATTGGAAGTTGGCCTGCATCATGCAGGGCGTCTTCGCGAGGTACCGCGCCGGCGCGACCGCCGGCGATCAAGGCAGCGTCGAAGAGTGGCCCGCTCACATCGCGCAGTTGGCCGAGACGGCGAAGAAGACGTTGGAGGGCTGATGGACGACGAGATCTACGACCGCATCATCTTCTTGGCCGACCCCGACCTCAACGAGCCGGTGCTGGTGATCGGCCTCGAGGGATGGATCGACGCCGGGCTCGGGGCGAGCACCGCGGTAGCGACCTTGCTCGAAACGACGCCCACCGACGTGCTCGCGACCTTTGACACCGAGTACTTCATCGATCAGCGCGCCCGCCGGCCGCTCGCGCGCATCGTCGACGGGATCACGACCGAACTGACCTGGCCGGAGATCCAACTGCGCTACGGTCGCGACGGGGACGGCGCCGACGTACTGTTCCTGGTCGGCCCGGAGCCGGACTTTCACTGGAGCGACTTCGTCGACGTGGTGACCGACGCGGCCGGTCGATTTGACGTGCGCCTGGTCGTCGGACTCGGCGCCTTCCCCGCCCCCACACCCCACACCCGGCCGGTGCGGGTGATCGGCACGGCCCCGGCCCCGAGCGCGCACCTCCTCACCACCGTCGGTTCCGTCTCGGGTGAGCTCGAAGTCCCCGCGGGCATCGGCACCGCCTTGGAGTTGGGCTTCGCCGAAGTGGACATGGACATCGTCACGCTCTGGGCCCGGGTGCCGCACTACGTCTCCTCCATGCCCTACCCCCAAGCGTCGGCCGCCCTCATCGACGGACTCGCGAGCATCGCGGGGCTGACGTTGGACGCCGGTCCACTTCGCGCGGCGGCCGAAGAGGCGCGTCAACGCGTCGACGAACTCGTCACGAACAATCCCGAACACTCCTCAATGGTCCAGCGTCTCGAAGCCGCGGCCGACGAGAGCGAAGGCACGTCGCTCGGCGAGGAGCTCCCGAGCGGTGATGAGTTGGCGGCCGAGTTGGAGCGATTCCTGCGAGGCGAAGCGAGCTAGGCCGACTCCAAGTCGACGTCGCCCGACTCAATGCGCAGTCCGAGACCGAGGGCGTAGCCGTCCAAGAAGAGACCACTGTCGTGCTGGCGAGGATGGCGGTCGGCGATTTCGTAGAACTCTGGTGAGTGGTCGGCTTCTTGGAGGTGCGCTAATTCGTGCACCAAGACAGCGTCAATCACCCACTCGGGACACTGACGCAGTCGAGAAGAGATTCGAATCTCGCGGGTGTCGGGTGAACACGACGCCCAGCGAGCGCGTTGGTTATTCACCCATCGCACCGACGCGGGCAGCACCCCGTCGTTGTAGAGCTCGGCGAGGGCGACGGCACGTTCTTCGAGCGCGCCGTCACCGGCGGCGTTCTGGGGACGTTGGCTCATGAGGCGCAAGACCAGGTCGTCGACGAACTCGCGACGCTCCCGCCCGCGTACGCGGGCGGGGATCTGCACGACGATGCGGCTCCCGGACCAGTGGGCGTTGCCGGTCTTTTTTCGCCGCGTCGACGCGCGAATCTCCACCTCGGGCCGGTCGAACTGTGGCGGCTCGATAGTGACGGTGGTCTGGTGCGACGACGATTTCTTGGCCGCCATTAGAGAACGATGTTCACCATTCGCGGTGGTCGAGCCACGACGCGCGCCGGTGTCGCGCCCTTCAAGGCATCGATCACGTCGAGGTCGGCGAGCGCGGCGGCCGTCGCTTCGTCTTCACTGATCGAGGGAGCGACGAGGAGACGAGCCTTGACTTTCCCATTCACCTGCACCACCATCGTCACCTCGGTCTCGACCAGCATCGCGGGGTCCGCCACGGGCCAGGCGGTGAGGTGCACGCTCGGCAGGTCGGGGTGACGCTCCTCCCAGAGCTCGGCCGTGATGTGCGGCGCCATGGGCGCGAGGAGTTTCGCCATGACGTCGAGGCTCTCTTCCAACGTTTCGGCGGCGATGCCCGTCTCGCTTCGCGCGGCGCGCGAGAGCGTGTTGAGGAGTTCCATGAGGGCGGCGACCGCGGTGTTGTAACTCCAGCGATTGAGGTCGTTGGTCACCCGGGCGATGGTGCGGTGCGTCTCTTGACGCACGTGGGCGTCCGCGTCGTCGAGACCGCCGTGGATGTTGACGTCGTAGTGGTGCCAGAGGCGGTAGAAGCGGTCGATGAATCGTGCGCAGCCCTCGATGACTTCGTCGGTCTGGTCCGTCCAGTCCATGTCGTCGGCGGGGGGACCCGCGAAGAGGTGGAAGAGCCGCAGGCCATCGGCGCCGACGGTCGGGTAGTAGGCCTCGGGGGCGATGAGGTTGCCCTTCGACTTGGACATCTTCGATCCGTCGAGTCGAATCATGCCCTGGCTGAAGAGGCGCTGGAATGGCTCGCGAGGGAGCCCCGCGCCCATACCCACGTCGTTGAGGGCCTTGAGGTAAAAGCGCGCGTACAGCAGATGCAAGATGGCGTGCTCGATGCCCCCGATGTACTGATTGACGGGCATCCACTTGGAGGCTTGCGCCGGATCGAAGGCCATGGTGGGCGTGAAGGGGTCGGCGAAGCGCAGGTAGTACCAACCCGAGTCCGTGAAAGTGTCCATCGTGTCCGTCTCGCGTCGCGCCGGCTCGCCGTCGATGGGACAGACCGTGTTGAAGAACCCTTCGTGCGTCGCCAAGGGCGACTGGCCCGAGGCGTTCATCACCACGTCGTCGGGCGCGAGCACCGGTAGGTCTTCTTCGGGTACCGGCACGATGCCGTGGGTCTCGCAGTACACCACCGGGATCGGGCAACCCCAGAAGCGCTGTCGTGACACCAACCAGTCGCGGAGTCGGTAGTTGACCTTGGGGTTGCCCCGGGCGTGTTCGACGAGATACGTCGTCGCAGCCACTTTCGCCGCCGCGACGTCGAGACCGTCGAGGAACCCCGAGTTGATGTGGGCGCCGTCGCCACTGTAAGCACCGTCCTCGAAACCCTCGGGGGGCTGGACGGTGTGGACGACGGGGAGGCCGTGGACGCTCGCGAAGTCGAAGTCGCGCTCGTCCTCACCGGGCACCGCCATGATGGCGCCCGTGCCGTAGTTACCGAGCACGTAGTCAGCCACGTAGACCGGCACCGACTCATTCGTGAAGGGATTGACCACGTAGCCACCAGTAAAGGCGCCGCGCTTCTCCAGTCCAATCCCCTCCGCCGAGGAGGTCGTGCGTTCAATCTCACTGGTCGCGGTGGCGCGCGTGACGATCTCGTCGACACTGGCTCGCTGGGCGTCGGTCGTAAGGGTCTCGAGGAGCGGGTGTTCGGGGGCCACGACGGCGTAGGTAACGCCGTAGCCCGTGTCGGGGCGCGTCGTAAAGACGCGTAGCGCCACCGCTCGATCCTCCGCGAGGGGCAGGTCGAACTCGACTCCTTCGCTGCGGCCGATCCAGTTCTTCTGCATGGTCTTCACGCGCTCGGGCCACTCGAGGTCGTCGACGCCCGTCAGGAGTTCCTCGGCGTAGGCGGTGATGCGAAAGAACCACTGCTCTAACTGACGGCGCACCACGAGATCGCCCGAGCGCTCACAGGTCCCATCGGCGAGCACTTGTTCATTCGCCAACACGGTGAGACAGCCCGGGCACCAGTTCACCCGCGCGTCCGCGCGGTAGGCCAACCCGGCCTTGAGGAACGCCAGGAATATGGTCTGGGACCACTTGATGTACTCGGGGTCGTGGCTGTACACCTCGCGCCGCCAGTCGTACACCGCGCCGAGGCGACGGACGGACGTCTTGAGCTCGTGCATGCGCGCTTCGGTGTAGGGCCGGGGGTGGCTGCCGGCCTTGATGGCGGCGTTCTCCGCCGGGAGCCCGAATGAGTCGAACCCGTAGGGCGAGAGCACGGCCTTGCCGAGCATGGTCTGGTAGCGGACGACGAGGTCACCGAAGGTGTAGTTGCGGACGTGGCCCTGATGGGCGGTGCCCGAAGGATAGGGGTACATCGTCAAGGCGTAGTAGCGCTCGCGCGGGTCGTCGTTGTCGACGTCGTAGGTCCCCTCGTCGAGCCAGCGCGCCTGCCACTTCTCTTCTATCTCCACGACGTCAAATGGCCGACTCATTACGACATTGTACGAGAATTACCCGTAACCTCTCTCCACAAAGGGGGGCCCGCCATCGCCGAAACGACCTACATTCTCGTCCACGGTGCGTGGGGCGGCGCGTGGTGCTGGGGCGAGGTCGGTGACGTGCTCACCAGACGAGGCGTCAACTGGACCGCCCTCGACCTCCCGAGTTCCACTCACGGCGCGCAGCCCAATACGTTCCTCGCCGACGACGCCCGCGACGTCGTCGAGATCGCCAACGCCGAGGGCCCCGTGGTGCTGGTCGGCCACAGTTACGGTGGGGCCGTCATCACGGAAGCCGCCGATCAGATACCCGAACTCGAGCGGCTGATCTACGTGGCGGCCCTCGTGCCCACCCTCGGACGAAGTGTCTCTGAAACCATCCTCGAGGTCGACGTGACGACGCGCCTCGATGAAGCCATCGAGCGCGACGGCGACTTCTTGCGACTCAATCCCCTCCTCGCCACCGCCGCGCTCTATCAGGACTGCCCCGAGGAGACCGCCGCACGTGCGGTCGCGTCGCTGTCCACCCAGACCATCGCCAGTTTTCGCAGCCCACGGACCGCCTTTGACGTCGAGGTCCCCTCCTACTACGTACGCTGCAGCCTCGATCAGGCGATCGACCCACTCCTCCAAGAGCTCATGGCGACGCGCTGTTATGAGAGCACCGTGCTCGAGAGTGGCCATTCGCCGATGTTGTCTCTTCCAGCAGCGCTCTGCGACCTCCTGCTCTCGACGGGTTGAGCGGGGCCGGTCGCATGAACGAGGCCAGTATGAAACCCGTCAGTGAGGAGTCTCTTCATGGAGCCTGAGAAAGTCGCCGCCTTCGCTTTGAAGTTTCCCGAGTCCAGCGAAGATCAACCCTTCGGTCCAGACGTCGACGTCTACAAAGTCGCCGGCAAGATTTTCGTAATCCTCTCTCCCGAGGCGACCCCACCCGCTCTCTCGCTCAAGTGCGACCCCGTGATCGCGCTGGAGTTGCGCGAAGAGTTTGGCGCGGTGCGACCCGGCTATCACCTCAATAAGTCGCACTGGAACACGGTCCTGTTGGACGACAGCGTTCCCGATGACGAGATAAAGAAGATGATCATTCATTCCTATGAGCAAGTCGTCGAAGGTTTACCGAAAACCCTTCGCGTACGGCTCTCACAAGCCGACTGGCCCCACGCGTGACGCGCGTTGGTTGAGACACGAAGCCCTCCCGCTAATCTCACTGAAGTTCTGACCCCCCACCAGAAAGCCACTCGATGAACCGGATTTTCGAAGGACTCGGTCGATTCGTCGTCCGATTCCGGTGGGTCGTCGTGGTCCTATGGATCCTCGTCGCCATCGTCTCGGCAAAGGCTCTTCCCTCACTCGGGAGCGAGGTCAACAACAACAACACGACGTTCTTGCCGGCATCCGCTCCGAGCCAGCAGGCCGCCCAACTCCTCATCCCCGTCGAAGGCAACACGTCCACCGACAGTCAGATCATCATCGCCGCTTCGAGTCACCACGCGCTCACCGCAACGGACGAAGCCTCGATTGAACGAGAGATCCGTGCCGCTGACGCGGTCAACAAGGTCGTCGGTGCAAAACAAGTTGGCACGTCCGCCGATGGGAACGTCACCGAGATCCTCGTCGAGGCCAACGTGAGTTTCAACGATCAATCCGGCACNNAAGACCGTCGTCGACGATCTCGCCGCCACGTTCGCGCAAGCTCGCGCGCCCGCGGGCCTCGAGTACCACCTCGCTGGCGCGGTCGCCTCCGAGGTCGCTAATAGTGCGCAGTCGAACAAGACCGGCAACACCGTGCAGCTGCTCTCGATCGTCTTCATTCTCTTACTGCTCCTGCTGATCTTTCGCTCCGTGCTCGCTCCGATCATCACCCTCTTGCCGGCGGTGTTCGCGCTCGTCATCTCGATGCGTTTCATCGGGGGACTCGGGGCGCACGGGCTCAAGATCTCCGAGATCACCAGTCTCTTGTTAATCATTTTGTTGCTCGGGGCGGGCACCGACTACGGGCTCTTTCTCATCTTCCGGGTCAGAGAAGAGATCCGCGGGGGTCTCTCGCCGCACGACGCGGTCGAGCACTCACTCGTTCGCGTCGGTGAGTCGATCACTGCTTCGGCCGGAACGGTGATCATCGCGCTGTTGACCCTGCTCTTTGCCACGTTCGGGGTCTACAACAGTCTTGGCGTGCCGTTGGCCGTAGGGGTTGGCGTCATCCTCATCGCGGGTCTCACCTTGTTGCCCGCGCTGCTCGCGATATTCGGTCGCGCAGCGTTCTGGCCCTCCAAGGTCGTCGCCAGCACCCCCAAGACCGGGTGGTGGGGCAAGATCGCGGTGCGCCTCGTTCGCCGGCCCGTCGTGACCCTGGCGATCGGTCTAGTCGTATTCGCGGGCCTCGCCACCTTCGCCCTCGGCTATCACTCGGGAGGATTTGGCGGCAGCACGAATGCCCCGTCGGGTTCGAACGCGGCCGAGGGGAACGCCATCATCGCCGCGCACTTCCCCCACTCCACGTCGAACCCCGCCGACCTGGGCTTTCGATTTACGACGCCGATCTGGAGTGACCCGAGCGAAGTCGCACTCGCCCAAGCGTCCCTCGAAAGCTCGGGGCAGTTCACGCACCTCACCGGTCCGTTGAATGCGAACGGCTCGACCCTGACGCCGAGCGCCTACGTCGCGCTCTATAAAGAACTCGGGAATCCCTCGCGGTTGCCGGTCATCGAATCCCCCTCGAGCACCGTGCCCGTCGCCCAGTACCAGGCGTACCGCTCGAGTGGCCAGTTCGTCGCGGCTAACGGTCTCACCATCGCGTTTCAGACGTCCTTTCGCGCGGGCAACCAACAGTCCACCGCGGCCCTCCAGGCCGTGCCCAACGTCCGGGCCGCCATCACCACGGCCGCGACTAGGTCCCACGCGGTCGCGTCGGGCGTCGACGGAGAGGCGGCCGGTCTCTACGACGTGAGTGGCGCGTCGAGTCACGACCTCTTGCACGTCTTCCCCATCGCGATCCTCGCGATCGGGCTTCTGCTGGCCTTAGTGCTGCGAAGTCTGATCGCGCCGCTCTATCTCATCGTGAGCGTCGCCCTCTCCTACGTCTCGGCGCTCGGTGTCTCGACGCTGATCTTCATCGACATCGGTGGGCAGGGCGGTTTGACATTTATCTTGCCCTTCCTCATGTTCATCTTCCTCTTGGCCCTCGGTGAGGACTACAACATCCTCGTGATGACACGAATACGAGAAGAGACGCAGCGACTCCCTCTTCGTGAAGCCGTGGCCCGGGCCGTCGGCGTCACCGGACCGACCGTGACGTCGGCCGGTCTCGTCCTGGCAGGAACCTTCGGGGTCCTCGCCGTCGCCGGTGGCGGCGGTCAGATCACCGACATTGGCGCCGGGCTCGCGATCGGCATCTTGATGGACACCTTCTTGGTGAGGACGCTGTTGGTTCCCGCGACCGTGGTGATACTTGGCCGTTGGAACTGGTGGCCCTCGCGAATGAGTCGCTCATCGCAGACTCCTGCTGGCGGGCACCGCATTGACAGCGATTCTCCAACTTCTACGAGGTAATCGCCCGACGCGCCGTGCTTCGAGATGAGTCACTTTTGCTCTGCTGCTAGAATTCGTTTTCCTTTGGGGGTATAGCTCAGCTGGTAGAGCACTTGCATGGCATGCAAGGGGTCAGGGGTTCGAATCCCCTTACCTCCACTGATTAGAAGCCTTATTTTTAAAGGCTTTTCGAGGTTTTCATCATTCGGACTTAGTCGCCGCGACCGTTGTGTAAGCAACCATGTAAGCAACGGCGGAAACTGATGGCGCACAAACGCGGAAACGGCGAAGGATCGATCTATCGACGGAAGGTCGACGGTCGTTGGATTGGATCGATCGTCATCGGATTCACTCCAACTGGACTACCTCGGCGGCGAACCGTCAGCGCCGCCACCCGGCGCGAGGCCGTCGAGAAACTCTCACGACTTCAACACGACATCACCGGCGGACTTCAGGCAACCGAACGCTCCGTAACCCTCGAGCAGCTAGTCATTCAATGGTACGAGGACGTTCTCCGTCACCAGGTGCAGGAATCTGCCGGCTCGAACTACTTGAGCATTGCGCGAAATCATCTCCTGCCGACGCTAGGCAAGAAGAAGTTGTTGGACCTGAAACCGGTTCATATCGATCATCTTTTGGCCCGCAAGATCGAAGAGGGATTGGCGCCGTCGACCGTACGACGGATTCGTGCCGTCCTGGCGCAGGCGCTCGACCAGGCGATGCGCTGGGGTTACGTGGGCCGGAACGTCGCCGCGCTCTCTCGCTCACCCAAGGTGCCCAGAAAAGAGGGACGGACATTGACTCCCGACGAGGCCCGAGCGTTTCTCGAGGCGATAAGAGGGCACAGGAACGAGGCGTTGTATGCGTTGATGCTCTCGGCTGGACTGCGCCGCGGCGAGGCACTGGGCCTCAAATGGGCCGACTTTGACGAACACGCGGGTGTCCTCGCGATTCGACGCCAGTTACAACGAGGGCGAGACGGCCTCGTGCTGACCGACACCAAAACGTCAACCAGTCGGCGAAGTGTCAATTTGGCCTCGCCCATGGTGGATCTCCTCGTGGCAAGGAGAGCGATCCAGAAAGCTGAAACGGAGACTCTCGGGGAGGTTGACATCGACTCGGAGTTCATCTTCACCTCAACAGCCGGGACCCCGCTGGATCCCCGAAATCTATTGAGGGAGTTCAAGGGGCTTTGTCGGAATGCGGGACTGGGTGATTGGCACGTCCACGAGCTCCGCCACTCTGCCGCAAGCCTGATGTTGGCTCAAGGCGTGCCGCTCCAGGTGGTCAGCCGCGTACTCGGACACGCCTCCATACGAATGACTGCCGACGTCTACGGACACGTTCTCGCCCCCGACAGAGCATCCGCGGCCGAGGCAATCGGATCGATACTTTGGCAGTCCTAGGACAAGCATCATTGGGCTCCCGTTTCGTCCACGCATCGTTGCCAACCTTGGACAAAGTCCCGAACGTCTGAAGCTCGAAATCGGACGCTGCGACCGATGTGGACTGCAGGCAGCAACCCCGAGTTCATCAGCTCGTACACCTTCGATCGGCCAATGGCAAGCGCCTGAGCGACGTTTTCCACCGTGTAGAGGAGTCTCGGTACATCCGTTCCTGACTCGACTGAGCAGTGACACTTAGCTTCCGTCGAGGCGCACACTTCCCTCGAATCGGATCTCACGGTCTGGGTGTCAATTGGTAATCGCATGGTGCTCCTTAGTGAGGAGCGAAATTTTCGCCCTCTACTAAGTAAGGGCCAC
>PKZN01000077.1 GCA_003133075.1 Acidimicrobiaceae bacterium | reverse complement strand
ACGAGTTCATCGACGAGCTCGTGGTGGACCAAGACCGAATCGAGCACGGCGCCGATCGTGGCCGACTCATTCTTGGCGGGCACGATAACAGCGACGGTGGTGGTGCCCTTGAGGGTCGCGATCTGCTCGAGGGCGAAGTGCTCGCGCGCGAGCGTCCAGGGAACATCTGCGGTGCTCATGGTGTCGAGGTTATGGTCTCGTCCTTCGCTCTTGACAAGTCGAGCGCGCGAGGTAAGAATTGACCCATCATCCAGAGCGACTGAGGGACGGCCCCGCAGACGTCGCGACAACCAGTGTGAGCCCAGGGAGTTTCCCTTCACACCAGGTGCCAAAGGCCGATCGATGAAGAGGGAGCTATGAGTTTCGTTACCGGTCTTATCTGTCGAGAGTGTGGTACCACCTACCCTGATGGCCCTCACTACGCCTGTGACTTCTGTTTTGGGCCGCTCGAGGTCGATTACGACCTCGCCGCCGCCCAAGGGAAGATCACCCGGGCCTCCATTACTGAAGGGCCGGCTTCAATCTGGCGATACGGCGCGCTATTGCCCGACCCCGGCGAGGCGCCCGTTGATCTCGGCGCGGGGTGGACGCCGCTCCGTCGGGCCACCCGGCTAGGAGAAGTCCTGGGCCTGCGCGAACTCTGGCTCAAGGACGACACCCGTAATCCCACCGGATCATTCAAGGACCGGGTCGTCTCGGTAGCGCTCTCGAGCGCCCGACGACTGGGCTTTAGTACGGCGGCGTGCGCGTCGACGGGCAACTTAGCGACCTCGGTCGCGGCCCACGCTGCGTCGATCGGCTGGCCGAGCGTCACGATCATCCCGGCCGACTTAGAGAAGTCCAAGATCGCCATGACCGCCATCTTCGGCGGCACGGTGCTCGGCGTCGAAGGGAACTACGACGACGTGAATCGCCTCTGCGTCGAACTCGTCGCCGAGCACCCCGACTGGGCCTTTGCCAACATCAACCTTCGCCCTTACTACGCCGAAGGGTCAAAGACGCTGGCCTTTGAAATCTGTGAACAACTCGGCTGGCGTACACCGGCCCAGGTCGTCGTGCCCATCGCCTCGGGGAGCCAGTTCACGAAAGTGGCGAAGGGCTTTCAGCAGTTCCTTGACCTCGGACTCGTCGACGGTGGCGCGCCGGTGCTCTTTGGCGCGCAGGCGACCGGCTGTTCGCCGGTAGCGACCGCGCACCGCGACGGCTCCTCGTTCATCACGCCCCAGCGGCCCAACACCATCGCGCGCTCATTGGCGATTGGCAACCCGGCTGACGGCCCTTACGTGCTGGACGAACTGCGCGCGAAAGGCGGCGACTGTGGGTCCGTGGACGACGAGGAGATCCTCGAGTGCATCGAACTGCTCGCGCGTACCGAAGGCGTCTTCGCCGAAACGGCCGGCGGCGTGACCATCGCGTCGCTGCGCCAGATGATCGCGAGGGGCACGCTCGACCCCGAGCAGTCCACTGTCGCGATCATCTCGGGCCACGGATTAAAGACGCTCGACGCGATCGTCGATGTCGCCACGGTCTCTTCGACCATTAGCCCGTCGCTCGAAGCGGCCGAGGAAGCGCTGCGATTTCACCAACTGGTGGCCGCGTCGTGAGTGTCATCGTGCGCCTCCCTAGCCAGCTCCGCGTGCTCGTCGGTGGCGCCGGCGAAGTTCCGGTCGAAGCCGAAACGGTGCGCGAGGCGATTGGCGCCGTCGACGCGGCCTATCCGGGTCTCGCCTCGAGGGTGTTGGACGATGACGGCGCGCTTCGGCGCTTCGTCAATGTCTTCGTGGCCGACGAGGATGTCCGTTTCCTCGACGGGCTCGACACGATCGTCGCGTCGGGCCAGACGATCTCCCTGGTCCCGGCGGTCGCAGGGGGCTAGAGGCCGGCCGACGTGGCCGTCTCGAGTCGGGCGCGGGAGGGGTACGTGCGCCACTCGCCGACCTCGAAGTCCTAGAACGCCTGAAGTGGGCCTCGCGCCGGTCAACTTAGATGCTCTCTTTCCCCGAAACTCGCGACAAATATGCCTCGGTTCTCGCCCGTTAGCACTCTCTAACGGAGAGTGCTAATATTGCTTTGCACCAAAAGGTGTAACGCACTAGGAGGAATCACCGTGGCGAAACTGATCGCTTTCGACGAAGAGGCCCGACGCTCCCTTGAGCGCGGCATGAACAAGCTCGCAGATGCTGTCCGCGTCACCCTGGGGCCCAAGGGCCGCAACGTGGTGCTCGACAAGAAGTGGGGAGCACCCACCATTACCAATGACGGCGTGTCGATCGCCAAGGACATCGACCTGGAGGACCCGTTCGAGAGGATCGGTGCCGAACTGGTCAAGGAAGTCGCCAAGAAGACCGACGACGTGGCCGGTGACGGTACGACGACCGCGACCGTGCTCGCCTGGGCCATGGTCCGCGAGGGTCTGAAGAACGTGGCCGCCGGTGCGAACCCGATGTCACTGAAAAAGGGCATCGAGGCCGCCGTCGAGGCCGCCGTGGCGTCCCTGCACGACCTCGCCAAGCCCGCCGACACCAAGGAGCAGATCGCCCAGGTGGCGTCCATCTCCGCGGCGGACAACGAGATCGGCCAGATGATCGCCGACGCGATCGACAAGGTTGGTAAGGACGGCGTGATCACCGTCGAAGAGAGCCAGTCCTTCGGTATGGACATGGACCTCGTCGAAGGTATGCGCTTTGACAAGGGTTACATTGCGCCCTACTTCGCGACCGACGTCGAGCGTCAAGAGGCCGTTTTAGAGAACGCCTACGTCTTGTTGGTCTCGTCGAAGATCGCCTCTGTGCGCGACGTGTTGCCCGTGCTCGAGCAGGTCATGCAGTCGGGTCGACCGCTGTTGATCATCGCCGAGGACGTCGAGGGNNCGCAAGGCCATGCTGCAGGACATTGCGATCCTGACGGGTGCGACCGTCATCTCCGAAGAGATCGGACTCAAGCTCGACACCGCCACGTTGGAGCTCCTCGGTACCGCCCGCAAGGTCGTCGTGACCAAGGACGAGACCACCATCGTCGAAGGTGCGGGTTCCGAAGAGGACATCAAGGGCCGCATTAGCCAGATCAAGGCCGAAATTGAGAACACCGAGTCGGACTACGACCGCGAGAAGCTCCAAGAGCGTCTGGCGAAGTTGTCCGGTGGCGTCGCCGTCATCAAGGTCGGAGCNNGAGCTCAAGGAGAAGAAGCACCGCATCGAAGACGCGGTGTCGACGACCAAGGCCGCTATTGAAGAGGGCGTCGTGCCCGGCGGTGGCGTGGCGTTGCTGCGCAGCCAGTCACGCATCCTCGAAGCGGCCGAAAAGTTGAGCGGCGACGAGCAGACCGGTGCGCGCATGGTCGCCAAGGCCGTCGAGGCGCCGCTGAACCAGATCGCCGTGAACGCGGGACTCGAAGGTGGAGTCATCGTGGACAAGGTCCGTAACCTGGCCAAGCCCACCGAGGGCCTCAACGCCGCCACTGGCGAGTACGAGGACCTCATCGTGGCCGGTGTCATCGACGCCGCCAAGGTCACCCGCTCGGCGCTCCAGAACGCGGCGTCCATCGCGGCGCTCTTCTTGACGACAGAGTGCGTCATCGTCGACAAGCCTGAGGAGAAGTCCTCTGGTGGCATGCCCGGCGGCGGAATGGACGACTACTAAATCGTCGCCTCAGTCGTTGTACGAACCGCGGGGCGATGCCCCGCGGTTCGTGCGTTACGGGCAGGTTCGCGCCAAGTCGTTACCCGTAGCATGGGGCCATGAGCACAGCGTCCGTCGGTCCTGCGCGCGGCGTCAACGTCGTGCACCTCTTCTGTCATCCCGGTCCCCGCGTCGACTCCGACGCGATTCGTATAGCGGTTGACGACGCGACGAAGGCGGGACTGCAGGTCATCGTCGCCGCAATCCTCGGCGCCAAGGCCGACACCTGTTTCATGGCGCTTGGCGACAATCTCTGGGACATTCGCCGTTTTCAGTCGAAGGTCCAAGCCGCCGGCATGATCGTCGCCGAAAGTTACGTCTCGGTGACCGAGGTCAGCGAGTACGCGGCCGGCATGCCGGAGGCGATGTTGAACCAGCGGCTCTATCCGACGTTGCCGCCCGAAGGCATGAGCGCGTTCTGCTTCTATCCGATGTCGAAGCGTCGCGGCGACGTCAACAACTGGTACGCGCTCGACTACGACTCGCGCGANNCAGCTGGTCACCGGTTCGGCGGGGCTCGATGATTGGGAGTGGGGCGTCACGCTCTTCGCCGTGCACGTCGATGACCTCAAAGAGTGCGTGTACACCATGCGATATGACGAAGCGACCACGCTCTACGGGGACTTCGGCCCCTTCTACACCGGTCTCGTCGGCACCCTGGATGAGGTCCTGGACGCGACACTGGCCTGAGTCGCATTGGTAGCGTCGGGTACGTGCCCGACTCGATTCCCGAAAAGACCTTGCGTCGCTGGGCCGAGTCACTCGCCGGCGTCGCCAAGACCGGACTTGGTTTCACCGAAAGCCAGTACGAACGTGAACGCTTTGAAGAGGTCCTCAAGATCGCCGGCGATATGAAGGTCGCCGCCGACGAGGGACTCGAGGGCGTCCCCGACGCAGACGGTTACGTGACGCAGTGGATGAAGGAAGTTGGACACGGCGTGCCGGGGTACCAGACCCCCAAGGTGGCGGTCGGCGCGGCGGTCGTCAACGACGAGGGCAAGCTGCTCTTGATCGAGCGCGCGGACTCGGGAATCTGGCTCTATCCGACTGGCTGGTGCGACGTGGGGTACTCCGCGCCCGAAGTTGTCGTGAAAGAAGTGCTGGAAGAGACCGGCATTGAAGTTGAACCGATACGGCTTATCGGGGTGCTCGACGGCATGCGACTTGGCGAATCGAGGATCCCGCTGTTTTCGCTACTGTTCTTCTGTCGTGCGGTCGGAGGGGAGTTCAACTTGCATCCGTTGGAGGTCACCGACGCCGGCTGGTTCGATCGCGATCACCTGCCCAGTCCCATCATTGGCGCCGAACGTTGGGCGGCCCCCGTCTTCGCAGCCATCGACGGCGAGCGTCGTGACGTGTTCTACGACGATCTGCGTCGCCCAGTCTGGCGAGGAGAAGAGTGAGCGTCGTCGTCGAGGCCGTGGACGTTGCAACTCCGGAACTTGTAACGGCACTCAACGGACTGCTACCGCAGCTGTCGTCGAACGCCCAACCACTGAGCCTCGCCGACCTCGAAACGCTGGTGCACTCTCCCTCCACAACGTTGTTCGTGGCTCGAAACGAAGACGACGTCGTCGGCACGTTGACGCTCGTCGTGTTCCCCATTCCGAGCGGGGAGCGCGCGTGGATCGAAGACGTCGTCGTGGACGAGGGCGCTCGTGGTCTCGGCGTTGGCGAGGCGCTCACGCGGGCCGCGCTGGACGTGGCGCGTTCGAACGGCGTACGCACCGTCGACCTGACGAGTCGACCATCACGCGAAGCGGCCAACGCGTTGTACCTCAAACTTGGCTTTGAACGTCGCGAGACCAACGTGTACCGCTTCCTCGCGGGGGATTGAATGGCCGGACACGATTTCGAAGCCGTTGGGCGACGTAATTTCGGAATACTCAGTCGGCGAGAATCCTTCCGTTCTCTGTTGGTAGGCGAGGACGAATCCTAATGTTGAAGTTCGCCGAGCGGTCGCATTTCCATAGGCAGCGCTATAGCAGTTTGCGAAAATATGCTGCTGACTCCTCAAAGCCCATTGCCAAGTAGAAGGTTGTGGCGCGTCTCGTGGCAAGAGCAATCAAGGTGGCGCCTTCACGCGCTGCCCACTCTTCAAACGCTCGCGCAAGTTGTGTGCCTACCCCACTTCGCCGAGCATCGTCTCGTACGTACATTTCTTCAATCCAGCCAACCGTACCGTTCGCGAACAGTGTGGGGTGAGTGAATCCAAGTAGGTAACCAACAATGAGCCCGCTTCCATCTTCAGCGACAAGTAGCCGGGATGTTTGATCCTTTTCGAGAGAGTCAAATGACTCTTTGAAAGACGTGATCTCAAGTACGAACGTCGTGGCGAGTGCCTTTGCCATTGAGAAGATGACACCTGAATCCTCATTTATCGCTTGACGAATGCGACAGACACTTTGAGGCATGCGCAGACTTTAGTGAGGGCGGCGAGACGATACCTCGCTACTTTCACCGCGACTGCATGACCTTGCGATTGCGTACCCTCTAGATAAACGAAAGTCGGGAACCGGCCGCAACGATACACGACAGCACTCCGAAGTATTACTACGTAATCTGATACAGTCATCTCAGATGTGACGGGAGACGGCAATGGCTGTAAAAGGATGGCAGCGTGCCCAGGACCCGGCGCTCCTCGTGCTTACCTCCCTCGCCGCCGGTCCGATGCACGGCTACGCCCTGATCAGGGACGTTGAAACGATTGCGCACGTCACCCTCGGACCCGGAACGCTCTACGGAGTTCTTAGCCGACTGGAAGAGGAAGGACTGGTTGAACCCCTGCCAGCCGACGATAGGCGTCGACCATATCGACTGACCGGAGCGGGTGCGGCAGCATTGCGAGAACGTTTGCTGGTCACGTCGGCCGTCGCGTCAATTGGCCTACGTCGTCTTGGACCGGCTCTCACGTGAGGAACTTCTCGAGGATTACGCTCCTTTCACTTCGCGCGTACCCCGCGTGGTGGCAGGAGCGCTACCGCGACGAAATGGACGCGGTTGTCGGCGGCTTGATGGAAGACGGGCGGTCGTCGATTCGCATCTCCCTCAATCTCCTTGGGGGGTCCCTACGAGCGCGACTTCTCGGAACGGGCGCTCCGGCTTCTCGTGAACTGTGGTCACTTCGAACGAAAACGTCGTTGCTCGTGGCGACGTTGCCGTGGTTTGCAGTGATCCCTCTCGCCGCCATCTTTTTTACCAACAGCGGCGAAAACGGCTTCTTCCACGGGAATCAAATAGCACAGCTAAGTCGAGCCGGTGCGGTGGCCCACGATCTGGCGACAATTATCTCTGGTCTTCTCCTTGTAAGTTTCTTCGTCGTCGTTTTTGGTTGGGGACAGTTACGCCATGGCTTGGCACAACGGGATCAACGATCGTTGCTGCCAGGAGCCTCGGTACTGGCAGCGATTATTGGAGTTGTTCTCGTGCTGATTACTCTGCCGTATCGTCTCAGTACCGCAACAGCGACCGGATGCCTTCACATAATTGGGAGCACGCATTTGGGAAACTGCGTCACGAAGGGACAGGGGTATACGTTCGCGAAGGTAATTGCCTTCGCCGGCCTCTGTCTACTGGTCGTAGCCTTCGTCCTCGCTCCAATTGTCGTTGCGCGAGCGGTCCGCGATAGTGAGCTTTCCGACGAGTCATTGCGCTCCGGCTCCCGGGTTGCGTTGACGTTGTCAACGCTCCTTGTCTTCGTGGCTTTAGCTATCGCGGCATTCGGGTTGACCGCTTCATTGCAGCCGGCTCCGCAAAGGGGAATGAGTTACTTCTTGGAAAAGTCGACACTGGGTGGTTGGTATGTACTGCTCGATGTGGCGTTCGTGATGTTGGCCGTAGTGAGCAGCCTCGGCACCATCTCTGCACGACGTTCGTACCGACGAACGGTTGCATTAGACGGGTGACGTTTTAACAGCTCGACGAACGTGTGATTCGAAGAAGGGCGCTCGACGAACGCCCGCTGATGTCTCATAGAAGTGTGACGCCACAACCTTCGTAGGGACTTGACCCAGCGTGGTCAGCGTCGAAGCCTAGGGGGTTGATCGCCGAGACTTCGCGTTGTCGCGGAGCATCGCGACTAACTTCTCTATCCGACGAGCACGAGTTTCAGGCTTCTTCGCTGCTTCAATCCCTCGTACGTACTCTCGACGCTGATTCTCCGTTAAGCCCGCGAACGTAACTTTGGCGATGAGGTCGTCATCGAGCGCCTTCGTGAGATCGGCCGGAACCACTGCGACACGCGGTGTGGTGTCGAGATCGATCTCGACGTCGATCACTTCGCCGATCTCGACGCCCGCGGCCGTGCGGTTGGCGTGGCTGAGTCCAATCAGGTGACGTCCACGCATGATCGCAACCCTCGTCTTCCAGGAGTGGGCGTTGATCGTGACAGTGACCGGGGGGCGCTTGCCTCCTTCGAGAGCCGCGACGATCTCGGCGGGTATCTCGAGTCCTCTCATCGGTTCCGGTGGTTCGACGATCGCTCGAAACATCATCCTCCGATCTTTTCACGCCAGATTGCAGTGATGGATACTTGTGCCAGCCGACGATGATCGCGTCGAGCGGAACGTGCTCGTCCCTCGGTCCCACGACAGCGATCCAGACGAAGAATGCGTCAGCACTGTGTAGTGTCAGGCCATGTCGGTCGTGCGAAGTGTCATGTATTTCGTAGAGCAGCCGGACGTCGCAGCCGCGTGGTGGGCAGAGTTTCTCGGGGTGCCGGCGGACCACTTGCTCCGTGATGATTCCTTTTTCTACTTCGACGTTGAAGGCGTCGAGTTCGGCTTCCACCTGGCCGATCCTGAATTGAATCCCCGAGGAGCCAGTTCGGTCGTCTATCTTCGCGTCGGCGATCACGCCGCAGCGGTCGCGCGGTCCACGAGCCACGGCGCACGGCTCCATCGCGGACCGCTCGATGTTGACGAGGGGCGCGTCATCGCACAGTTTCTCGATCCCTTCGGCAACGTGTTCGGCCTCGACGGGTCTCGTGGTGACGAGCCTCCTGCGACGCTCGACGGTGACGTGGTTCTCGGCGTCGTCGAACTTCACGAACTCCTCGAATCCCTGGATCCAGTGCTCCTCGACGGCGAGTTCGTCTTCGTCTCGACGCCGCCGTCTGAGTTCGTGGAGGGGGCGGTCGCGATGGTGCAAGAGGTGGAGGGTTTAACGTTCGTCCTTCGAAGGGAGGACGCCGATCGCCAGAGTTTTGAGTACGAGTTCGTGGCCGCTTGGATTACCCTGCGCGTGACGTCGGCGCTCGACGGCGTCGGGCTCACAGCCGCAGTCAGCACCGCCTTGGCGCGCGCGGGAATCAGTTGCAACGTGCTGGCGGGCTTTCATCACGACCATCTCCTCGTTCCCTTCACCCGTCGTGACGAGGCGCTTTTGGTGGTGCGCGAACTCACTCGAGCGTCGCTTTACACGCAATGAGCCGAGACGCCCGGTCGGTGTCGTGCGCTGTGGACGTGGAGAATTGTCGTTAGCCTGAGGTGAATGACGTGGCGTCAACGGGCTCTAGATGTTCTCATAGTGGGTCTCGCGGGGTTCGGAGTGGGTGTCCTCGATTCTCTGATCAAGGGACAGGGCAACGGGTTGCTCGGTGCACTCAGCGAGACCGTCGTTCCGTGGTTTCTTCTCGCGTTTCTCGCCGGGGCGGTCGCTAAAGATCGGCGCTACTCCTTTGGCGCAGTGGCGGGCATCGTGGCCACGATGATGGCACTCGCCGGTTTCTACTTCGTCAATTCTTTGATCTTTTCGTACTGGTCCACCACGGTGCTCTCGGGATTCCAAGAACAGCTGCTGAGTGGCAAGGTGTACTTCGCACTCGGCATCCTCAGTGGAGCGCTCTGTGGCGCGTTTGGAGCGTGGTGGAAACAACACCTTTCCCTGGGCCCGGTGATTGCCCTGGGTGTCGCCTTCGTTCTCGAAGCGATGGTGCGAGCGGCGTTCAAGAACAGCCTCTTCGGGTACGCCGACCAGGTTGCAGTGATTGAGTTCATCGTCGGTGCTCTCTGGGTCGCACTGGCGCTCGTCGCCACACTCGAACTGCGCCATCGACACGATCTACGTCGCGTCACGTGAGCGGCCCCCTCGTCGCCCCCTGAGGGATTGGCGCGCATTGTTCGATGAGCCACCGTGTCCGAACGCACCGTGTCCGACGAGATGGTCCCCGAACTCGACGGTGAGCGCGTCTTGAAGAAGTGGCTGTTCGCTGCAGCGCTGNNGAGTCACCCCGTCGCCGCAGTCGCGTCAGGTGGAACAATCGCCTTCGTCGTCGCTCGCGGCGGTGACGACTTCATCGATACGATGAACGCCGACGGTACCGATAAGCACCAACTCGCCGACTGCGGACCGGGTGAGTGCTATCCCTCCTGGTCGCCCGATGGCGGCGAGATCGTCTTCCAACGAGAGTTCGACGGGGTCGGGATCTACGTCATGAATGCGAACGGAACGGACGTACGACGCCTCTCTGCGACACCGGCGGCTGACGTGCGACCGAGTTGGTCAGCCAATGGACGAGAGATCATCTTTTCTCGAGTCGTGGGAACGGCCACCGGCGGGGGCATCCCTCCAACCGACATCGATGTCATGGACGCCAACGGCACGGACGTGCGAACGATACTTTCCGCTGACGGCACCTTCAACATCGAGCCGCGTTGGTCGCCGACGGGTTCGAAGATCGTCTTCATGAGCGGGCGCAACCAGTCACAGCAGATCTACACGATGAACGTGAACGGCACCGATCTACGGATGATCACGCACCAGGGCGCCAACGGCGATCCGTTTTGGTCGCCCAATGGCGCGCGAATCTCCTTTGGGAGCAATCGAGCGGGCGGCGGCAAGCTCAACATCTACACGATGAATTCGACGGGCGGGGACGTGCGGCAGCTCACGCACTTTCTTCCACCCATGGAGGCCGGGGATACCAGTTGGTCGCCTAATGGCGAGGTGATCGCGTTCGAGGCGGACGACGGCGGCAATGGCCAGTCGAATCCAAACGCCCGCGCCTTCGTGTGGACCGTTGACGCCAACGGCACGAGGGCCACCACCACGCACGTTCGCTGTGCTGCCGTAGGGTGCGCCCCGCGGTGGCGACCAACGAGTGATGGTGCTGGTCACTGAGCCTTCGCCTGAGCCCTTCGAATACGGGCGGGACTAGCGTCGCAGGTGACGTTCATCGCAACGAAGAGAGCGCACATGTCGTGCGCTACCAACGCTGAACTCGAGAGGATCGGTCATGGGCAAGCAGGAACTCGCGAAGGAGGGGTTTAACAACGGCGACCTCTACAACGCGGCGCGGCCGAGTTATCCCCATGAGGCCCTCGAGTTCCTCGTCTCGACCTTTGGCATCGACGAAACCTCGACGGTGCTCGACCTGGGCGCGGGTACCGGCATCTTTACCCGGCAACTTCTCCCCTTCGTGGGCGAGGTCATCGCCGTCGAACCCTCCGAATCGATGCGGGCGTCATTTCGCACCTCCACGCCGGGCATCGAGATTTTCGATGGCAACGACGTCGCGATTCCCTTGGACGATGACGCCGTCGACGCGGTCATGGTGGCCCAGGCGTTCCACTGGTTCGACGCCCCGCGAGCGCTCGTCGAGATCCATCGGGTCCTGTGCCGTAACGGTGGCCTCGGTTTGGTTTGGAATGAGCGAGACGAATCGGTCGAGTGGGTCGCCGAGTTGACCCGCGCGATGCGCTGGGACGTCCTGCAGCCCTACAAGGTCGGGATGGACTTTTCGCTCATCGTGTCCCAGGGCCCCTTTGTCGACGTCGAGCGCGTACGCTTTCCCAACGCCCAAACCCTGACCCACGAGGGTCTCACCCAACGGGTGCTCACCACGAGTTACATCGCCGCAATGGGGGAGGGAGAGCGAGCGTCGCTGATGGCCAACGTCGCAGCCGTCATCGAGACCCTCCCCGATCCCGTCGTGATGCCCTACGTGACTGACGTCTACCGCGCCGTCGCCGTCGCGACGTAAGTCGTGGTCCGGCGTAGGACTGCTACGACAACGCCCAGCGGCTTACTTCAGGTACGCGTCCACGAACTGGCGCAGGGAGGCGCGTAACGCCGGCGAGAACGGGAGCTTTTTGGTGTAGTTCGCGGCGGACCCGGTGGGATCGACTTTTAAGACGTGATCGACGTCTTGAAGTTGGACGAACGTGGTGTCGGCGTTGGCGTGGGTGAGCCCTTTGACGATGCGCTTGACCTGGTCGCAGGAGACCTGCTGGTCGGCGCCGCTGCACGAGACGAGAACGGGGGTATGGGCGGGCAGTGACGCCGCCAGTGTCTCGGGGTCATACTTGTCCGCCTCGGAGAGGAACGTCGCCGTCGCGGGGTTGAGGAGTGAGGCCAGACCGTAGGGGAGGTTCGCCGCGACAGTCCCCGTCGCGCGCAACTGCGCGACCGCGCGGGCGAGCGTCGAGTCCACGGTCGTGGCCAATTTCTTGGTGATCGCCCCGGAGGTGACCTGCGCCGCCACCTGCGCGTCGATTTGCACGGTGATGAGGTCGAGGTAGCGAAGGCTGAGTGGTTCGAAGAGGCCGAGGGCGTGGATCGGCGGTACGGCACCCGCGTCGCCCGCCGCGAGCAGGAGGGCGAAGAGCGCACCCTCACTATGGCCAAAAACTCCGAGGCGCCGGTCATTGACGCCCTTTTGGGCGGCGAGGAACTTCAGCGCGGCGGCCGATTCTTGCTCAAAGGGCTTGATGCCGATGGAGTCGAGATCACTGGCGAAGGGACCAAGTCCGGTCTGACCGCTGCCCAGTTTGTCGTAACGCAGGCTGGCGACGCCATCGTCGCTCAGCCAATCCGCCAGTGTCTTGAGCGTGTCGATGGGTCCCGGTTCGACGGCGCTGTTGCCGTTGCGGTCCGTCGGTCCGCTGCCCGCGATCAAGACCACTGCACCGAAGGGCGTCGTGGTCACCACGGGGTGACGGTACGTGGCGTAGATGGTGACGCCACCCGCGACGAAGGTCACGTCCTCGTCGACCCACTTCGTCGCCGTGCTCGAAGCCGCCGCTTCGCTGTTCGCCGCTGTGAGCGATGAGCCGAGAATCAGGAGTGTCACGAAAACGCTCACCGTGGACCGTAGCCCTCTCGTCAACATTCCCACGCCCTAAGAATGCCACGACGCCGAACCCGTTGGCAGAAATGTGGTGCTGCGCCGGGGTGAATCTGCGAGACTCTCGTCATGCCCGAGCAACGATGGTCTGAAGTCGATGACTACATCGACACGCTGTTCCCCCCACCCGACGATGCGCTCAACGAAGCGCTCGCGCGCAGTGACGCCAGTGGGCTGCCGCCGATCAGCGTGTCGTTCGCGCAAGGCAAGTTCCTCGGCCTGCTCGCGAAGATGCGCGGGTCGCGTCGCATTCTCGAGATAGGCACACTGGGGGGCTTCAGCACGATCTGGCTGGCGCGATCGCTGCCTCGCGACGGCGTGGTCATCACGCTGGAACTCGAATCGAAACACGCTGTCGTCGCGCGAGCAAATCTCGATCAAGCCGGGGTCGGCGACCTCGTCGACGTCCGGGTCGGTCCGGCCGTCGAATCGCTGCGGGACTTGATCGCGCAGGGCGTCGAGCCCTTCGACTTCATTTTCATCGACGCCGACAAGGAGAGCTATCCGCAGTACTTAGAGTTGTCGCTTCGACTCGCGCGCGCCGGCACCGTCATCGTGGCCGACAACGTCGTACGCGACGGACAGGTGGTGGACGAGACGAGCGACGATGGGCGGGTGACCGCCGTCCGGGAGTTCCTCGAGCGGGCGGCCGCCAGCGAGCAACTTGAAGGCTCCGTCGTCCAGACGGTCGGGCCGAAAGGTTACGACGGATTCGCGCTGCTAGTCGTCTCGGGTTAGGGCTGGTGCTCTTGCGGTGTCGCTGTCGTCACGAGCGTCGTTCATGATGCGACTGCGTGAGAAGTCAGCGAGCGAGCGAAACAGCTGGTTGGACCAGATGTGGAGGGAGTATCACGACGATCTCCTTGGTGCGGGCATGACGCCGCAAGAGGCGCACCGGAACGTCGAGCGTAACCGAGAGCAACTCTTCGCGGACGGCGAACCGATTGCGGGGCAGTTCATCTTCGACGTGCTCGACGGCGATCAGGTCGTGGGGAGCCTCTGGTTGGGTACCAAGCCGGACTCGGACGAGTGGTTCATCTACGACATCGTCGTTGATGCGCGGTTGCGGGGCTCGGGACTGGGTCGCGCGACGATGCGGGCGGCGGAGGAGTACGCGAAGGCCCACGGCGGTAGCCGGCTCGGTCTCAACGTCTTTGGACCAAATGTCGTTGCCCGGCATCTCTACGAGTCAATGGACTACCAAGTGATGGCGGTCTCGATGTTCAAAGACCTCTCGTAGGCGTAGCTCCGAGAGGACGTCTCAAAACGGGTGTAGTTCGCGAGCCGCTGCTGCTAGTGCGCCACCGACGAAGAACGTTCTAGAATTGTCTCCTCTAGTTAGGGCGTGGTCCCGTGGGGCCACGAGGTCGACGGAAGGAGTCGAGCGTGGAGCGAACGAGCGCAGACTCGTGGCAGATTACGTCGGCCGTCGCGAGCCCGACGCTGCACGCGACGCTTTTTGTTCGTGACGCGTTTCAACTCAAGCCCGACGACGAACTGGTCATTCCGCCGCGCCTCGTTGGTCACGTGCCGGACCTCTCGCCGCTCGTGTCGAACCTTGACGTGCGAGATGCGGCCATCGCGTGGACGCCGTGGTTCGAACGGGCGCTCGATTTTGAGATCGACACGCTCACGGGGAGCCTCGAAGCGGGGGGGTCGAGCGACCTGGCCCGAGCGCGCTTCTTCGACCCGCCGGAGTTCACCAGCCTGTGGGCGTGGCCCGCGCTCCAAGCCGTCGCCCGTGCGTCACATCGTGAGGCCCTGCGATGGAACAAGTTTCACGCGACGCTTACGAGTGAGGCCGTGCGCCACGCCCTTCGCGACTCGGTGGTGTCGTCGGTCGCGTGGGAGACGTGCGCCGCAATGCACGTGAGCCCTTCGCGTCTTCGCGCGACGATTCTCGTCATTGACGTTGAGGGAACTTGGACCGCGTTCCCTCGCCCGGGCCTCGTCCTCTGCTCGGCGGCGGTCGTTCGAAAAGGGTCGCTCGTGAAGGACGCACTTCGAGCAGCGTTCCTCGAGATACTTCGCTCTCAGTAGTTGTCGCCGAGCGTTCCCAAAAAGGGGTGGGCGAGGAGATTCGTCACCAGAACCAATACGTGCGTTGCGAACCGTCAGCTCGATCTGAGGAAGAATATGACAATGATGAGTGTTCGACGACCCCGTGGTGTGCCGCTGCTCGCCGGTCTGTGCGCATTGACGGGCGTGCTCGTACCCTCACTCGCGAGTGCGGCCACGCACGCGTCGTACCGAGTCACGACACCGCAGAGTGAACGTACCGCACTGACCTATGTCCACTGGGCGTCCAACGTGAAGGTGACCCTCGGGAACGGCTCGTGGACGTTCTCTTCAGATGGGCTTCCCGCTTCGAACTTCGTCGCGACCAACTACGCGGTGCCGAGCAACCCCTTTGACGTGAGTGCGACGGGCGCCAGTGTGGTGGCGTCGGCGTCGGTCCTGACGGACCAGAACTACGACTACACGTTGCCGCTGACCCCGACGTATTCAAAGAAGGTCACCACGACAAATCAGGGGCCCATCGGCTTTCTCCTCGACGGCGGCGCGATGTACAACCCCTACGAGGCGAATCACCAGACCGTCGCGACCAGCGATAACTTCGTCGCCACCGGGAACGGCGTCACGGCGTCGTTCCTCGACGACTGCGATGGCCACCCAGGACCGGGTGGCCAGTACCACTACCACGGTCTCCCGACGTGTCTAGTTGCGTACGCGACGGGGGGTACGGGCCAAGTGGCGTCGGTGACATCAACGGCTGGCTCGAGGACGAGCAGCGTCAGCGAGACCACCGCGGCGTCGCGTCGGCCGCTGATTCTTGGTTTCGCCTTCGACGGTTACGGTATCTACGACAACGTCGCCATGAACGGCGCCACGATCCCGGTCGCGTCGCTCGACGCGTGCAACGGGATCTTCTCACCGGTGCCCGGATATCCCCACGGGGTGTACCACTACGTCTTGGAGAACGTCAAGGGCGCTCGATCTTCCATCGGTTGTTATCACGGCGTCGTGTCGTCGGCCTACACTCGCGCGCTCGAAGGCGAGCTCGACGGACCGGGCACGCCGGCGATCGTGGGACCGTCTTTATCGTCGCTCGTCCCCGCCACGGCGTACACCTTGGCGGCTGACGCGAGTGAGGACACCGTCCTTCGCGCCATGCTTCGGCTGCGGGGATTCAACAACGACTGTTGAGCGAACGAACGTGGTCCCTCCGCTCCT
>PKZN01000013.1 GCA_003133075.1 Acidimicrobiaceae bacterium | reverse complement strand
AACGACGCGTTGTCCTCGATGACTTCTTCGTAGTTCACTTTGATGCCGGTGGTCGCGGTGAAGTGGTCGAGCGTGGGGTGTTTGCCGTTGAGTACGTCGATGTAATAGGGCCAGTTGGCGAAGTTGACCTCATGGTGGAGCTTCTCTTTCTTCCACCACTTCTTGGTCCCGACTCCCGCGTTGGCAAGTCCACTCGCGCCCGCTTCGGCCGCGCTCGACGCGAGCCACGCCGCGGACGCAACGCTCGCCCCCGCACCGAGGGCCTGACGCCGTGAGAGACGCCGCTGGGTCAGCCCCCGCCAAAACGACGGGTCAATCCCGGTGCCGTTGGCCTTCTGCTCTGCTGCTCCCATGGGTCACTCCTCATCATTCGTCGACTCTTCGTCGCTGGACCTCACCATTGGCACCACCGCAAAGGTGTGCTCAATGGGCCAGGTCAACACGACGTCGTCGCCGCTGCGCGGCGCCAACTCCTGTCCGATGTTCTGGGCGTAGACCGTGAGCTCGGTGCCCGAGACCGAGTCGACTAAGTACTGATTACCGACTCCGGTGAAGGTCGACACGCGCACGCGACCGCGCAGCGCGTTGTGGCCCGCCGACACGCTGGTGCCGGCGACGCCGATCGAAATCTTCTCGGGCCGCACGCCGACCTTCACGCTCGTGGTGCCCTCGAGTGCCGGGACACGTTCCTTCGGCACCGACAACGTGGAGCCGTCAACGAGCGTCACGCTCGAGAGGACTCCACTCGAGCCCGTGACGCTCCCGCCGAGGAGGTTCGAGGCACCGAGGAACGTGGCGACGAATTCCGTCGAAGGGCTGTCGTAGACGTCTCTTGGCGACCCGATCCCTTCGATCTTCCCGCTGCGCATCACCGCGAGTCGGTCCGACATGGTCATCGCTTCTTCCTGGTCGTGGGTCACGTAGAGGAACGTGATGCCGACCTGGGACTGAATGCGCTTGAGTTCGATCTGCATCTGTCGACGGAGTTTCGCGTCCAGGGCCGACATCGGCTCGTCGAGCAACAACAACGTGGGTTCATTCACGAGCGCTCGCGCGAGGGCGACGCGTTGTTGTTGACCGCCCGAGAGCTGGGAGGCCTTGCGTTTCTCGTAGTGCGGCAGGTCTACGATCTCGAGCATCGAACCGACCCGCCGAGCGACCTCGACTTTGGTGAGTTTCTTGCGTCGAAGCCCGAAGGCCACATTGTCAAAGACGTTGAGGTGCGGAAAGAGCGCGTAGGACTGAAAGACCGTATTGACGTCACGGTGGTACGGCGCTAAGTACGTGACGTCGCGTCCGCCCAGGAGAATCCGACCACTCGTGGGTTCCTCGAACCCACCGACCATGCGTAACGTGGTCGTCTTGCCGCAGCCCGAGGGACCCAACAGGCTGAAGAACTCACCGTCGTAGATCTCGAGGTTGAGGTCGTCGACGGCGGGCGCGTCTTCGAAGATCTTGGTGACGCCTTCTAAACAGACGACGACCGGCCGATCGGACCTGGTCATCGCGCTCACCCCAGACCTCGACTCATCGGTCGTGTCGAGAGAACCACTCATCTCGAGAAGACTAGCCCTGTCACTGTTTTCGCTTTGCTCGGGCGGACGCGCCGTCACCTTAAGGTCGATAGGTGGCCAAACTCAACCTCGAAGCGCGCGTACGCGCAATCTGTCTCGCTTTGCCAGAAGTCGAAGAGCGCACCAGTCATGGGGCACCCGCGTTTTTCGCGGGTCGCCAGTTCGTGACGCTCTGGCCCGATGGTCACCACGATCACGAGTTCGCGCACCTGTGGTGCGCGGCGCCACCGGGCATGCAGGCTCAACTCATTGCCGCCGCGCCCGAGCGAATATTCCGTCCGCCCTACGTGGGCGCGAGGGGCTGGATCGGCGTGCGTCTCGACGGCGACGTCGACGTCGAGGAGATCGAGATGTTTATTGACGACGCGTATCGCTGCGTGGCGACCTCGCGCCAAATCGCACTCTTGGACCAGACGAAGCGTTAGTTTGTCGCCGGCAGCTGGGCGCACGCGGCACAGCGACCGAGTACCGCGAAGTGTCGAGGATCAATCGCGAAGTTGTATTTCTTCGACGCCGCGTCCATGAGTTCGGCGAAGAACTCCTCGGGAGCTTCCACGGCCGCGTCGCAGAACTCACACACGAGGTGCCCGTGGGTCTCACTCGCCAAGTGGTACGTAGCGGGGCCGTGACCAAGGTGCGCGTGCACCACGACGCCCAGACGCTCTAATTCATCGAGATTTCGGTAGATCGTCGAAAGGTGGACATCGGGCGCCACGAGCTGCACTTCCACGGCCAGCTCCTCGGCGGTGCGGTGGGGTCCCTCTTCAAAGAGCGCGGTCAGCAGGACCCGGCGCGACGTGGTCGCACGACCACCGCCCTCGCGGAGTCGGTCGAGCACTTCTTCGACCTGTTCGGCGTTGACGCTGTCGCCATCAACACCGGGTGTCGCACCGTCCGTTGGTAATCCCACAGTGACAGAATAACGACCTTTCTGCGACGTGGGTGTTCTTGCGTCCAGTTCGTATCTATGTCAGGATTAGGCGCACAAGTGCGCCGAAGGAGGAGTAAATGGTGAACAGCCCCACGACCAGCGACCTCCCACTCGGGGTGCACACCGCCCGAGAGCAGCGTTCGTGGCAGTAGTCGAGAGCCCCTCGGGCATGGGTCGTCTCGCCATGGTGCGCGCCGCCTTCAGCCCGGACGACTGGCGCCGGACCCGTTGGATGTTCGCATCGATATTGGCGCTACACATCATCGGCTTTGGCATCTTCATCATTTTCGTTGTCCCGGGTCACTACAAGGGTCTCGGCATCGGGGTCAGTATCCTCGCCTACACGCTCGGCTCTCGCCACGCCTTTGACGCCGACCACATCTCGGCGATCGACAACACGACACGCAAGTTAATGAACGACCGCATGGACGTCGAAGGCGCGCGTCGCCCTTTGAGCGTGGGCTACTGGTTCTCGCTCGGACACTCGACCATCGTCGTCGCGATTGGCGCCGGTCTGGTGATAGCGGAAAAGGCCGTGTACGGGGCCGTGTCGAACAACGGTTCGGGTCTGGAGAAGTTCGGTGGCGTTTTTGGCACATTGGTGTCGGCCACGTTCCTCTTTCTCATCGCGGTGCTCAACGTCGTGATCCTTGCGGGCATCTTGAAGGTCTTTCGCTCGATGCGCGACGGCAGTTACGACGAGGAGGAGCTCGAACGACAGCTGAACAACCGCGGACTCATGTACCGGTTCTTTGGACGATGGATGAAGTCCATCACCAAGGAGTGGCAGATGTACCCCGTGGGCGTCGTCTTCGGCATGGGTTTTGACACCGCAACCGAGGTGGCGCTCTTAGCCACGACGGCGCTGCTCGCGGCGAAAGCGCTGCCCTGGTACTCGATCATGTGTCTGCCAATCCTCTTCACCGCCGGCATGGCGCTCCTCGACACGTTGGACGGTTGCTTCATGAACTTCGCGTACGGGTGGGCGTTCTTCAATCCGGTGCGAAAGATTTACTACAACCTCGCGATCACCGGGCTGTCGATCGCGATCTGCGTCCTCGTCGGCGCCATTGAAGTGCTGGGGCTCTTGCCCACGGAACTGCACTGGAAGGGCTCGTTCTGGCACTTCATGGAGCACTTCAATATCAACGTCGCGGGTTACGTGATCGTGGGACTGTTCATCGTGACCTGGGGGGCGGCGATGCTGCTCTGGCGTTACGGACATATCGAAGAAAAATGGGGCGCCAACCTCAAGGTCATCGAGACTGACATCGAACGCGCCGCTGACGGCGTGTTCGCGCCCATCGCCGACCTCTAAACCCACGAGCCAGTTGCGGACCTGGTCCGCTCCAAACTGCCGGATTCCGTGGATGGCGTGCGTCGCGTCCTACCTGATAAAGGGACTCTTCAATTCTGGACGCCAACTTGACTTCATTTAGCATCAAAATAACTTGCTTTTGATATCAAAGTGATGCTATTATGGAGCCATGTTGATATCAGACTTTGTCGAAAGCATTCGAGATGACTTCCGGAACCTCGCCGAATTGGCCGGGCCGGAGACGGCCTCGATCGTCGAACGTCTGGGTGCCGCGGTCGAACCAGCCCTCCAGAAGCATTTTCTCGACGCCCTCAACGAACTCGTTCAGGAGTTCAACGTGCGTGACGGGGCCCCGCTCCAGGTGATCTTCGAGGGCGAAGAGGTCCACCTCGCTCGCCTGGTACCCGTGAGCTCGGACGAAGGAGCCTCGACGAGTGACTACTCCGCTCGAATCGCGCTGCGCCTCAGCGAAGACCTCAAAGACAGCATCGAACACCTCGCGACCGACGTGGGTTCCTCGGTGAACTCATGGATCGTGCGTTCGCTCGAACGAACGGTCCGTAGCGACCCTTCGGGTTCGCCCGTCGTGGGCAAACGACAACTGCGCGGCAAGGGCCGCGCCTAAGGAGATCGTCATGCACTACTTCACACCCTCTCGCGCCTCGCGCACTTCTTACGCCCAAACTCGTCGCGACACGTTGAACTTCGAAGCGTGCGGCGCTGAAGCCTCCGTTGACGAGATCTCCACGCCGGTGACGTTGGCACCGGTCATTGCATTCCCCACCGCGACGCGCTCGTGGATCACCGTGAACATTCATCGAAAGGACAGCACTATGACTAGCTCCCACCACGAAACCGACGGCACGGTCGGCGAGCGATCGGGCGCCAGCGACCCGCACCTGGAGCGTCGCTTGTCCTTCGCCGCGACGTCGCCACTGCACGCGCTCGTCGCCACCCACAGCGGCGACGTCGTCGTGCGCGCGACTGACTCGAATGACGTCCTCGTCACCCTGCGCGCGTCATCGCCGAAATACTCCTACCTGCTCGAGACGGCCGACGTGATCTTCGATGCGCCGAACAACACGCTGACGATTCGAACGCTCCCCAAAGGCCTCTCCGCGTCGAAGCGAGGGCTTCGGGTTGGGCCCGCGCGGTCGTGGTTTGACTTTGGTGCTTCGGACGTCGATGTAGTGGTGGAGGTCCCTCGTGGCACGTCCCTCGACGTGACGACCGTGTCGGGTGACACGTCACTCTTCGGCCCACTAGGCGTAGTTGGCGTCAAGAGTGTCTCCGGTGACGTCATCGCCCGCGACACCTCCGACGCGCTCGAGGTTCAAACTGCCTCGGGCGACGTCAAGTCGGGTCACGTCCTCACGACCCTCAAGTGCAAGAGCGCCTCGGGCAATGTGGTCTGTCAGGGGGCCGCCGCCCACACCGAGATCTACAGCGCTTCGGGCGACGTGCTGCTTTCGGCCGACCAGCCTGGCAGCATTGTCGTGCGCAACGTCTCGGGCGACGTCATCGTCCGAGTCGCTCGTGGACTAGCCGTCGACATCAGCGGTAACACCGTCTCGGGTTCGATGGGGACCGACATTGACCTTGAAGGCGATGGCGACGTCGCCAGCGACGAGGAGACCATCGTCATCAAAGTCACCACCGTCTCGGGTGACATTCGCATCGACAAGGCTTCGTAGGCCGCAACGCGACGTCACCGGCTCAGTGCCCGTGAAGAGGAAACTCCAGTACCACGGTGAGCCCACCGCCGGGCGTGTCCTCGAAGCGAAACTCTCCCCCGAGCAGTCGGACGAAGTTCGTCGCGACGGTGAGCCCGAGGTCCATCCCCCGGCGTTCCCGATTGAATCGCACGTTCGGATCGAGGATCTCGTCACGACGGGCCTCGCTCATCCCCGGGCCCCGATCGATAACGAGTAACTCGACACTCTTCTCGGTGACGCCCGCGGTTATCCGCACTGGTTCGAAGGATGGCCCGAACTGAATGGCGTTAGCCACCACGATGGCGATGGCCCGAGCGGCCATTGATCGGTCGGTCGTGAAGGAGGGAAGGTTGGTGGCGACGTCCAGGTCCAGTCGCCGTCCCCCAGTACGCACGTGTGAGAGCGCGTCGCGCACGACGACGTCGACCGACGTCGCCGAGAGTTCCGGGGTCACGTCACCAATCTCTAATCGACCTACGTCGATGACGTTCTCGATGAGGCGCGCCAGTCGCTGCACCTCGGCGTCGACCGCATCGAGGCGTTCGCGCTGTACGCGCACCGGCGCCGTCGTGGCGCCGTCGACGAGCGCCGCGACCTTGAGTTGAATTGAAGTGAGGGGCTCGTGCAGGTCGCGCGCGAGTGCACGCAACAACCCGGACCTCGTCGCTTCTGACTCGGCGATCGCCCGGAGCTGCTCGGCGTCGTGCACGCTGCTCAAGACACGAAACCCCGCCGCGATTCGACTGGCGAAGGCGCCGATGAGTTCGCGGTCCTCCGCGTTGAGCGATACGCCTTCGAGGATCAACGCGTGGTCGTCGTCTATGGCGAAGCGTGTCGCGCCCGTTGGCTCAATCGGTGCTTCCCCGCTCACCACGTCGGTCCGCCACGCGTCGTCACTGCGTGCCAGAATCGCGACACTCGACGCGTCAAAGACCGAGCGAAGTGAGTCGAGCAGCGGCACGAGGTCATCGTTCGATGTTCCGACCGAGACCACCACCTTGGCCAAGACCTGCGCCTCCGCTCGGGCCCGCGCGGCTTCGTAGGAACGTCGGGTGAAGCGGCCCACCACCACGCTGGCCCCCACGGCGAAGACGAGGAAGGCGACCAGCGACACGAGGTCGTCAGGTCGTGAGACGGTGAAGGTGTGGAAGGGTTTGACGAAGTAGTAGTTCTCCAACGCGAAGGCCGCTATCGCCGCTACGACACCAACCAGGGCGCCGCCCCAGATAGTTAGGCCCAAGACCAGCACCAGGTAGACCAGAAACTCCGTCGAGATCGACAAGCTGGAGCGCGCGCTCGTGAGGATCAGCGTTAACAGCGGCATCGACAACGCCGCGACCACGAAACCGAGGACCTGTCGTTGCCACGAGAATCGCCGACTCCGTCGTCGTTGCGCCACGTGCGCCGGACGTTCCGCGCCGACGGCGATCACGTGGACGTCGAGCTCCTGGGTGTGTTGCAACACTCGTTCGACGACTCCGCCGAAGGGTCGGCGAGCGCTCCGCGGTCGACTCGCACCGAGCACGATCTGCGTGCCCCGCTCGGAGCGGGCGAAGCCGACGATCGCCGAGGCGGTATCGTCATCGACGAGTTCCTGGAACTTTCCTTCGAACTCGGTCACCAACGTTCGAGCGAGCGAGGTGTCGAGGTCGGCCCTATGTACCCCGTCGGCACTCGTGACGTGCACGGCGATGATCTCGGCCCCGGTGCGCGATGCGATGCGCGCCGCGCGCCGAAGGAGGACCTCGTCCACGGGACTGCCGCTCACCCCGACGATGAGACGCTCGCGGGTCTCCCAGGTCTGGGCGATGTCGTGCTCGTCCTGATAACGCTGAATGGCGTCTTCGACCCGGTCGGCCAGCCAGAGGAGCGCCAACTCACGTAGTGCGGAGAGGTTGCCCACTCGGAAGTAGTTGGACAGCGACGCGTCAATCTTGTCGGCGGCGTAGATGTTGCCGTGCGCCATTCGCCGGCG
>PKZN01000142.1 GCA_003133075.1 Acidimicrobiaceae bacterium | reverse complement strand
GTCTCGTCGAACTCGGCGTCCGTCTCGCCAGGGAAGCCCACGATCAGGTCGGTCGTGACCGCGAGGTCGGGTATCGCCGCGCGTGCCGCCTCGAGCTTTTCGACGTAGCGCTCGACGCGGTACCCGCGACGCATCGCGCTCAACACCCGGTTCGACCCGGATTGTAAGGGCAGGTGCAGCTGGTTGCAGACGTTCGGCGTCTCGACCATCGCCGCGATCGTCTCGGGACGCAGGTCCTTCGGGTGCGGACTGGTGAAGCGCACCCGTTCGAGACCCGGCACGTCGCCGAGGGCGCGCAGCAGTTGGTCGAAGAGGGGACCTCGCCCGGTGATGTCGCGGCCGTAGGAGTTGACGTTCTGGCCGAGGACGGTGATCTCGGTAACGCCGGTGTCACAGAGCATCGTGGCTTCGGCGACGAGGTCCTCTAGGGGACGGCTGATCTCGCCGCCGCGCACGCTCGGCACGATGCAGTAGGCGCACGTGTTATCACAGCCCGTCTGGATCGTCATCCACGCGGCGAAGGGCAACTCGCGCACCGCGTAGAGNNTTGTGGGTGCCAAAGACCACGTCAACCCAGTTGGCGCGCTCCATGATCGTCCCGCGGTCCTTCTGGGCCATGCACCCGCCGACCGCGATGCGCAGCTCCGGTCGCGACTCCTTCAGGGCCTTTAACTGTCCGAGCGCGCTGTAGAGCTTGAGGTCGGCGTTCTCACGGATCGTGCAGGTATTAAAGACGATGACGTCGGCGTCTTCCTCACGCTCCGCGGGGACCAGACCGTCAGCCACCAGGAGGCCCGCCAACCGCTCGGAGTCGTGTTCGTTCATCTGGCAGCCAAAGGTGCGAATGGTGAACGATTGGGCTTCCGACACCCCCAAAGCCTAATGGGGGTGGAAAGTTTCTACTGAGCCAGTTCGCTCTCGCTCACCCCGACCCGGTAGGTAACCCCGATGCCCGCGGCGATGACGCAGGCGAGGCCCACCAGGTCCCAGCCGTGCACGCGCTGGTCTAATAACAACCAGCCAATGAAGAACGCCACCGCCGGATCGCTCGCCATGAGCACGCCCGCGACGGCCGGCTTCAGCCGCCGGAGGCCCTCGAGTTCGGCGCCGAAGCCGAGCACGATCGCCATCAGCGCAACGACCGCGAGTCGCCCGAGCGTGCCCGGGTCGTGCGCCACCGTGGAGACGCTCGACAGTGACCACGGGAGCGTCAAGACCGCCGCGACCGACATCGACACCGCGAGGCCCTCAAAGCCGGGCGTCGTCGCACCGACGCGGTGCGCCGCGAAGACGTAGGCCGCCCAACCCGCGCCGGCGCCAGCGGCGAAGAGGACACCGCTCACCTCGAGACCACTGCCCGGTCGAGTGAGCGCGAGCACGCCCAGTCCGGCCAACGCGACCAACGCCAGGTGACGCGGCGTGCGGCGACCGAGCGCCGCGACGCAGAAGGGTCCGAGAAACTCAATGGCGACCGCGCTGCCCAGGGGAATTCGCGCGATGGCGTGATAGAAACACTGGTTCATGAAGGCGGTCGATGCGCCGAGCGCCAGCGCCCCGATCCACTGTCGTCGGCTCCAGTGGCGCACCGCCGGTCGCGCTAACACGAGCAACACGATGGCCCCGAGAAGAAACCGCCACGCACTGGTCGCCGAGGGTCCAATCACCGGGAAGACTCGCGTCACGATCGCCGCGGACCACTGGATGAGGACGGCACCGAGCACCATGAAGCCGGTGCCACCGAGGCTTCGACTCAGCGGCTCGTTACCACCTGGGTTCAACGAGTGACCAGTCCGACGCGGTCCGCGTCGAGCACGAACACCTCACCGGGTATCGAGTGTGCGTGCAAGAACTCCTTGGCCGCCGTCGCCACCGCGTCGTCGGTTGCGGCCGTGACGAGACCGAGCATCGTCGGTCCCGCCCCCGACCAACATGAGGCCGCGGCGCCGCTCTCGCGCAGGCAGGCGAGCAGTGGCTCGGCGAAGCCGAGCAGTGCACTGCGGTGTGGCTGGTGGAGGGCGTCGTCCATCGAAGAGGCGACGAACTCTTGGTGGTTTCCCAGTCCCGCGATCAACAGTCCCATCGCGTTCAAGTTCGCCACGGCGTCCTCGAAGGGCACCTCGCTCGGTAACACGCGCCGCGCGTCGGCGGTCGAGAGTTCCTCCTCGGGAACGACGGCGACGAATCGCCAGGTGTCATCGAGCGGTAACTGACGCGCCAGCACCCCCTCGCCCGGGGAGTACTTCGCGACCACCAGACCCCCCAACGTCGAGGCGGCGGCGTTCTCGCCGTGACCATCGAGCGCCGCGGCGATCGCTAAGGGATCGGGCGCACCGGCCGCAGCGGCGGCCGCTACCGCGAGGGCCGCGGAGCTGCCGAGCCCGCGCGCGAGGGGAATGGAAGAGGTCACGTGCATCGCGAAGTTGCTGTGGCCGAGCACGCCCGCGGCGACTCGTACACCGAGGTGGCGCTCGTCATCAAAGCGTCCCCCACCGCACCCGTCGCTCACGATGCTCAACTCGTCCGCGAGCTCCAACGTCACGTCCACGTAGAGCGAGAGCGCGACCGCGAGGGTGTCAAAGCCCGGTCCGAGGTTGGCCGAACTTGCCGGAGCGCGCGCAAACATCAGTTCAGCGTAGGCGGTCGAGCAACGTGGGCGGAGAGAGCGGACCCAGAGCGCGCAGGATGAACGTCGCTCGAACCGCGCCGCGGATGTCGAGGGTACCGACGATCTCGTCACGGCGAATCGCTGAGGTAAAGGTGCGAACGTGGAGCCGCACGCTGAGTCGACCCCGCGCGGGCCACCACCACAGTTCGTGCGAACTCGTGACGCCAAAGGCGACGTGGCGCGCTCCCCAGGTGATCTGGCCCAACGCTCGGTCTCGAGGAATCGTGTAGTGCAACCGGTTCGCCACCGCCGAGTTCGCCAACGACAGGGCTGCCTCGCCGGCCGGGCCCAAGAGGTCGCCACCTTCTTGGCCGAGCACCACGGCGTAGAGCACGTGCGTCTTGGTGCCCTCATGGAACGTCATGGCCATCACGTCGCACCCGCCCGCTTGGAGCGTCCGACCGGACTTGACACCGATGACGTTGTCGATCCCGACGTCGGGCGTAAAGGACGTCACGGTGCCCGCAAAGGGCAACGTGACGCTCGTTTGGATCACGATCGAGCGCACCAGGGGCGAACGCATCAACAACGCCGCGAGCCGCGCCTGATCGGGCGCGGTGGAGACCGACAGCGGCGAGTACCCGGTGACGTCGGCGTAGGTCGTTCCCGTGAGCCCGAGAGTCGACGCCTCTTCGTTCATGTCAGCGACGAAGGCGCTCGTCGAACCCGCGACCATGTCGGCGAGCATCACGGCGTAGTTACCCGCCGAGTGGACGAGCAACCCGTTTAAGAGGTCGAGTTCGCAGAGTTGCTCCCCCTCGTCGACCGCCACGCTCGATTCGTCAATGCCCGACATCGTCTCGTACGTCGCGACGTCCGCCTCGGTGACGACGTGACACGGTCCCGTCTGACCGAGACCCAGTGGCAGGTGTTGCAACGTCACGTAGGCGGTCATCATCTTGGTCAGACTCGCCACGGGCACCACCGCGACGTGGTGCCCGTCGAGCACCCCGAGGGAGGGAATGTCGAGGGCCGCCGAACCGACCGTCGGCCAGACGAGCGGCAACGTCGAGGTGACGTCGATGGACGTGAAGGT
>PKZN01000026.1 GCA_003133075.1 Acidimicrobiaceae bacterium | reverse complement strand
GGTGGGGGTCTTTCGCATTCCGGCGCAGATCCACCGCGGCCACGAGGGCCGGTTGCGCCGCGGTGGATCGCTGCGACGTCGAAGGGGGATGAGTACATGTGTCTAGTTGAGCGGCGCCTCCATGACGCTCGGTCCCGCCAGCGTGTAGTAGTCCGCGTTCGTGATGTAGACCGTCGAACCGCTGATCGCGACGGCGCTGGGGTTCTCGAGCCCGTTGGCGGCCGTGAGGATGATCGAATGGGCGCCGTTGGCCTGGACGTAGGCGACCTCGTTGGCGAAGTTCAGCGCAGCGATCAGGTTATTCGTTCCAGGGATGAACGCGAAGTCGTCGATCGAGGTGAGGCCCTTCGCCACCACTTTGGCGACGCCGGCCTTGCCGTTCTTGAGCACCGGGATGCGAATCAATGTCCCGAGGCTGGTGTTGCTCACGTAGAGGGCGCCGGCGTGGAGCTTGAGCCCGTTCGCGCCGAATCCTTTGACGCCCGCGAGCAGCGGTCCACTCGCCCAGGTGGTGGGCGTACCGCCGGCGGCCGACACCGTCCACACCTTGCCGAGCGCGGAGTCCGTGATGTAAAGGGTGCCCGTCGTGAAGTTCTCGGCGAGACCGTTGGCGAGGCTGCCCGCCGGGAGCGGTGCGATCAGCACCGGCGCGTCACCGGGCAGGGTGCGATAGACGCCGTTGAGTGACGCGACGCCGGTCGAGAAGACGCTGTAGATCGCGCCGTTGTTGTTGACCATCCCCGCGGAGAAGGGCATCTTGAGCAGGGGAGTGCCGGTACCGCCTCCGGGTACCGACGGCAGCGCGCCGAGTGGCGTGATCGTGCCCGTGGAGGAGATGTTCGCGAGTTCATTCGCGCCGTTGAAATTCACGTCGACCGATCCGTCGGGCGCGAGGGCGATGTTCTCGGGTAGTTGGCCGTACTTGAGAGCGAGTGTCGCCAGGACCGATACCGGACCAATGGGCGACGGGGCTGCGCTCGAGGTCGTGGCGAGGCCTAGTGGGACAACGAGTGAGATCGCCAAGGCGGCGACCCCTAAATGGCTACGTCGGTGCACGATGTTCCCTTCCTAACTTGGTTGGTCGTTATGAACTAACTGGTTAGGGGGAACAACTCAGTCTGGAACCTACCAGTTGATCCGCCTGCGTGCAAGAGGACAACGCCGCCGTGTTGAGGAGCACGTCGCTTGGCGGCGAGCACACGAGAAAAATCGTGACGTCACACACTGATCACCCTTCCGTGTCAAACGCTTCCAACATCGTGTGCGTCGTGCTCGAATCATCCTCGCCGCCGGAGATCGGGGAGCCACGGTTGGCGATGCGTCGTCACGTGAATGACGACGGCCGGTGCGGGAAATTGGTCCACGAGGGGTTGGATTTCCAGTAAGAGACTGGGTTCTTGTAAGTTGTTCACTAATGTACGGAATAGTGTGTTAAGAATCTCACCAGGAATTGGCGAGGGGCGAGGGGTCAGCAGGAGGGCCGCTCGCGCCGAGCGACGTAGGGGTTTTTGGACAAAGATGAAAATCGAGACATTAGGGGGAATCAATGAAACGAAATAAAGGAAGATGGACGACGATTGCGGTTGCGTTTACGGCGATCGTTGCTTCAACAATCAGCGTGGGTGTACTCGCCGCCGAATCGAGCGGTGCGACCGCGAAGGCCGCAAAGGCCACGTGGGTCATCGGCAACATCGGAACCTACAGCGGCAGTAACTCGTCGAACTTCATCGGTGGGAACCTGTCGCTGCTGGCCTGGGCCGACTACACGAACGCACACGGGGGCATCAACGGTCACAAGGTGAAGGTCATCGTGAAAGATGACGGTGGCTCACCATCAACGGCGCTCAATGACGTGAAGCAGCTCGTGAACAGCGATCACGTGTTAGCCATCGTGGCTGACAACAGTGCTGAAGACGCGACGTTTAACACCTATCTAGAGAGTGCCGACATCCCGGTTTTGGGTGGTAGCACGCCGCTGCCGAGCTTCTTTACCGAGAAGAACTACTTCCCGATTGGTGCCACGTCGAACGAGTCGGTGCCGGACCTGTTGTTGTACGCGAAGAACGTGCTGCACCAGACCACCGGCGCGTACCTCTACTGCGTAGAGGCGCCGGTGTGTTCTCAGTTGCTGCCGGTCTACCAAGGTGCCTACACCGCAATCGGTGGCACGCTGGCCGTCTCGGAGACGACCTCGGTGGGTGACGCGAACTTCGACTCCCAGTGCCTCGCCGCCCAAGCGGCGAAGGCCCAGGACCTCGAGTTCGTCGGACCATCCTTCGAGCTGCCCGGTATTGCCTCGGACTGCGCCACGCTCGGCTACGACCCGACACTGTTGAACGAGGACGTCGTCTTGACGCCCGCGCTCGCCACGCAGTTAGGTACGGCCTCGGCGGTGTTCGCCGCGGACGCCTTCCCGTTCACCGCGACCTCGGCGGCGGCGGGTATCTATCACTCGGCCCTCGAGAAGTACGAGCCGTCGGTGCTGAGTTCCAAGACGTTCACCCAGGACGACGCGGACTCGTGGGCGTCGGGCGAACTCTTCGAAGCAGCGGCCAAGGCGGGCGATCTCGGCAACAAGCCGACGAGGGCTCAGCTCATCGCGGGTCTGTACAAGTTGAAGGGTGCCACGTTGGGTGGCCTCACGCCACCGCTGACGTTCACCAAGAACAAGCCCAACTCGGTGAGTTGCATCTTCATTCTTGACGTGGACAACGGCAATATCGAGCTGCCGCAGGGCTTGACGCCGTACTGCCCAGCGTCGTAAGAACCGTCGTCGACCGCTAACACCAAGCATTAAAAACTGATTACGTAGATCCGGGCGTGGCGTCGATGATGGGAGAAGAGAGAGCATGACGAGTGTTCTTCCATTTCTCATCATCGGCGTCGTGTCCGGATCGATTTATGGAATGGCCGCGGTGGGTCTGGTACTGAGTTACCGGACCTCGGGAATCTTCAATTTCGCCCACGGGGCCCTCGCCACGCTCGCGGCCTACGTGTTCTACTGGCTCCACTACGCGCACGGCATGCCGTGGCCCTACGCCGCCGCACTCTCCGTCGTGCCGCTCAGCATCGCGCTGGGCTTTAGTCTCGAGCGATTCGCGCGGATTTTGGCGCGTTCGAGTTTGATCCTCCAGGTGGTGGGCACCGTCGGTCTGCTGCTCATCATCGAAGCCGCCTGTACGCAGTGGTACGGATCGAATGGTTCGTTCTACCCCGCGTTCCTCTCACTGCACACCTTCGCCATCGGCGGAACGTTCGTCACGCTGAGCGACATCATCGTCGTGGCGATATCGATCGTCTCGACCGCCTTGCTCTATGCGATGTTGAAGTTCACTCGTCTGGGTACGGCCATGCGCGCGGTCGTTGACGACCCGGATCTCCTGTCCATCTCGGGCATCAACCCCATCACCGTGCGCCGAGCGGCGTGGGTGATCGGGAGCTTCCTCGTTACCCTGTCCGGCCTCCTGCTCGCCCCCAATCTGGGTCTCGACGCCACGTCACTGACGCTGCTGGTGGTCCAAGCCTTCGGCGCGGCGGCCATTGGTCGCTTCCAGAGTCTCCCGTGGACGTGGGTCGGCGGCATCGTCATCGGGGTCGCCGCGAGCCTCGCGACGAAGTACTTCACGTCGGTCAACATCTTCTCCGGACTACCGTCAGCGATTCCCTTCATCATCCTCTTCGGCGTTCTCATCTTCGTGCGCCAACAGCGCTCGATCGACTCCTCGACGCGACGCGCGAGTCGCGAGTTGGCCCCGACGAACCTCCCGATCCCCTTCCAACTCTCGGGCGCGGTCGTCGTCGTGGGCGCGCTGATCGCGGTGCCCTTCGTCTTCCCCGCCTACCTCACCGCGTGGATGGGCGTGTTGACCTTCGTCATTCTGTTGAGTTCGTTGGGCCTGTTGGTGCGGATCTCACGTCAGGTCTCACTGTGTCAGATCACCTTCGCCGCCATCGGTGCCGTGGCGTTCTCGCGCTTCGCTGCCGCGGGCATCCCGTGGCTCTTCGCGCTGCTCTTCGCGGGTCTCATCGTCGTCCCGATCGGTGCGCTCCTCGCGCTGCCCGCGGTGCGTCTGTCGGGGCTGTATTTGGCGCTCGCCACGTTGGGCTTCGGACTGTTGGTCCAGACGATGTTCTACGACTCCTCGTGGATGTTCGGCATCGAAAACCTGGGTATCCCGATGCCGCGTCCCGACGTCAGTTGGCTCCCGGTCAGCAGCGACCGGGGCTTTTACTACCTCATCCTCTTCTTCGTGGTGCTCTCCACCGTCTTCACCGTGTGGTTGATCCGCGGTCGACTCGGGGGGTTGCTGCGGGTGCTCGGTGAGTCCCCGCTCACCCTGGAGGCCTTCGGCGTCAACACGCTCGTGACGCGCATCCTCGTGTTTTGCCTCTCCGCGTTCCTCGCCTCCATCGCGGGTGCGTTATCGGGATGCGCCTTGGGGACCGCCACCGGACAGAACTTCGTGCCCCTTACGTCGCTCAACCTTTTCGTGATCGTCGTCATCGCCGCCTTCGGGGAGCCGTGGTTCGCTTTGTTCGGTGCATTGTTGGTCGGACTCATTCCCGCGTACTTCACTTCCCAGTCGGCCACCAACATTCTCCAGTTGGCCTTCGGTCTGGGTGCGTTGACGTATTCAATGGGCATGGTGCCGAAGCGACCGAAGTTCGTCGAGCGCCTCGCGGAGTCCGCTGCGGCACGTAAGGGGCGAACGAGGACTGCGTCGCTCGAGGCGAGCGACGACCGCGTGGGGTTGGCGACCACGCTCGACGCCAAGGAGATCGTCGTTCGCTTCGGTGGATTGGTGGCGGTCGACAACGTCAGTGTCACCGCACGCACCGGTCGAGTGACCGGCGTGATTGGTCCTAACGGTGCGGGCAAGACCACCTTGTTCAACGCCTGTTCGGGACTGAACACGCCGAGTTCGGGCACGGTCCTGCTCGGTGAGCAAGACGTCTCTGGACGTCGGCCCTCGGCGCGCGCGCGTCTCGGACTCGGACGAACGTTCCAACAGGTGCAGCTCTGTGACTCGTTGAGTGTGGAGGAGAACGTGCGCATCGGCGCGGAGGGCGGTCTCGTGGGGGCCAGCGTGTTGCGCCACCTCTTTCGGGGACGAACGCAGGCGACACGGATCGCCGGACGGTGTGACGAGGCGCTCGCGTTAGTGGGCATCGAAGCGCTCGCGCATCGTTCGGTCAGCACGCTACCGACTGGTCAGCGTCGCCTCGTCGAACTCGCGCGATGTCTCGCGGGTCGATTCACCATCTTGTTGTTGGACGAACCCTCCTCCGGTCTCGACGCACAAGAGACGAGTGACTTCGGTGCGCTGCTTCGACGCGTCGTCGCCGAACGCGACATCGGGATCTTGCTCATCGAACACGACCTGTCGCTCACCATGAACGTGTGTGACGAGCTCTACGTACTGGACTTTGGGAGCCTGATCTATCAGGGGACGCCCGAGGAAGCTCGACTCTCACCCAGCGTGCAGGCGGCCTACCTCGGCGACACGGTGCTACAGGCATGACGTCGCCGAAGGACAGCGCCCTCGACGTCGCGACGCCCGAGGCGATACCCGGCGAACCTCCTACCTTGGTGCTGCGCGACGTTCAAGCGTCCTACGGCGACACGGTGGTGCTGCGCAAGGTGAGTCTCGAGGTGCCCCCGCGCGCGGTGGTGGCGCTCCTCGGTCCAAACGGTGCCGGCAAGACGACCGTCATGCGACTGGTCTCGGGCACCTTGAAGCCGGTCTCGGGAACGATAGTGCTAAATGGGGTTGACGTCACGCACATGCCGGCACATCGCCGGGCGTCGAGCGGGGTCTGTCTCATTCCCGAGGGACGCGGGATCTTTCGGTCCTTGAGCGTGCGAGAAAATCTCGAACTCTTTCGTCCCACGTCCTCGCGCGACATCGCCGTCGATGAGGTCCTCGAGGTGTTCCCGGTGCTCGCAGCGCGGCTCAGTCAGGTCGCGGGGACGCTGTCGGGTGGCGAACAGCAGATGCTCGCGCTCTCGCGGGCTTTTTTCACTAAGCCCACGATCGTGCTGGTTGACGAGGTGTCGATCGGACTCGCGCCCAAGATTGTCGACCAGATCTTTGAGATCCTGCGCCATTTGTCGAGCGAGGGCGTGAGTTTGCTCATCGTCGAACAGTACGTACGTCGTGCACTGGAACTCGCCTCAACGGTCTATCTGCTCAACCGCGGCGAGGTCGTGTTGAGCGGTTCTACCCAGGACGTCAAGTACGAAGATGTCGCGGACGCGTACCTACGATGAGTCGAGGTGTCTTCCACCGTCAATCGTTGCGCCCGGGTAACCCTCGACGCCTCGCGATGGCACGTCATCACAATCGTGGGAAAATGTCGTCGTGAGCACTGAAGAAAGCCAACTACCCCGTCCACTCGAAGGCGTCACCGTCTTGGACCTCGGTCAGGTCTACGGCGGGCCGTACTGCGCGCACCTCTTGTTGCACTTAGGCGCGAACGTCATCAAGATCGAGTCGCCCGGTCGTGGCGAGCCGCTGCGCGCTAACAGAGCGGCGGGTGCCGGCGATCCGGTGGGCTTCCAACTCATCAATGGCGGCAAGGCGTCGGTGGCCCTGGATCTCAAATCCGACGAGGGCCACCGCGACTTCCTCGCACTGGTCGAGATGGCCGACGTCGTGATCGAGAACTTCGCGCCCGGCACGGTCGAGTCGCTCCATATCGACTACGACACCCTCTCCGCGGTGAATCCCCGGATCATCTACGCCTCACTCAAGGCGTACAGCGCCGACAGCCCAAATCGGACGTTGCGCGGCATGGACCTCACCGTCCAGGCCAGTTCGGGCGTGATGTCGGTGAATGGTTTCCCCGATGGACCCCCGGTTCGTTGTGGTCCCTCGCTCATCGACTTTCTCGGCGGATCGCACCTCGCCATCGGTGTGATGGCGTCCCTGATGGAACGGGCTGTCACCGGACGTGGTCAGCACGTCGACGTGTCCTTACAAGACGCCGCCCTGCCGACGTTGACGTCGAACTTTGCGGCGTGGCTCACCGATCCCACGACCGCGTTCGAGCGCACCGGTAACCGTCACGGCGGCATGCGCGAGTCGCCCTACAACGTCTACGCCACCGCCGACGGCTGGGTCGCGATCCTCTGTATCTCTGAGCCACAGTGGCGAGGTCTCTGTGAGCTGATCGATCTACGGGACCTGCGTGACGACCCGACGTTGGCGTCCAATCACGGGCGCGCCCAGCGGATGTTGGAGATCGATGACGTCGTGACCGACTGGACGAGGCGTTACGTCACGGTAGAAGCGGTGGCGTTGCTCCAAGGCGCTGGCGTACCGTGCGCGCAACTCAAGACCGTCCTCCAAGTCGTCGACGACGAGTCGACGCGGGTGGTACCGATGTTGCGACACGTCGTTGGTGCGGACGATGTCGACACCTACACCTTCGGCTCACCCGTTCGCCTCAGCGGGCATCCACCGCTCGATCCGCTNNCGGTACGCGGCGGCGGTGGGCGAGCGCGACCCGCTCTACCACGACGCCGCCTACGCGCAGAGCTTGGGGTACGCCAACGTCGTGGCCCCGCCGAACTTTCTTCCCGGCGTGATCTGTTGGACCGAGGGCGCACCGTACGACCGGCTTCGCGAAGACGGCACGGAAGCCGACACGCACCTGCCCGGCGTTCCCGCGAAGGGCGTGCGAGTGATGGGCGGCGGCGAAGAGATGCACTTCACGCGACCCGTCGTCGCGGGCGCGCTCATCACTCGACGGACGGTGTTGCTCGACGTGACGCCGCGTGACTCACGCCAGGGTCTCATGCTCGTCGCGCGCTACGCCGACCACTACCTCGACGACGCGGGGGATGAGCTTCTGCGAAGCGTCCGTACCGTGCTGCTGCGCTAGGGGGCTGACGATATGACCTCGCACCAGGAATTACGCACGGGCAGCGCGCTGGAGGCACAGACCAACCAGACCTCCATCACCCAGGTGTTTCGCTACAGTGCCGCGACGTGGAACACCCACCGGATCCACTACGACAAGGACTACGCCGTCAAGGAGGGCTACCCGGACGTACTGGTGCAGAGTCATCTCCACGGCGCATTCTTAACGAAGTACTGCACCGACTGGGCCGGACGTGACGCGCGTCTGGTGGATCTGTCACTTCGCGTGCGACGCTTCGCGGTCGCCGGTGAGGCGCTGACCACCGTCGGCGCGGTCACCAGCGTGCGCGCCGGCGACGAGGGACGCGCGCTCGTTGACATCGAGCTCATCGAGACGCGCGAGTCGGATAACGAAACCTGCGTCGAGGGAACGGCGACCATCGACGTACCGTTGACGTGGCTCGCCGAGGGGGCGCTGTCGTGAGTCGAAGCGCACCGCTGCGCGTGGCCAATATCTCGGGCTACTGGGGTGACCGCCTCGGCGTCGCGCGCGAGATGGTCGAGGGTGGTCCCGTCGACGTGTTGACGGGTGACTACCTCGCGGAACTGACCATGCTGCTGCTCTATAAGACCCGTCAGCGCCGTCCCGACGAAGGGTACGCGCGCACGTTCTTGACCCAGATGGAGATGGTCCTCGGGACCTGCCTCGATCGGGGTATCAGGGTCGTGGTGAACGCCGGGGGGCTCAACCCGGCCGGTCTCGCGCACGACCTCGGGACCCTCGCCACGAGTCTGGGCCTGGCGCCGAGCATCGCGCACGTCGAGGGCGACAACGTGCTCGACCGCCTCAGTGACTTCATGGGTTCGGGCATCACGCTTGACAACATCGACACCGGCGAATCCTTGGCGCAGCGCGAGGTCGAACCGCTCACGGCCAACGTCTACCTGGGCGCGTGGGGGATCGTCGACGCCCTGCACGCGGGCGCCGACGTGGTGATCTGTCCACGCGTCACCGACGCCTCGGTCGTGGTGGGACCGGCGGCGTGGGCTTACGGTTGGGCGCGAGACGACTGGGACAAGCTCGCCGGTGCGGTACTGGCGGGGCACATCCTCGAATGTGGCGCGCAGACGACCGGCGGCAACTACTCCTTCTTCCAGGAGATCAAACAGCCCCTGCACCCGGGCTACCCGATCGCCGAGATCGACGAGGACGGCTCCTTCGTCGTCACGAAGCATCCCGGCACCGGGGGAGAGGTGTCCCTCGGCACCGTGACCGCGCAGCTCCTCTACGAGATCGACCGGCCCGCCTACCTCAACCCCGACGTCATCACGCACTTCGACTCGGTGGAGGTGCGAGATGAAGGCAACGACCGGGTGCGGCTATCGGGACAGCGAGGTTCGGCGCCGACGGACCAACTAAAGGTCTGTATCAACTTCCAAGGCGGCTTTCGCAACACCTACGCCTGCATGCTCACCGGGCTCGACATCGAGCAGAAGGCCGCCTTCGCCACCGACGCGGTGTTCGCCGCGGTCGGGGGGCGGGAGAACTTCGAAGAGGTCGACGTCCGCCTCGTCCGCAGCGACCACGAGGACGCCGCCACCAACGCCGAAGCGACCGCGCGACTGTTGATCACGGTGAAGGATCACGACGCCGACAAGGTCGGCAAACGTTTCGCGGCCGGGGTCAACGGAATCGGCCTGGCGCTCTACCCCGGCAGCTACAACGACGTGGTGGCCGCGCAGGCGAATGAGTTCGCCGTCATGTGGCCCGCGTTGATCCCCGCCGAACTCATCACTCAGCGAGTGTTCGTGGCGGGCGAGGAGGTGGGCGCCTTGAACTGCGCACCGGCCGCCGCGGGGCCGCCGGCGGGCAACTTCACGTCCAGCGCCGTCGGGCCGCAGCGGGACTGGAGTGAGGTACCCACGTCCGTCGAAGCCCTCGGACGCATCATGGGTGCGCGATCGGGCGACAAGGGTGGGAACGCCAACATCGGTGTCTGGGCGCGTAGTGACGAGAGTTACGACTGGCTTCGTCAATATCTCACTGTCGAGAAGGTGCGCGAGTTGATCCCCGAAGCGACGGACCTGGTAATCGATCGCTACGACCTGGCCAACTTACGCGCGCTTAACTTCGTGGTGCGCGGCATCCTCGGTGAAGGGGTGGCGGCGTCGACGCGCCCGGACGCCCAAGCCAAGAGTTTGGGAGAGTACCTCCGATCACGCCGGGTGCCAATCCCCACGGAGTTGCTCGACGTGACGAAGGATGGTCCACGGCCATGACCCGCCCCTGGCGACGACTCGATGCCTCGACGCTCACGACGGTACCCGTCAACACGGGCGTCTTCGCGCTGCGCGATGGGGCCGACGCCCTGGTGAGCGTCCATATGGCGGGTGGGCGTTCACCCACGGGACTTCGTGGTGAGCTCCAAGCGGTGCTGGAGGAGAGGGCGCCGCGCGAGGTGGACTTCACCTACGTCAGCACCAATAACTACTTCACGCTGTACCACGAACGCAGTGCCTTCCCCGATCGATTCGACGCGACGAATCCCTTCCTCCGTCGCGACGGTCACACCGTGGCGCAACGGGGACCCTCATGATGGGCGTCACCTCAACTCAGCGCGATCTCTGCGAGCGGGTGCGGACCTTCGTCGTTGAGCGGATTCTCCCGCTCGAAGAGACGCTCGATCCTGACGAGAGCGAAGTCGACGCGGACACCCTCGCCGGGCTCGTCGAGGAGACCAAGGCCATGGGTCTTTATAACTACGACGTGCCCGCCGAGCACGGTGGACCGGGGCTCGACACGGTGACGATGACGCTGCTCGCGATGGAGATGTCCCAGCACCGAGCGGGTCTCTACACCCCGTGTTTCGGAGCGTTTGGGCCCTCGGGCTTTGCCCAGCTCTACGACGCGACGCCCGAACAGCGCGAACGATTCCTCTATCCCGCGCTGCGCGGGGAGAAGCGAGTGTTCTTCGCTCTGACGGAACCGGCGGGGGGCAGTGATCCGGCGAGGTCGATCACCACGACCGCCACGCGTGACGGCAACGACTGGATCCTCACCGGCTCGAAAGTGTTCATCGGCGAGGCGCA